>NZ_JAJAEF010000020.1:0-76889 GCF_020447145.1 Shewanella sp. SR1 | reverse complement strand
TTTGAACTTCACTGCAGGATGACCAGCAACTTCTAGTGATTTGAACTTCACTGCAGGATGACCAGCAACTTCAAGTGATTTGAATTTCACTGCAGGATGACCAGCAACTTCGAATGGTTTGAACTTCACTGCAGGATGACCAGCAACTTCTAGTGATTTGAACTTCACTGCAGGATGACCAGCAACTTCAAGTGATTTGAATTTCACTGCAGGATGACCAGCAACTTCAAGTGATTTGAATTTCACTGCAGGTTGACCAGCAACTTCGAGTGATTTGAATTTGACCGCAGGATGCCCTGTAGTTTCAAGCGAAGTTTGTCCAGAATTGGTAGTCGCTTCAAGTGCTGCAGAATTTGCTACAAAACCAATTGAAGATAATAAAGTAACTGTTACTAGGATTCCTTTAATCATTCTAATTCTCTCTCAGGGTAGTTGATATTGATTTATTATTGACACTGATAGTGCTATTGCACTTGTTGTGCCAATGTTGTAAATCGCAATCAAATTGAGAGTTAAATGATTATGTAATGTTGCTTTTTGTGTTTGGCTTTATCATGTCTTCTTGGAGTAACAGGGTAAATTCGGTCTCTTTTATGGCCTTACTAAAAATATAGCCTTGAATTTCTTCACAGTTGAGTGCTCGTAAAATATTCAATTGTGCTGCTTGTTCTACCCCTTCTCCCACAACAGAAAGCCCCATGTTATGGGCGATAGTGATAATAGAATCGACCATTTTGAGATCGCGATCAGACTTATCAATATCGTCAACAAAAGCTTTATCAATTTTTAAAGTATGAATCGGGAAACGTTTTAAGTATGAAAGGGACGAGTACCCAGTGCCGAAATCATCGAGTGCCAAACTAACGCCCATTTTAGCCAGTTGCTGCATGACAATAATCGCCGTTTCCGGCTGCTTAATGACAGTACCTTCAGTTATTTCTAATTCAAGGTGACAAGCGGGGAGTTTGGTGAGTCTTAAAATTGACTCTATTCGTTGTTGGATATCGGGGAGTGCAAATTGACGTGACGATAAATTGACGGCGACTCTGCCGCTGAATATTCCTTGTTCACGCCATTTCTGCGCTGCGAAACAGGCTTTGCGTAAGACGATTTCACCAATTTCAACAATTAAACCGTTTTCTTCAGCAAGTGGAATAAAATCATTTGGGGGTATCAAGCCATGTACTGGATGATTTAATCTGACTAAAGCCTCCATGCCTGCAATTTTACCGCGCTTAAGATCAACCTTAGGCTGATAATAAACTTCAAATAGATCATCTTTTAAGCCTTCACGTATGAGATTCTCTATTTCTAACTGCCTAATCGCATGTTGATTTAATGACTCTGAATAAAACTGATAGCAATTACCTCCTGCTGACTTTGCATGGTACATAGCAATGTCAGCTTTCCTCAGTAATGCTTGCTCACTTTGCTCATCTTCTGGGTATAGCACTATACCAATACTTAATCCTAGGACTAGTTGTTCATTACTCACTTCAAAAGCGGGTTTTAACCCTTCGATAATACGGTTAGCAATCGCAGCGCTGGCGCTTATATCTGAGCCTTTATCTAATACAATGGCGAATTCATCTCCGCCTAGACGGTAAATACTGGTGTTTTTGGGAAGTAATGACTTAATGCGAGCAGCAACGAGCTTTAATAATGTATCTCCAATCTGGTGACCCAATGAATCATTTATACGTTTAAAATTATCAAGATCAAGTACCATTAACGCATGGGCTATTTCTCGATTCACTAGATTACTTAAGGTCACTTGTAAGTTGGAGCGATTTGGGAGTCCGGTTAAGAGATCATTATTGGTTAGTTTTCTAAGCTCTTCTTCTTGCTGTTTCCGTCTCGAAATATCCGAAAAAACCCCGACATAGTGTGACAATTCGCCTAACTCATCATAGATAGCATCTATAGTGAGCTCCATGTGGAAGTGACTTTTATCTCCTCTTGCGGCTTCGACTTCATTTGCCCAGCGACCTTGTTGCTTCAACATGGTCCTGATTTGGGTGGAGAAGGTTTCAGGATATAAATCAAATGTGAGTACGTTGCCAATAAAATCAGTTCTGTTACGTAATGAAATCTTACAGCAAGCTTCATTAACTTCGACAAAACGGTATTCACTGTCTAGGATAAACATGCCTTCAGAAATATTTTCAATGGCTTTTTCAAAGAGTTTTAGTTGCTCTTCTTTTTGTTTAAATTGACTAATATTTTTAATCGTACCTGTCATACGCAGGGCATTATCTTTGTCATCCCGCTCTACAATTTTGGCGCGGTCTAAGATCCATACCCAATTTTCGTCTTTACCTTTAACTCGGTATGCGGCTTCAAAATGATCTGTTTCACCATAAAAATGCTTATTGAGCGCTTCTCGAACACGTTCTTGATCCATTGGATGTATATTACTCTCTTCATCCGATTTACCCGAGCGATGTCCATCACGCGGAAATTCAAGTGCTCCCCAGATATTTGAGCGGAAAATGTTGCCAGTTTCTATATCCCAGTCCCACATTTCATCACCACTTCCCCATAAGGAAAGTTTTAATCTTTCTTCACTGAGGACAATTTGTCTTTGCGTCTCCCTACGACGTAAAATGGCTTTTACTATCACAAATGAAATGAATATTGTAATTACTACATATATCGATTTTGCTTGAAATGATGACCACCAAGGAGGTGTTATTATGACAGTAAGCTCTTTTGTTGCTGCTTTTTCACCAGAAAGGGAGTTAACGGCATATACTTGAAAATTATATTTACCTGGCGATAGGTTTGTATATGTAGCAGAGTTTGTTCCATTTGCTGATATCCATGTATCGGAAAGGCCATACATTCTGTAGTGGTAGTTGGTAGAGGAGTCGTCTGACATAGGTGATATAAAATTAAATGAAAATGGATAATCTGAATATTTTAAGGTTATTTCATTTTTATTTTGATTTTCTTTGTCAAAGAAGTTGCTTTCTTTTTCTTGCATTATATTAAAGACTAAAAATTCTGATATTTCAGTTCTGTTTATCTTGCTGTTATTAATATAGTTCACTGCATTAATTGGAGATACTAAGCTAACTCCATTTATACCAGCAAGTAAAATATAACCATTAACCTCTATTCCACTCGGCGAGTTATATTCATACTGACTTCCATTTGATGTTTTTAAGGTGTATGACTTCTTGTTTTTCTTTTCATATATAATAACTTCACTCAGTGATGCCGCAGTTAAAAAATCATTACTGTCAACGATGGAGTAAATTTCTTTTTTATTAGAAAATACTTCAGAAGTACTATTGTTTTTTGTATTGTAGAACATTAACGATGTAGATGTTCCAAAATAAATTCCATTATCGCTTTTTACTATGCTGTATGTTATTTCTTCACTTAAGTTTTTTAATAACCCATTTTTATATTCTTTAAGGCCCCCCCCTGACCTGCAACATAAATAATATCTGTCGACTCTAATTCAATATCAAAAATTGGCTCGTTTTTTTTAGTGTCAACACTACTGATTATTTCTCCTTTACTGATAATCAATACTTTTCCATCAGATGTTCCTGCAGCAATTAACGAGTTATCTTCATTGCTAGATAAGGACGAGATTGATTTTTTACTAATCAATTTTACAGTATCTATTGTCTTCAAAAACAATCCATTATTAGTCCTGAAATAGAGCCCGTCATCATTCAATATTGCATATTTATATCCTTTACTTTGTGTGTCGAAACTTTCTATTAAACTAAAGTTGTTGTCAAAAAGATCTATTTTTTCGGATTCGGATGAGACGAGAAATCCCTGAGAGTTCTTTGTAAGATGCCAGGCGTTATCTTTTACTAAATTAGTTTGCTGTACTAGGTTATTAACGTTTCTTATAATAATAACGCCTTGATCAATGCTGCCCAATATAAACATATCTTCTGTTGCAAGAAATGAAGATATTTTATCAGTGCGATCTGAAGATAGAAGTCCTACAATGGCATTTTTAGAAATGTTAACAATGTTTTCGTTAGTGAAGCCATAAATCGTATTTTTATATTTTGTGAGTTGAGAGAATGCTCGTGGATCTATTTTTACTATTTCATTGCCTTCGTATTCATATAATCCATCACTGAATGATATTAGCATTGTCGTGTCATTCTTTTGCTCGAAATCCATTGTTTTTCGAGCTATCTCTTTTAACTCACTCCCGCTTAGTTTAAATAATGTACCTGCATAGTCTCTTATATAATAATCGTCGCCTACTTTTATCGTTTTTTTAATTTCACTTAGGCCTTTCTTTGAAAGTTCATAAGTTTGCTCTTTGTTACTTATATCAATAATTGCTTTGTTGGTTCCAACAATTAAACTCTTATCACTTGAGTTGAGGCTCCAGACTGGGGAGTCATTTACCGATAGGCCATAATGAGAAAATGATTCTTGCAGTTTATCATATACGACTAGACCACTATCGGTTCCAACATATAACACGCCTTGTTCATCAATGAGTAAACTTCTGATAAAAGAACTGGGAAGGCCTGTTCTGGTATCATTAGCATAAAAATGCTTAAAGTTTTTCCCATCAAATCGATTAAGTCCATTAAATGTTCCAATCCATAGATAGCCATCATGGTCCTGGACTATAGACGTAACTGTGCTTTGGGAAAGTCCTTGTGGGACACCAAAAGATTGTGATTGGAGAATAATTGGAGATTTATCAGAAAAGGGAGATGCGTTTACGTCTTCGAATGCATGCAAGCCAAAGAAAGCGAGCAAGACGATTTTAAAGAGTGCTTTAGGCATAGTGTTTGTTCTTATTATCCGAGGATGCCATGAAACAATTGTGTTACATCACTTTTCCAGAAAGTGAGGGCTTTGTCAAAGCGGAGGCGGCTAAAAATCCTTTTAACAGCATGTAGATGCAGCAAAATCGTCCGCAGTAGAAGGGGTAGAACATGGACTAGCCATGTTTTACATTAGTATTACGCCCAACCGTGATAGATACAACTATAGTTGGGGCAATTTGTAGCGGTTTTGTTTGTTTGTCCAACTTTGTGAACAAATGTGTGTGTAAAAGTGTTTTTGTTTAGAAATTAAACTTCTCTGCCGTTTGCTTAAACGTTTTGAGATCTGTGATCATTTTTTCTGACTGCAACGCCGCTTGGGTTCTGTGCTGTTCACCCGTGCTAAATAAGACTAAGCGGTCACTGTGTTTGGTGCGCATTTTACGCATCATGAATTTGAGTAAATCAGTGCGGGTGAGCTTAGTGATTTCGTCTACGACCAGTTCTCTTTGGTTAAATTGATAATCTCTGTTGCCGACACTGACCCAATATCGTTGGCTGCGAGTTTTGAGGTTCGCATCGTGCTCCATGATCTGACTAATAAGACCGACCTTAGTGCTTTCCCATTCTTCGTTGGTGATTTGCATCACGGCATAATTAAAGTCGGCAATAAACTCGTCTATCGCCTCTAATAAATGCAGTGGTCCAGTCGTAGGTGACTGGATATAAAAAATGAGTCCTGGATGGCGATTGAGCGGCAGATAACCTGTGCCTACAATGTAGCCCAACTGTTTCTCGGTGCGCAGTTCATGGAAGAAGGTGGACGACATAGTGTGATTTAGTAAGCTAAACAGTGCCATTTTTTCTGGCGTTGCTACTGCGGATTGGTAATACACAATGATCGCGCTATCTTGATGATCTATCGCAAGTTCTCTAAGTAAGGTGCCTTGGCCCGTTAAATTCACTAACTCTCTGGTGGACTCGGCGCTTGGCGTCGAAACCAAGGATAAAATGTGCTCTAAGCGTTTACCGAGAGCTTGCGCTTCAGAGACTAACCAATCCCCATAAACTAATCCTTCAAGATAGATCTTCTCGTAAAAGGCGCGTACATGGTTATGCAAATCTTCAAGGCTTATGTCTTCGAGCATTTGAGCCATGCGGGCAGGCTCATAACTGCTTTTTTGTAGCGTGACAGTGAGGCTAGTAAACAATTGTGAAATAGGTTTAGCCTGCGCTAGATTCTGCCAACTGCGCAGTAGTTGAGATTTAATTAGGGCAAAACGTTCTTCAGTAAAATTACGCTCTCTGGCTTTGTGGATTAACAAGGCCAAAAGGGTTTCTTGATTACCGGTAAAGCCCGATAAATGCAGGGTTATACCACCTTGATGCGGATAAATATTGTAGCTTAAGCCCGCAACTTCGGCCTGATAGGTTGGTTCAGTCAGATAATCGAGCAGCATTTCAACATACAGGCGGGTGAGGGCGGCATGTTTTGGTGTTTTACTCGCCTGCTCTGAGTCCAGCGACAAATACATGTGGCCTTTGGGCACATTAAACTCATCGTCTTTCTTGTGCCAAATACGGTATCCCGTCGATTCTGCAACGATCACTGGTACCTCGACATCGCTCTTATCTGGTCGAGGAATGGAGTCGGCGACGATAAATGGGTTTGCAGCAGGTAATTGTAATTCAGGGCGAATACTGCTCACTTGCCAACGAGCAAGTGATTGAGGCGCAATAGGGCGCACTTTATAGGGCGTGTGATACCAGTTGGCTTTACGATCCGTTTTAACCGATTGCGCGATAAGCTGCAGCCGCATATTGTGGGGCGTCATTAGCTCGAGTAGGGCTATGGTTTCTGGAATATCCAGCCCATCCATTCGATAGTCACCAAAGACCAAATCTTCGACTTCATAATGATGCATATTGATGCTGAGATGACTGGCTAAATCGAGTGATTTAACTTGCTCTTGGTAGCGAAATGCCATTTTGAGCAGGTTTGCGCGCTCTAAATAACGCCATTCATCTAAACCTTGGGTTTTGATGAGCTCAATATACTCAAAACAGCAGCCGATAATCTCATCAAGATTCGCCAGTCCCTTATCGGTTAACTGTAAACCGATACTGTAATCTTTGAAGTTATAACCATTTACGCCGCCGCCCGCGGACAAGTTATTCACCAGTCCCTGCTCTTTAAGATAGGACAAAAGGCTGCCATGGCTCTCATTGCCTAAAATATGGCTGATATAAGTCAAAGGCTTACGTTTGTAGTAGTGGTCAATACCAGGAAAATTAAAGCTGATGCTTAAGCGTTTTTGCTCCTTAAGCGGCACGATATCAATTTGGGTTAACAGCTCATTTTCTGAAAACAGCGGCACTTGAGGATAGTTTTTCACTAAGTTCAAGTTTTGGATCCCGCTAAAATAATGGCAGGCTAAATCTTCTAATTCGTCGAGGGAAAGCGGCGCGACTAAGCATAGGGTCATTAAGTTGGCGCTGTAGTGGCTTTGATAGAAATCGAGTAATTCGCTACGTACCTGTGCTTGCTCTCCGCCTAAGGTGACTAAGTTACCGACTGAAAATTTTGAGAAAGGATGCAGTGGATTAACTGTCTCTTTGAGCACTTGATAGGTACGGCGAATATCGTCTTTCAGTTTTAAACTAAATTCAGATTCAATAGCTTGGCGTTCTCTGTCGACCAGTTCTAAGTCAAATTTAGGTGCAATAAAAAATTGGCTGAATCTGTCTAAGGAGTCGGCAAACACGTCTTCATTGATGGTGAAAAAGAAGTTGGTGTGCTCTGTGCCCGTCCAAGCGTTATTGCTGCCGCCATGTTGGTTGATAAAGGCGTGGTACTCGCCTGAGTCGGGAAATTTTTCGGTACCAAGAAAGAGCATATGCTCTAAAAAGTGCGCCATGCCGGGTCTATCTGCGGGATCATCAAAATGACCCACGCCTACAGCCATAGATGCGGCCGCTTGGCTGGCATCTTGATCTTCAACCAATAACACCCTAAGCGCGTTATCTAACACAAGATAACGATACTGACGGTGATCGTTTGGACTTTTATAAATGGACTGAGAGGCTTGCAAAGAGACACTCCGATAACGATAGCTTGTTATATATTGATAGTCTTAATGGTTTTTAGCAAATATCTCTTGTGTTTATCGACTAAAGATTAAGTCTTACAAGGTTTGTTGAAATGGATTTTAGGGCTACAATTGGGATAAAACAAAAACAAGTTTGAGTCGCGAGAGAAGTATGCAGCTATTTTTGATGAGACATGGTGACGCCGGATTTAATGCTCAGTCTGATAGAGACAGAACACTGACCGATGTTGGAAGGCACCATACTGTGTTGATGAGCAACTGGTTGGCTCGCAGTGTGACTGATTTCGATCTTGTTTTGGTGAGTCCTTACTTACGTGCACAGCAAACTTGGCAGGAGCTGAGTCAGCATTTTCCTGAGCCGCGTAAGTGGTTAGTCGCTGATGATCTTGTTCCTTCTGGCGATCCCGCCAATGTAGCCGCGTTAGTTGTAGCCTACGCTGAGTTATACAAGGCGGATAAAGTGCTAGTGATTGCTCACATGCCGTTATTGGGCTATTTAGTCAGTGAGTTAATTGCTGGCGTTGAGCCGCCGTTATTTGCCACTTCGGGCATTACGCTCATTGATAAACATGCCGAGCAAGCTTCAATCGTGTGGCAGCACGCGCCCCACAGCATTAGCTAGTCTTGATTTATATCCCTTTTACAAACGAAACGTAGGAAACTCGCAAAATCACTAAATCACTAAATCACTAAATCGCCAAATCGGAAACGTTAATCTCTGAAGTCGATAGCAAGTTAACGTCTATGCGGCTGCTCACCAATATCAATCAGCACCAATAACGCCGCATCGCCGCCCCATTCTTTAGGGGCCTGATGGAAAGCCTTCACCATAGGATGCTGCACTAACCACATGGGAACTTGTTGTTTCAATATACCACTGCCGTAACCATGCATAATGCAGCAACACAGGCTTTGCTGTTTAACGCAGGCTTGGATCAGTGCCGCTAGCTCAAGTTTGGCTTCCGATTGGCGATAGCCGTGCAAATCCAGCAGCAAATCTGGCTGGTAATCTCCACGTCGCAGGCGTTTGAGTTCTAGGCTATCAACACCTTCCTCCAACCAACGCATCGGCCCTTGTACTGGCAGTAGTGGCTGATAAGTATCTGAGAAATAACTGTTAGCATGCAGTTGCTGCTCTTTCAGTTCTATTTCCTGTTTGGTTTTTAAGGGCGTGCGAAAGTGTCGCTTATTTTGCGTGATGGGTTTAATACCATCGATAAGCGCTGAGAACATCGCCAAGCCTTCTTTGTCGTCGTCTTTATTCATGGCGGGTATTCTATTGAATCCTATGGTTTCTGAATAGAGTTCAGTTACAATGTTCGCGAACAAACTAGCGGGAGCACGTTTTGGATAAGATCTTTGTAGATGAAGCTGTGACAGAATTACGCACTATTGGCGATATGTTACGTTGGGCCGTGAGCCGTTTTAACGACGCCAATGTGTATTATGGTCATGGTACTGATAACGCGTGGGATGAAGCCATCGCCTTAGTTTTCCATGCTTTACACTTACCCGAAGAAATCGGCCAGCAAGTGATTTTAAGCAACTTGACCAGCAGTGAAAAGCATAAAATTGTCGAGTTGATTATTCGCCGTGTCAGAGAGCGCCTACCTGTGCCTTACCTGACCAACAAAGCGCGTTTTGCCGGACTTGAATTTTACGTCGATGAGCGTGTGTTAGTGCCACGTTCACCGATTGCCGAAATGATCGCCAATCGTTTTAGCCCTTGGTTATATGGCAAACCAGTAACGCGTATTTTAGATTTATGTACTGGCAGCGCTTGTATCGCAATTGCCTGTGCCTACGAATTTGAAGATGCCGAAGTTGACGCGCTTGATATCAGTGAAGATGCCTTAGATGTGGCGCAAATCAATATCGAAACCTTAGGCGTGATGGACCGAGTATTCCCGATGCAATCGGATTTGTTCTCGGCAATCCCTGAAGGTCCTCAGTATGATTTGATTGTCTCAAACCCACCTTATGTGGATGCTGAAGACATTGGCGACATGCCAGATGAATATCACCATGAGCCAGCTATCGGTTTAGCCTCAGGTCGCGACGGGTTAGATTTAACCAAACGCATACTGGCCAATGCCGCACAATACCTCACGTCAACGGGGTTACTCGTAGTTGAAGTCGGTAATTCTATGGTGCATTTGATTGAGCAATTCCCAGAAGTGCCATTCACTTGGATTAACTTTGAAAATGGCGGCGATGGCGTATTTGTATTGACCCGCGATCAACTGGTCGAAAATCAGTCAGTGTTCGGCATTTATCGCGACGCAGAATAACCTAAGATAGCAAATTAGGTTGAGACTTTTCCCGCTGCCAGTTAGGCTTGCAGCGGGAAAATAAATTGTCCAGTGGTCGCTGGACACGGAGCGATGAACAAATAACCTAAGGTGTACAAAGCGGATGTCTGGAAACAGTATTGGTCAAAATTTTGTAGTGACGACGTTTGGTGAGAGTCACGGTGTTGCACTGGGTTGCATTATTGATGGTTGCCCACCAGGGCTTGAATTAACCGAAGCCGATATGCAGCATGATCTTGACCGCCGTCGCCCAGGGACATCCCGATATACTACGGCCCGCCGTGAGCCAGACGAAGTGCGGATTTTATCCGGCGTTTTCGAAGGTAAAACCACGGGTACCTCAATTGGACTCTTGATCGAAAATACCGATCAACGCAGTCAAGATTACTCAAATATCAAAGATTTATTCCGCCCTGGACACGCCGATTATACCTACCAGCAAAAGTACGGTATGCGTGACTACCGTGGTGGTGGCCGCTCGTCTGCCCGTGAAACCGCGATGCGCGTTGCGGCGGGTGCGGTGGCTAAAAAGTATTTGAAGCAAGTTCACGGTATCGAGATCTATGGGTTTATGTCACAGCTGGGTCCTATTTGTGCGCAGACTATTGATCTTGACCAAATTGAGCAAAATGCCTTTTTCTTCCCCGATGCCAGCAAGCTTGAAGCGCTTGATGAATACATGCGTGAGCTGAAAAAATCCGGTGACTCCATTGGCGCGAAAATCTCGGTTATCGCGACAGGCGTGCCAGTAGGTTTAGGTGAGCCAGTATTTGATAGACTCGATGCCGATATTGCCCACGCGCTAATGGGCATCAATGCCGTTAAAGGTGTTGAGATTGGTGATGGTTTTGGCGTAGTGACTCAAAAGGGCTCCGAAGGTCGTGACTTAATGTCACCTCAGGGCTTTGAATCCAACCATGCGGGTGGTGTGCTCGGTGGAATTTCATCGGGCCAGCCGATCATTGCCCATATTGCCTTAAAACCCACATCAAGCATTAGTGTGCCGGGCCAAAGTATGACGGCGCAGGGTGAAATGGCCGAAGTCGTCACTAAAGGTCGTCACGATCCCTGTGTTGGGATCCGCGCTGTACCGATTGCCGAAGCTATGCTTGCTATTGTGTTGATGGATCATTTGTTAAGACACAGAGCGCAAAATCAGGATGTACGCAGTCACACGCCCGTGCTTGGTATGCGATAGGCGCATGAAATAGGGGTATGAGATAGGCGCATGTGATAGATGGTATGCGATAACGATACAACAAGTGGCATGAGATAAAGGGAATGCGTTAATGTCAACTTCTTCCAGCACAAGCCGGCAATTACGCTGGCTTTGTGCCTGCTATTTTTTCTTCTTTTCTATTCTTGGTACTATGGTCCCTTATCTTGGGGTCTTCTTCGAAAATCGCGGTTTTAATCCTCAAGAAATTGGCTTTTTACTCGCCATCCTGATGGCGACGCGTATCGTTGCCCCGAATGTGTGGGCCAAAGTGGCTGACCGAACGGGGATGCGTGCCGAGCTGATAAAAATGGGCGCGGGAGCCGCCGCACTGGCGTATTTGAGTTTCTTCTACCATGGCGGTTTTGTGTATATGGCGCTGAGTCTGGCCCTCTATACTTTCTTTTGGAATGCGATCCTTGCCCAGCTTGAAGTGATCACCTTAGAAACCTTAGGCGAGAATGCCAGCCGCTACGGTCAAATTCGCAGTTGGGGCAGTGTCGGGTATATCTGTCTGGTTGTCGGTGCGGGCTTTGCGATTGGTCAGTGGGGCACTGAAGTGCTGCCTTATATTGGTTTCTCATTATTTATTGGTATGTTAGCCAGTGCGTTGCCATTACCAGCAAATCGCTTAGTGCGTGACACCAGTCAAGTGCGGCCGCCATTACAATGGAATCGGGCAATTATTTGGTTCTTACTCTCGGCGATGTTGCTGCAAATGAGCGCAGGGCCTTTCTACGGCTTCTTCGTCTTATATTTAAAACAAGCGGGTTACTCAGAATCTTCAGCGGGGATATTTGTCGCCCTTGGCGCCATGGCCGAAATCGTAATGTTTATGTTCGCGCCGCGTTTACTGGGTCGCTATGGCGTTAACACTCTATTGATAGTCAGTATCGGTATGACTTGCTTGCGTTGGCTGTTGGTTGCCTTCGGAGTGGACAGCGTATTGTGGCTTGGTTTTAGTCAGTTATTGCATGCCTTTACCTTTGGTTTAACACACGCGGCATCGATTCAATTTGTGCACAGGCATTTCGATGCGAGTCACCGAAGCCAAGGTCAAGCCCTATACGCCAGCTTAAGTTTTGGAGTGGGCGGCGCGCTCGGCACTTGGATTTGCGGCTATATTTGGGGCGATGGTAGCGGGGCGGTTTGGTCTTGGGTATTTGCAGCCGGATGCGCCTTTGCCGCTATGCTGGCGGTATTCTTTATTCCTAGGGATAAACCTAGCGTTGCCGCCCATGCGGCCTAGCAATGTCAATCTAGCAATATCAATCACGATTTAAAGCATCTATTAAGATACTAAAATATAAAGATAAAAATACCAAGATTGCGTTAAGTGAGGTAAAAGGTGATTCGGTTTCGTTTAGGATTAGTGATCAATCCATTGGCTGGCTTAGGTGGCAGTGTTGGCCTTAAGGGTAGCGATGGCGTTGCCGAAGAGGCGCTTGCATTAGGCGCCGAACCGAAAGCCGCTTTGCGTATGATGCAGGCACTTGAGGTTATCCGTGATTATGCTGATGACATCGAGGTTATTACCGCTTCGGGCATCATGGGTGAAGATGCGGCTAAGTCACTGGGTTTTACCACGCGAGTGGTGTATCAAACCCCAGATAAAACTCAGGCACTGGATTCGCAGGCCGTTGTGCGTGCGCTGCTGGATGAACCACTGGATTTACTGCTCTTTGCCGGTGGTGACGGCACGGCCCGCGACGTTTATTCCGTGTTTGAACAAGCCACTATCGATGACAAATTACCCGTACTTGGCGTGCCCGCTGGCGTGAAAATTCATTCCGGCGTTTACGGTATTACGCCCCATGCCTCTGGCATGGTGGTCAAAATGTTGCTCGATGGCGAACTCGTTAGTTTGATGTCCGCCGATGTGATGGATATCGACGAAGTTGCCTTTCGCCAAGGCACAGTGCGTGCAAAACGATTTGGCGAGCTTTTAGTGCCCGCCGAGCCGCGTTATGTGCAAGCGGTGAAGATGGGCGGCAAGGAAGTCGATGAACTCGTGCTGGCCGATATCGCCGCCGATGTGATCAATCAAATGGAAGATGAGCTGTATATCATGGGCTCTGGCAGTACGGTTGCCTTTGTGATGGAAGAGTTAGCTCTGGACAATACCCTGCTCGGTGTTGATCTCATTCAAGATAAAAACCTTGTTGGCAGTGACTTAACCGCGAATGAATTACTTGAACTGACCCAAGATAAGCCGACTAAGTTGGTGATTACTTTAATTGGCGGCCAAGGCCATATCTTAGGGCGCGGCAATCAACAGTTGTCGCCTGAGCTCATTCGGCGCATCGGAAAAGACAATATTATTATCCTCGCCACAAAAACTAAGCTAAAAGCACTTGATGGACGACCACTAATTGTGGATAGTGGCGACCCTAAATTAGATAGCGAGCTTGGCGGCTATTACAAAGTGACGACGGGCTACCATGATTACGTCATGTATCAGGTGGCCAATCCAGATTTATTGGTCGCTGCAGATGTGTCGGCCAATCCAGTATTAATGGAGAGTTAGACCCAATGTTAGAGCATTACGAAGACGCATTAGAACAGTGGATCGCCAGTGTAGTCAGCCATGGTGATGACGATGCTTTGTTTGCCTGTGGCTATTTACAGGGCCATGTCGCCGTTGTGTTATCACAACTTGAAGCGCAGGGTGCAACCGACCTCGATGCCCTTATGTTGAAAATGACCGACTGCTTAGCACTCGCGCGCCAAGAATTAAATGATGCCGATTATGCCTTGGTTGAACAGGCATGGGCACAGCTGCATGCAAGGATTGTAGGCGAATTTGATGTTGCCTAGCGTTATGCCTATGACTGACAACGAGCAAGTGACTAATACTGCAGTGACTAGTACCGAAGTAACTAGTGCAGAAATGACGAGTGCTGAATTAGCCAGTGAGCAAACGCTCGATGACAGCGCAGTATTTATCGGCTTAGTTAATCCTAAAACGCCCGTTAACGTCGGCGGCATTATGCGCGCATCGGGTTGTTATGGTGTCGATGGGGTATTTTATACCGGCAGGCGCTACGAGTTAGCCGCGCGCTCGGGTGCTGTGCAATACCATGTCGATACTAAGGATGCTGGAGAGCGCATTCCACTCACGGGCGTCACTTCATTACTCGCCTCTATTCCGGCGGACACTAAGCTCATCTGCGTGGATTTGGTAGTTGGCGCGACGCCGCTGCCGGATTTTGTCCATCCCGCGAAAGCCTTTTATGTGTTTGGTCCTGAAGATGGCACCATTGGCCAAGAGATTATCGATAAAGCCGATGCGGTAGTGTATGTGCCTACGGTCGGTTGTATGAATCTTGCTGCGTCGGTCAATGTGTTGTTATACGACAGATTGGCGAAATCTCACCGTGAGGCTGCAAGCCTAGCATCGAACATAAGCGGTGATGAGCTGATCCGCCAGAGTCGCGATAACAACAATCGTACTCGGGTAAAAGTGCCCAGAGCGCCGCGAAAACCTCGACATGTTGGAGCTAGCAGTCTTGAGTCTAGCAGCCTTGAACCTAGCAGCAGTGATAACACGATAGTCATTACAGCCGCTTAAGTGGTTTACAGAAAACATTTAAAAAAGGGATTAAGCAGAGACTTAGTCCCTTTTTTATAGCGCTCAAAAACGTTATTTTTCTAGCGATTGATTACCTAGAGCGCTTTACCCTTGAGCAATTTTCGCAGCCACATGCGATTGGGGTTGAGTTTACACAGGGTTTCTTTATCGAGCGGTATTGGTTCGCCGCAAAGCTGCGCCGCGAGACATTCGGCGGCCAGTGGCCCAGAACTGAGTCCCCGTGAGCCTAACCCACCAAGAATATACAGTCCTTGATGCACCGGCGCTGGCGTGGTTTGCCAGTAGTGGCGACTTTCTTTAGTCAGTTGATGTTGCTCATAATCCTCAAGAATTTTCGCCACATCGGGCGCGCAGCCCATCATAGGGAAATGATCCCGTGTCACCATACGCACTCCGACGCGGGCATTGTTGCCATTCATGTTGATATCTTCAAGCCAGCTTTGGTTCGGGTAACTCTCATGCATTTTCATGAGGTTTTCTTGTTGTTCCTGCGGGCAAAAGTCTAAATGCTCGGGTTCTTTAACGTAACTCGCGCCAAGGCAGTGGAGTCCTTGGTGACTTGGCGTTAAATAACCGTTTGCGCACAGCACAGTTGCGAGCTGACTCAATTGAAATTGAGCGGGCACATGGCTGACTTGGCCGCGAAAGGGGCTAATTTGTAATTTGTTGCTGGCATCAAATTGTGTCAATTCTGCGCCATTGGCGAGTACAAGTTGCGCGAAGGGCCCGAAACGTTCCTTTTCAGTTAACAAAACCCAGCCATCGCTTTGGCGTTCAATGGCAAGGATGTCGGTATTGAGCGAGACGCTAACATCGGCCAGTTGCATCGCTTTTTGTATCGCAGCTTCTGCATATTCAAATGGGCAAACCCAGCCACCTAAGGGATAAAAAAAGCCTGGCTTATCGAGATTGATTTTGGCAATTGCATTGGCTTGCTCAGCATCGACGGCGTAGGCGATTTCACTTGGCCAAGGTTGGCCTTGAATGATTTTATCGAGTCGTAATTGGCTGCGTTCATCGTGGGCGGTTTGCAATACGCCGCAAAAATCATGGGAAATCGGCGTCTGATTGTCAGCGGGGGCGGATGTCAGCGCCTGCACTCGACGTCGGCTAAATAAAAATGCTTGTTGGAAAAAGCGGCTTAATTCGTCATTTTCTGGGGTCAGCAGCGGATAAATGGCTCCTTGGCGATTGCCCGATGCGCCTTGGCCTAGCTTGGCATCTTTACAAAATACCTGTGCACCTTGGCCGCGCTCAGCCAAAGACAGCGCCAAATGCGCCGAGGCTAAGCCGCCGCCTATAATGGCAATCGAGCTTTGCGCCGCCGAGGATAAGATTGCAGCCATAGGATTAAAAGCATAGGCTTTAACGTCTTGCTGACGTAGGACTTGGCGCTCGTGAAGCAGTACGGCGTCAGGCTGGTGATTAATCAATGTGACTGGCTGATGGATACCCAGAGCTTTGGTACCAAGTTCATTGATATCGCTCACAGTAAAGCCACAGGCTTGGAAACGGTTGACTGTTGTTTCGCTTAATTCGCTTAATCCAATCGTGGCAATGGTCGCGCTATCGTCACTGAGTTTTGCCATCTGCCAGTGGCTTTGCTGATTTAGCGTCTGTAGCAGATGGGGCAATACCAGCCAGTGCTGAACAGGATGCTCTGGCGAATAGTTGAGTGAACTGAGCTGGGTTTGAATATCACCAAAGTGCAGGTCGATAGTGGTACGACCGTCATCAAAAATTAATCTCTGACAACCTATAATGGCCGCTGGCTCAGCATGAAGTAAGGTTTGAGCAAGTTGGCAGAGGTTTGGTTGATACTTCTGTACTAACTTTTGCGCTCGCTTTGCCACTAACTTGGATTCAAGATGTTGTTCGAATGTGGGCTCAGTAACAAGAAAGAGTGATTGATCCCAAAGCAATTTAAGTTCGTAAGCATTAATCGGATTGGGTTCGAACACTTTTAAGAGTAAACGTTGGTTAAGGTTAGAATGAGTGCGCCACCAAGATAAGAGTTCAAGCCCGTTACCTAAACCAATTTGGCCTAATATTAAGAGTTTTTGCTGTGAATGAGCCTCAAATACCCGCTGCTGATAAATGCTCAACTTGCTGAGATAGTGTGCATCAGTGTGAGCTGTTGCGGGATAAAGGTTGATTAATTGCTGGTAATCACGCTTAATTTGGCAAGGTTTATTGGGCTCTGCAGTCAAAGAAATTTACTCTCGGTCTCATAATTGGCATTATTTTACTCGCCTTTATGGAAAGCTGACCACTTAATTGAGTCAAAACAGATACTATTGGCTCAGCGAAAAGTAGGTACTGACATGTACACAATGGATAGCAATAAAATGAAAAGAGTCGTGATCACCGGAATGGGTGTTGTTTCAAGTATCGGTAATAACAAGCAAGAAGTGACCGAGTCACTGAAAGCGGGCCGCAGTGGTATTACGCATTCAGCTCAGTTTGAAGAGATGCAGTTACGTAGCCACGTATGGGGTGACATCAAGTTAAACCCAGCTGAGCATATCGATCGTAAAGCGCTACGCTTCATGGGCGATGCCGCTGCCTATGCTTACATTGCGATGCAAGAAGCCGTTAGCGATGCCAATTTAACTGAAGAGCAATATTCAGATCCGCGCGTCGGTTTGATTGTCGGTACAGGCGGTGCATCATCGTCTAACCAAGTGCAATCTGCCGATACACTGCGTGAAAAAGGCGTTAAACGTGTTGGTCCGTATATTGTGCCTCGCATCATGTCGAGCACGGCCAGCGCTTGTTTGGCTACGCCATTTAAAATTAAAGGCACGAACTATTCTATCAGTTCAGCCTGTGCAACCAGCGCCCACTGTATTGGTCACGCCGTTGAACTTATCCAAATGGGTAAGCAAGACATGGTGTTTGCCGGTGGTGCAGAAGAAGTGGATTGGACGCTGACCATGGGCTTCGATGCTATGGGCGCACTGTCAACTAAGTACAATGCCACACCAGAAAAAGCCTCTCGTACCTATGATGCAGACCGTGATGGTTTTGTGATCTCTGGCGGCGGGGGTATTTTAGTGGTTGAAGAGTTAGAGCATGCTCTGGCTCGCGGCGCAAAAATTTACGCTGAAGTGATTGGCTATGGCGCGTCTTCAGACGGTTATGACATGGTAGCGCCATCTGGCGAAGGCGCAGTGCGTTGTATGCAAATGGCGATGGCCGATGTTGATACCCCAATCGATTACATCAACACTCATGGCACTTCAACGCCAGTGGGCGACGTACGTGAATTAGAAGCGCTACGTGAAGTATTCAAAGACAAGTGCCCACCTATTGCATCGACTAAGTCTATGACAGGTCATGCTTTAGGCGCTGCTGGTGTACATGAAGCGATTTACAGCTTAATCATGATGGAAAACAGCTTTATTGCCCCAAGCATCAATATCGAAAATCTGGACGACGCGGCGAAAGACATGCCTATCGTTCGTGAATATCGCGCTGCTGAGCTGAACACTGTGATGAGCAACAGCTTCGGTTTTGGCGGTACAAACGCCACGCTAGTGATGCGTAAATTCAAATAAGTTTATTGATTAAACGCGATAGAAGGGAAGCTTAGGCTTCCCTTTTTTATGGGCGTTTTATGTGAACCTGTTGCATAGGCAGGGATTTATCCCATTAGTCTTGTTAGAATACCGAGCATCTTGATGCCTTCCATTCCCACTTTTATCCGATCAGGTGCCCATGAAGATTTTAGTCGATGAAAATATGCCCTATGTTGAACCGCTATTTGGCGATCTCGGGGACATTATTCCTGTTAACGGCCGCACGTTAACCGCCGAGCAAGTACGCGAGGCCGATGTGCTATTAGTGCGCTCGGTCACCAAAGTGAATGCCGAGTTGCTCTCAGGCAATAATAAGCTGAAATTTGTCGGCAGTGCCACCATAGGCACAGATCATGTGGATTTAGCCTATCTTGCTGAGCGAAATATTCCCTTCTCTAATGCACCAGGTTGCAATGCGACTGCGGTCGGGGAGTTTGCTTTTATCGCTATGCTGGAGTTAGCACAGCGCTTTAATTCGCCACTGAAGGGCAAGGTCGTCGGCATAGTGGGCGCGGGCAACACTGGCACTGCGACGGCAAAATGTTTGCAAGCCTATGGTATTAAAGTACTGCTTAACGATCCCATCAAAGCTGCAGAGGGCGATCCGCGCAGTTTTGTGAGCTTAGAAACCATCATGGCGCAGGCCGATATCATCAGTTTACATGTGCCCATCACGCGCACTGGCGAGCATAAAACCAAGCATTTGTTCGATGAGGCGCGCTTAAAGGCACTCAAACCCAATACATGGTTAGTGAATTGCTGCCGCGGTGATGTGATAGATAATCAGGCGCTTATTAAAGTGAAGCAGCAACGTGACGATCTTAAATTAGTGCTCGATGTGTGGGAAGGCGAGCCAACACCTCTGCCCGAGTTGGTACCATTGGCAGAGTTTGCTACGCCGCATATCGCAGGTTACAGTTTAGAAGGTAAGGCGCGCGGCACTTTTATGCTCTACCAAAAATTATGCCAGTTGTTGAATATTACTGCCGATAAAAGCCTGCTGGATCTGTTGCCAACCTTTAACATTAAGGCGGTCGAACTTGCGACCGCGCCGAATGAAAAAGCGTTATTGCAGCTCGCGCGTTTTGTCTATGATTTGCGCGATGATGACAAGATGTTCAGAAATACATTCTTAAATGAGAATGGCTTCGACACTATGAGAAAAAATCACCAACATAGACGCGAATTTAGTGCATTGGCGCTGGCTTATGACGGTCAATCTGAGGTAGATTGGTTGTCCAATTTAGGTTTTTCAGGAGTCGGTCAGTAGCTATGTCACAGGAATTTAATGTTGTCGTTTTAGGTGCATCGGGCGCAGTGGGTCAAACAATGATAGAGATCCTCGAAGAGCGTAATTTCCCGGTTGCAAATTTGTACCCTTTAGCCAGTAGCCGCAGCGCCGGTGAAACGGTCAGCTTTCATGGCAAACAAATTACCATTCTCGACGTAGAAACCTTCGATTGGACCCAAGCTCAAATTGGTTTCTTCTCCGCAGGGGGTGATGTTTCCGCCAAATGGGCACCGATTGCGGCTGAAGCGGGTTGTGTTGTTATCGATAACACCTCGCATTTTAGATACGACATCGATATTCCTTTGGTCGTACCCGAAGTGAATCCACATGCTATCGCCGATTTCCGCAATCGCAATATCATCGCTAATCCAAATTGCTCAACCATTCAAATGCTAGTGGCGCTTAAGCCTATTTATGATGCCTATGGTATCAGCCGCATTAACGTGGCAACGTACCAGTCAGTTTCGGGTACAGGTAAAAAAGCCATTGAAGAGTTAGCGCATCAGTGCACTAAACTGCTGCAAGGTTTGCCTGCTGAAGCCGAAGTTTATCCAAAGCAAATTGCTTTTAACGTATTGCCGCAAATCGATAAATTTATGGATAATGGCTATACCAAAGAAGAAATGAAAATGGTCTGGGAAACCCAGAAAATTTTCGGTGACGATGAGATTTTAGTGAATGCAACCGCCGTACGTGTACCTGTGTTTTATGGTCACTCGGAAGCCATTAATATCGAAACTCGTCAGCCTGTCGATGCAGAAGACGTTAAAGCTTTACTGCGTAATGCCGAAGGAGTGGTATTGTTTGAGTCAGATGATGACTATCCAACGGCTGTAACCGATGGTGCTGGTACCGATCCGGTTTATGTTGGCCGCATTCGTAAGGATATCTCTCATTCTCACGGGATTAACCTGTGGGTGGTGTCAGACAATATTCGTAAGGGCGCAGCCTTGAACAGTGTGCAAATTGCCGAGATCTTAGTGAGAGATTATTACTAAGCACGAGATTGCATTTTATGCCCATTGAAAAAGCCTGCTGTCAGCAGGCTTTTTTTGTTTTACAATTGTGAACAGTAGCAGGGCAGGGATTTCTGGTTTATAGTAATCTCAATAAATACAATTGCCTAAAGCCTGTTATCAGCGAGATAACTTTATAGCGCTTCAAAGGGAAGGATTGATGAAATTTCGCACTTCGTATCTTGTGGGTCTAATGGCCACTGTTTTAGCTGTTTCTTCTACCGCTTATTTTATTGATCCCGCCGTTGCAGCAGATACGCCAAGATTAAAACCCTTAAAAATCATGGGGCCAGACGGACAGATCCGTCAAGTTAATCATCAATATGGCCCAACGACATCCAGAGACACTTTTTGGAGCATAGCGCAAAAAGTCCGTCCCGATGCCAGTGTTAGCGTCTATCAAGTGATGGCCGCGCTATATGATGCTAACCCCCATGCGTTTAACTCTTCCAGCTACAACAGTTTAGAACGTGGCATGATCCTGCTGATCCCGTCTAAAGAAGTCATGCTGTCGATTCCCAACAGTATGGCGATAGCAAGAGCAGAGCAAAGCGACAGACAATCCCGTGCGCCAGCGAAAGCGGTGCAGAAACCTGCTGCTAAAGTCACCACGCAAGCGCCTGTTACTGCTCCTGTCGTGATTGCTGAAACCAAAGTGATCACTGAAACCAAAGTGACGCCGCCTAAAGTGCCAGTGGTAGAAACGCCGGCGCCAGACAAGCCTAAGATGCTGAGCTCTGATGTAACGTCGCGCTTAGAAGCGGCTGAAAGTAAAAATCTGTCATTAACCGATGAATTAGCTCGCACCCAAGATCAACTCACTGTCCGCACTTCAGATGTTGAAGCGCTAAAAGTGAAAGTTGAAGAATTGAATCAACGCATTGCCGTGCTAGAAGAAACCCTGCAAGCCAGCAAACTGCAAAATCAAGCTTTGAAAGCCGAAGTTGAAGCCGCCCAAACGCCAGAGATGGCAACGGGAACGGCTGAAGCTGAGACTCAGGCGCCTGCTGAGCCCGATGATTTATGGCGTAATATCCTCAACAGTCCAGTGTTAATGATTGCTGCTGCTGTGATCCCTGCCTTGTTCTTGTTACTGGCGGTGTTCTGGTTGCTGCGCCGTAAGCGTAATAAAGAACGTCGTGAAATGCAGGCGCAAGAAGCGGTGATGGCCGCGGGTGCTGCTGGCGTTGCAGGTACTGCCATCATGGACATGGATGATGACGACTTAGATGATATGGCGGTGCA
Source organism: Shewanella sp. SR1 (assembly GCF_020447145.1). Taxonomy (NCBI): domain Bacteria; kingdom Pseudomonadati; phylum Pseudomonadota; class Gammaproteobacteria; order Alteromonadales; family Shewanellaceae; genus Shewanella; species Shewanella sp. SR1. Next base: position 54,763 of record NZ_JAJAEF010000020.1, on the reverse strand, counting down.
TTTAGATACCGACCATGCCGACTCTATCGATAGCTTGCTTGATATGGGCAGCGTCGATTTACAACCTGAGCAAGATTTGACTGACTCAAACGATCAGATGGATATGGCGTCTGAAATGTTTGTCGATCCGGGTCTCTCTGCCGAAGCTGAGGTTGAAGACGAAGGGCAATCTCTTGATGACCTGTGGGCCGAAGCCATGGGCGATCAGGAAGAGGATATTGTTGAGGAGAAACCTAAATCTGACAATATTCTTGAGGAAGCCGATCTCGATGCACTATTAGCGGGCCTAGGTTCAGAAGACAGCACTGAAGCTGAAGACGATTTAAGTGAATTAGAGCGAAACTTTGCTAGCGATTTAGCTGAAGAAGACGTTGAAGTAGAAGATACTCAAGCTGCCAATGAAGCCGTCGCCGATGACGATGATCTCGATGCCTTACTTGCCGAGTTTAGTGTTCCTGCTGAAGATCCAGAAACGGCAAAAGAACCTGCAACAGCATCTATTGAGTCTGACGATGAAGATCTTAGTGCCGCCATCGCCGCAGAACTCGATGATGAGCTAGATGATGAACAGGGCGGAGAAGAGGTTGATGATATCGATGCCCTATTGGCCGATTTCGATAAACCAACGCCAGCCGCAGAACCTGAAGTCGAATCTGATCTTGGCGCTGAAATTGCCGCCGAGTTAGATGCCGAACTTGATGAGCTGGGCGTAGAAGATACCGATGACATCGATGCCTTGTTAGCAGATTTCGATAAACCAGCAGAACCTGAAGTTGAGCCAGATCTTGGCGCTGAAATTGCCGCTGAGTTAGACGCTGAGCTTGATGAACTGGGCGTCGAAGACACTGACGATATCGATGCGCTGTTAGCGGATTTTGATAAACCAGCAGAGCCCGAAGTCGAGCCTGATCTGGGGGCTGAGATTGCCGCCGAGTTAGATGCTGAGCTTGATGAACTTGGCGTCGAAGACACTGACGATATCGATGCGCTGTTAGCCGATTTCGATAAACTAGTAGAACCCAAAGCTGAACTCGATCTTGGCGCTGAAATCGCCGCCGAGTTAGACGATGAACTGGATGAATTAGGCGTAGATGAATCCGATGATATCGATTCGTTGCTGGCGAGTTTTGATGCTGAGCCTGAAATCAAAGTTGATGCAGAAGACAATGCACAAAACGATACCGCAGATGATGCGATAAGTGCAGAAATTGCTGCAGAGCTAGAAGCTTCGTTACCGGAAGATATAAAAGGCGAAGCGTCAGGCGATGAAGATTTAGATGCGCTTTTAGCTGAATTTGATGTGCCAGAGCAACTCGATGCCGATGAAGATGAATTCGACTTCGATATGGAAACGGCGCAGCTTGATGCGGACGATAACGCCACAGATGAAGACAATTTACTCAAAGGTATTGGTGCGTCTCACTCGATTGATGGCACTGATGATACTTTCTCGTTAGTTGAAGAGTTGGGTGAAGATGATGATTCTGACGCCCTGACTACGGCAGCAGCCACTTTGGCAGCCGCTACCGCGGCAGCGAGTGTTAAGGAAAAAGAGTCTTCTTTCTTTAATGATTTAAAAGCCAATAAGAGCAAAGATCCCCACGTGCTTGATTGGGACTCAGAGCTTGATTTTGCGCCTAAGGCCAAACCTGCTGCGACGCCAGCCGATGCCGCCGCTGAAACGGATGTCGATGATGTCGAGCCTAATGCCGATGCTTCGCTAGCTGATACGCCTACTCCGGATGATGCGACTCAAGAGAAGCCGATTAAGGCGACGCGTAACGATCTTGATTTTAGTGAAGATTTTAAACTCGATACCCAAGAGGATGCTGACGATTCTGAGCAAGGCCTCGATTTAAGCGACGACAATGTACTTGCTGCTTTCACGGCCAATACCGATTTTGATGACGATGAAGATGTACTGACGTCGGAAGACAGTTTCTCACTCGTCGATGATCTCACAGTCGATGAAGCGTTAGCTGCACTCGATGCTCAAGAGTCGCGCAAAGCGCAGAAGAAGTTTGTTCCTGAGCATGATTTAACGAATTTCCAAAATGAAAACGGCTTTATCGACATCGACAAGTTGTTGAATGATGCCGATGAAGACGGCACTGATACCGATTTGTATTCGGAAGTCGATGTGGAAATGAGTGATGTCGGAGCCTTAATCGGCGATGCCGCGATGATTGATGTCGATGATGAAGAAAACTCAGTCAACGCTAAGCTGGATTTAGCCCGCGCTTATATCGAAATTGACGACAGCGACAGCGCCAAAGCCCTGCTCAAAGAAGTGCAAATTGACGGTAACGAGCGCCAGCAAGATGAAGCTGGACGTTTACTTAAAGAGATGAGTTAATCCCGATTGAGAGAGTTTCAACCTAACGGCGCCTTCAGCGCCGTTTTTTTTATGGGCTGCTGTGATAAAATGCGCCGCTAAATCAATTGTGAGGAAAAGTGGATGCGGATTGCATTAGGTATTGAATATGACGGCAATGGTTATTTTGGCTGGCAACGTCAGGCCGAAGTCGATTCAGTACAAGCGCAATTAGAACGGGCGTTATCGATAGTGGCCAACGAGCCTATCGGCGTCTTCTGCGCTGGCCGTACCGATGCGGGCGTGCATGCCACGGGCCAAGTGGTTCATTTTGAAACCCATGCCATTCGTAATGAAGGCGCATGGACCTTAGGGGTGAATGCCAATTTACCCGACAATATTGCGGTGCGTTGGGTTAAAGAAGTCGACGACAGTTTTCACGCGCGCTTTTCGGCCACAGCCAGACGTTACCGTTATGTGATTTATAATCACAGTTTTCGCCCTGGGATTTTACGCCATGGTGTCAGCCATTATCACGGCGATATTGATGCAGACAGAATGCACCAAGCGGCGCAGGCACTCTTAGGTGAGCAAGATTTTACCAGCTTTCGCGCAGTCCAGTGCCAGTCAAAAACGCCGTTTCGTAATGTACATTGCGTTAATGTCACGCGCCAAGGCATGTATGTGATTGTTGATATCGCCGCCAACGCCTTTTTACATCACATGGTGCGCAATATCGTCGGTTCATTATTAGAAATCGGTTTAGGCAATCAGCCGCTGACGTGGATGGGTGATTTGCTCGCGTTAAAAGACAGAAACCAAGCCGCAGCAACGGCTAAACCCCATGGGCTTTATTTAGTTGATGTGACTTATCCAGATCAATATCAATTGCCTAAGCTCGCCCTTGGGCCATTATTCATGTTGGATTGAAAAGATCTTATTTGAGAGATAATCGAATACGAGGATGTACGGACATGCTAACAGCGCCAGCGTCAAATGCAGCATTGGAACAGTGGTTGGATTATTTGTTATCCATACATCCAACCGAAATCGACATGGGATTAACCCGTGTTTCTAAGGTCGCGCAAACCCTTGGCCTATTAGATTTAGGCCAAAGCAAGATAGTCACAGTGGCAGGGACGAATGGTAAAGGCACGACTTGCGCCATGCTGGAAAATATTCTGCGATTATCCGGTTTGACTGTGGGCGTATACAGCTCGCCGCACATGCTGAAATACAACGAGCGAGTGCGTATTAATGGCAGCGACGCCAGTGATAGCGCCTTTGTCGCCGCCTTTGAGCAAATTGAAGCGGCGCGCGCCGAGATTTCCCTGACCTTTTTTGAATACGCTACGCTTGCGGGCCTGATACTGTTTAAAGCCGCTAAGCTTGATGTAGTCATCTTAGAAGTCGGTTTAGGTGGACGGTTAGATGCCACCAATATTATCGATGCCGATATCAGCGTGGTGACCTCGGTCGATTTAGATCATGAAAGTTATCTGGGGAATACCCGTGAACTCGTCGGCCGTGAAAAGGCGGGTATTTTCCGTCACGGTAAAGCTGCGATTGTTGGCGAGCCCAACTTGCCGCATACCGTCAATGATGTCGCCAATGAGGTTGGCGCCATTTTGTATCGCGTCGGCAACGAATTCAGTTATCAAGTCCATGGCAATCTGTGGGACTTTCAAGGCCAAGTGCTCAAACTGCACGATTTAGCGTTACCGACCTTGCCGCTACCGAATGCGGCCACGGTATTGGCTGTAATTGAACAGGGTTGGCCGAATATCGCGCCCGCTATTATTGCCGAGGGTATTAGCACGGCTCGGTTAACCGGTCGATTAGAGCGGGTGAGTGAGCAGCCGTTAGTACTACTCGATGTGGCGCATAATCCCCATGCGGCGCGTTTTTTGGTGCAGCAATTAGCGCCAATGGTTGTAGGTAAGCGGGTGTTTGCCCTTTGTGGCATGTTGAAGGATAAAGATATTGCGGGCGTGTTGCCTGTGATCCATCCTCTGGTCGACACTTGGTATTTAGTGAGCCTTCATGGTGAGCGTGGCGCGAGTTCTGCCATGCTGCGCAAAACCTTAGCACCCGAGGCCAGCGCATTTGAGTTTGAGGGCATAGCTGAGGCATGGTCGGCATTAAAAGCGCAAATTAACCCAGATGATGTGGTAATTGTGTTTGGCTCCTTTTACACTGTGGCAGGTTTTAAGTCTCAATTTATGCAGGAAGTCCGTTTTGTCTAGCCAGTTTCATAATCGTTTAGTCGGCACTGTGGTGCTGGTTGCGCTTGGAGTGATTTTTTTGCCGGATATTTTGGATGGCAAAAAAGATCGCCAAGAAGAGCAATTTTCTGAAATACCTTTGCGTCCGACTGTGATTGAGCAGCAAAAAGCCGACGATGATATGTTTGAAGTCTTGTCGGCCGAAGATGCTGCCGCGCTGAGTGGGGCTGATGTTGCCTTAGCTGAGACAGGCAATAATGCCGACAGTGACAAGTCAGCTGCCATCGCTAAGCAAGACGTTAAGGCGGACGTTAAACCTGAAGTGAAGAAGCCAGAGGTTAAGCAAGCAGAAGTTAAAAAGCCTGAAGCGAAACCAGAACCTAAAAAAGAGCCACCTAAGGCGACGGTAAAAACGGAGCCCGCTAAAAAAGCTGAGACTAAAGCGCCAACCGTCGCTAAGACTGAAAAGCCCAAAGCAGAAACGCCAAAAGCCAGTGCTGCCAGCCGTGACAGCTTAAAAAGTGGCTTTACCTTGCAGCTCGGCAGTTTTAACAATGCAACCAATGTTAAAGCCTTGATTGCACAGCTACGCAAGAGTGGTTTTAAAGCATACACTATCCCTGAAAATCCTAAAGATGGCGTATTAACCAAAGTGTTTGTCGGGCCAGATGTGTCTGAGGCAAAGCTGAAGAAAATACAAATTGAGGTGGAAAACCTCACGCGTCTTAAGGGCTGGATTGTTCCTTTTAATCCCTTAGAATCTTAATGGTGATATAAGATCAGCGACTGAAAATGATTTATTTACCTCTCTAGGGGTGAGAATCGTTTCAGTCTCTGGTAGAATCGCGCCGTCTTAAAGCCCATGTCGGAAAGCCATCTCAATGGTTTGGATTGATTACGCTATCATATTCGTCATCGGATTATCGACTCTCATCAGTCTAATCCGCGGATTCGCCAAAGAAGCCATGTCCTTAGTGGTATGGTTCGCGGCTTTCTTTGTTGCCAGCCAATTTTACCAAGATCTTGCCGTTCACTTAACTCAAATGAACGATGAGATGCTGCGTAATGGTGTTTCTATTGCCATCCTCTTTATTACCACTTTGGTACTCGGCGCCTTAGTTAACTATATTCTCGGACAACTTGTTGTCAAAACCGGATTATCTGGCACTGATAGGCTCTTGGGCCTGTGTTTCGGTGCTATTCGAGGCGCGCTAATTGTAAGCGCCTTGCTGTTTTTTATGGATGCTTTCACAGGTTCACCCAACACCCAATGGTGGAAGGACTCTGTGCTAGTGCCCGAATTTGGCGTTGTCATTCAATGGTTTTTTGACTATTTGGAAAACACCTCCAGCTTTGTACCCAAACTATAAGAAAGAAAATTAATTAATCCTAAGTGATGGAAAGTAGCAATCGCTTAGGTATGTACGTCACTCCTGTTCAAGGGCTTATGCCTAAAAACAGGGTAACTGTGAGCGCAATAGCAAGTTTAGGCGTGCGATTGCGATTAGCAGGTTAGTGACGGGATACCTTGGCGACCGATAGGTAGCACTTAAGCCGAAAGGCTAGAGGTTTACTTTATCATTTGCTTATATTTCAACATGAAAGGGCATAGAACATCTTACAATGAGGAAGCTTACCCATGTGTGGTATCGTCGGAATAGTTGGCCAATCATCGGTTAATCAGACCATTTATGATGCACTGACAGTGTTGCAGCACAGAGGTCAGGATGCGGCAGGTATTGTGACCATTGATCGTGGTGCTTTCAGACTGCGTAAAGCCAATGGTCTGGTCAAAGACGTTTTTGAAGTCAAACACATGCAACGCCTACAAGGTAATGCAGGTATTGGCCATGTGCGTTATCCAACTGCGGGCAGTTCAAGCGCATCTGAAGCGCAGCCTTTCTATGTTAACTCGCCATTTGGGATCTCTTTAGCCCACAACGGCAACTTAACCAATACAGTCGAATTAGCCGAAGGGCTGATCAAAAAACGTCGCCATGTGAACACCACTTCGGATTCTGAAGTGTTGCTCAACCTGTTGGCTGACGAACTGCAAAAAACCACTAGTTTGACCCTGACGTCGGAAGAAGTGTTCGATGCGGTTGCTAACGTACACCAGCAAGCTCGTGGTGCCTACGCGGTTGTGGCTATGATAATCGGCCAAGGCTTAGTCGCGTTCCGTGACCCATTTGGTATTCGTCCTCTGGTGTTAGGTAAGCACGAAACGCCAACGGGTACTGAATACATGGTCGCTTCTGAAAGCGTGGCACTCGATGCCGTCGGTTTTGAAGTGATGCGTGATGTGGCGCCAGGTGAAGCGATTTACGTGTCAATTGATGGTCAGCTGTATACCCGTCAATGTGCAGCAGAACCTAGCTATGCTCCTTGTATCTTTGAATTCGTTTATTTTGCCCGTCCAGATTCGACTATCGATAAAGTGTCTGTTTATGCCAGTCGCGTAAACATGGGCGCTAAGCTTGGCGAGAAGATTAAGAAAGAATGGTACGATCACGATATCGATGTGGTGATCCCTATTCCTGAAACTTCTTGCGATATCGCGCTAGAAATTGCCCGTTGCATGGACTTACCGTACCGCCAAGGTTTTGTGAAAAACCGTTATATTGGCCGTACTTTTATCATGCCGGGTCAACAGGAACGTAAGAAGTCAGTGCGTCGCAAGTTGAATGCGATTAACACTGAATTCAAAGGCAAAAATGTCTTGCTGGTGGACGACTCTATCGTTCGCGGTACGACGTCTGAGCAAATCATCGAAATGGCCCGTGAAGCGGGTGCCAAGAAAGTGTACTTTGCCTCTGCCGCGCCGGAAATTCGTTTCCCGAACGTGTACGGTATCGACATGCCAACGTCAAACGAGTTGATCGCCCATGGCCGTGATGCCGATGAAATCGCTAAGTTAATTGGTGCCGATGGCATTATTTTCCAAGACTTACCTGATTTAATCGAAGCGGTAAGAATGGAAAATCCAGCGATTAAACGTTTCGAAACTTCAGTTTTTGATGGTCATTACATCACTAACGATGTAGATCAAGCGTATTTAGATCACTTGACGCAACTGCGTAATGACGATGCTAAAGCGGATCGAAACAAAGATATCGGTACTAACTTAGAACTGCATAACGTCTGTCACCCATAAGGTGAAACGTTAGGCGGATAAAAAGCCAGTGATGCCAGTGATAACGTCACTGGCTTTTTTATGGATTTTTTATGAATTGGTAACCGCCACTTGGGAAAGGTGCCGCGATTAGGTGAGGGGAAACTTCTCTGAGTGTTAGTTCTCGACATCCGCATGCGAGGCTGCTGATCTTTTCAGCCATAGGTTAGTTGGCTCATCCCCAGATCCACAGCAGCATCCACACCCCGAATAAGCTGCTTAAGCTATGGCGGGTGACTTGGTGTTTTAGCAGTAGCGATAAACTCACCGCAATGGGCATTACTAGCATGAATCCCCAAGCTAAAGGCATGTCGATGATTTTCATTTGTCCCAGCCAAGTGCTGGTGAGCATGCTTATCGCGAGTAACATTAGACTATGAAATAGCAGTAACTGATTAAATCTTAGTATCAATGCCGGACTGATTGTTATCGCCTGCCGCGCATTTATTGCAAACTGTCTCATAGCCACTCCTCTAAAATTTAGTGCATTCTAGTAGTTGTTGAGAACTATTCGCAATTGAATTTACACTTGAGCTTTGGTATTTAAGCTCAGTTTGTCACAGATATTTGCACTCAACGGGCGTTTGGGCTAAATTGTACTGTAATTATATCCAGTGCTTGGTGTTTGTATGATCCTCTATATCGCAGAAAAACCTAGCCTAGGGCGGGCCATTGCCGATGTATTGCCTAAACCCCATAAAAAAGGTGATGGATTTATCGAAGCCGCCAATGGCGATTGCGTGTCTTGGTGCGTAGGTCACTTGCTCGAACAAGCAGAACCTGATGCCTATAATCCCGAATTTAAGTCGTGGAAATTCGAGCACTTGCCAATAGTGCCAGAAAAGTGGCAACTAAAACCTAAGGCCGCAACTCGCAGCCAACTCACAGTGCTGAAACGATTAGTCAAACAAGCCAACACGCTGGTCAATGCGGGCGATCCCGACCGCGAAGGGCAGTTACTTGTGGATGAAGTGATTGCCTATCTTGGCGTGACGGGGGATAAGCTACATCAAACTCAACGTTTACTGATCAGCGACTTAAACCCACAAGCCGTAAAACGTGCCCTAACGCAGCTGCGCAGTAATCGCGAGTTTATTCCTTTGTCCACATCGGCCTTAGCCCGTAGTCGTGCCGATTGGCTCTACGGCATGAATATGACCCGCGCGTACACTATCCAAGGTAAAAAGGTTGGTTATCAAGGCATATTGTCCGTCGGCCGAGTGCAAACGCCTTTACTCGGGCTAGTGGTGCGCCGTGATGAAGAGATTGCCAATTTTCAATCTAAACCTTTCTATGAAGTGCTAGCGCATTTGGTGACCGAAAAGCAGGAAGCCTTCAGTGCTAAGTGGCAACCCAGCGAAGCTTGTCAGCCGTATATGGACGAAGAAGGGCGAGTACTAGCCAGAGGGTTAGCGCAAAATGTGGTGAGTCGCATCAGTGATAAACCTGCCTTAGTGACTCAATTAGTGGCTAAGGACAAGAAACAGAATCCGCCTTTGCCCTACAGCTTGTCCGCGTTGCAGATTGATGCGGCGAAACGGTTTGGCATGAGTGCTAAGGACGTGCTCGATACCTGCCAGAGTTTGTATGAACGCCATAAACTCATTACCTATCCCCGTTCCGACAGCCGTTATTTGCCCGTCGAGCAACATAGCCTAGCGCCGTCGGTTCTTAAGGCGATTAGCAGCGGTGCCGCTGAGTTACTGCAAGGCGCCGATGCCCCCGATCCACGGCTTAAATCTAAGGCATGGGATGATAAAAAAGTGGATGCCCACCACGCCATCGTTCCTACCGAGAAAACGGCTAACTTATCCAGCTTAAGTCAGCGTGAGAGGCAGTTATATCTTCATGTGGCCCGCCAGTACTTAGCCCAGTTTTATCCGGCCTATTGTTACAGTGAAACCACAGTACAAGTGACAATTGAGGGCGGCTTATTTAATACCAAGGCGCGTCAGGATAAATCTCTTGGCTGGAAGCAGCTCTTTGCCCGCCAAGAGCCAAATGGCAGTAAGGCGAGTGGTAACAAGTCGACGGAAGAAAGCGCGGGTAAGGATGATGAGGAGAATGATGAGTTTATCGGCCAATTACCGCCTCTGAAACTAGGGCAGGCTTTGCATTGTACTCGAGGCGAGTTACTTGAGAAAAATACTCAGCCGCCAAAGGCCTTTACCGATGCCACTTTACTCGGTGCTATGACGGGGATTAGCCGTTACGTAACCGACCCTGAGATCCGTAAAATTCTTAAAGAAACCGATGGCTTAGGTACTGAAGCCACCCGTGCAGGCATTATTGAATTACTGTTTAAACGCGGTTTTTTACAACGCTTAGGTAAATCTATCGTTTCGACGGATGTGGGTAAGGGATTAATTAACAGCTTACCCGCGAGTGCAACAACGCCTGACATGACAGCCCTTTGGGAAGCCAGCTTGAACGGTATTTGTCATAAAGAAACCTCCTATCAAGCCTTTATGCAACCGCTGCTCGGCACTTTATCCACGCTTATTCAAAACGCAGGAGCACAACTGCCCACCGCGCTTAATGGTTTAAAAGGCCAAGGTTATCGTAAAACGACTGGGAATAAATCTGGTTATCGCAAGTCGTATTCTAAAAAATCAAGTTCAGCGAAAGGCATCGGCACAACAAAAAACGATGGTTCCAACAACTATGGTTCCAAAAATACCAGTTCTAAAAGTTCGGTAACTCGATCAACCAGTCCTTCCGCTTCTAATAGCCGCAAATCTACAACAGCAGTGTAATGACACAGTTGTAGCATACATGTCGTTATTGTCTGTTGATGTAATGACGACATTTAATTTATTTAACGGTATTTAACAACCGACAATCACGGCATTTCGAGATTGCCTGATCTACTTCTAAAAAACACCTTGATTTTCAGCTTTCCCTGCCTGTGGCATATAACCTGCTTACTATTAGTTGGGGAAAATAATATATCAAATAAATCATGTGATTATATGTGATTTCGCTGAATTAAAAGGTGGATGAAATGAAAAAGACATTGCTTGCTTTGATGATCCCAAGCTTATTGTTAACGGGAGCTGCTCAGGCAGCTGAGCTGTATAATGACCAGACGAACAGCGTTAATATCATAGGCTGGTTAGGATTTGCTGCGTTGAATGATGGTCATGAAACTTCCGTGATCGATAATTTTTCTCGTGTTGGTTTTCGTTTTGACCGCCATGAAAAAAACGGCTGGAACTCCTTTGCCCATACCGAATGGGGTATTAACATGGTGACCAGTGATGACGGTCTTATATACACAGAAGGCCAAGGTGGTGGTCAGTTATCGGCATCTAAAAATTCAGATTTTCTTTTCAATCGACTGGGTTATGTTGGGATGTCCCATGCGAAATGGGGGACCATAACTTTTGGGAAGCAGTGGGGGGCTTATTATGATGTGGCTTACACAACAGATGTGCTCAATGCATTTACGGGATGGTCTGTGGGTGCTTATACCTTTGGTGACGGTGGCTTAACAGGGGCGGGACGTGCCGATGCGGCACTGCAATATCGTAATACTTTCGGTAATCTACATGTCGCAGTACAGTATGCTTCAAAACAAAACAGCGATGTTGCCTTGTATGATAGTCAAGGGCATTCGTTGAGTGATGGTTCAGAATTGAGTTTTGATCCTAGCTATGGTGCCAGTTTGACATATCAATTTACTGATAAATTTAAAGTATTAGCTGGACTTAATCGTGGCGATTTTACTGGGAATCTTGCGGGTAAAGAGGTTGATAACACAAACCAAATTATTGGTATTGGTGCACAATACGGTAGTTTCTATCAATATTCTCCTGGTCGCGATGCAGACGGTTTATATGTAGGTTTTAACGCCCATAAAAGTGAGCAAAACGAATTAGTGGGTGGAGATTTATATGACTCAACTGGAGCAGAGTTTATTGTTGCTTACCAGTATGATAATGGTTTCGTTCCGAGTGTATTACTGACATATCAAGATCTTGATACTGATGAAGATACAGCGATCCAAGGAAAATGGACACGCCAATTTGCTGTGTTAGGTCTGCACTATCGTTATAGCCGCGATACCATTATGCATGTCGAGGCAAAAATTGATTTCAGCAGCATGGATGATAAAGCCTATGAAGATCTGCAAGATAACAACTATGCAGTGGGTATTCGTTACTTCTTCTAGATTCTATTGTTAGCCATTGAGTTTTCAAAGGTCACTATGTGACCTTTGTTATTTGTGTACCGCGTTAACCGACGTCTTCTTTTTGTTATAGAGTCATCGTTGCCGATGAAAGATTACACAATACCCAGTTTCTTCATCTTGCTGCGCAGGGTATTAGCATTGATGTCCAATAACTCAGCCGCACCTCCGGGACCATAGAGTTTTCCACCTGTAATCCGCAGTGCATGACTAATATATTTTCTGGTCATAACATCAAGGGGCACAAGTTTATCGCTCGCATAGTTTGGATCTATGATAACGGTTTGATTTGCTTGGGTCGTAATTTCCTCACCTTGATGTGGAGCAAGGAAGCCAAAATCTAACGGTCCTGAAGGTTGTTGTATTATCGCCCGTTCGAGCACGTTAATGAGTTCTCGGACATTTCCTGGCCAAGCGTATTGATTCAGAATATTCAATTGTTCCGGTGTAACTCTTGGCAATTGAGGTAGGTTAAACTTTGCACTTAGTTGCTCAATAAAGTGCTGTACTAGTAAAGGAATATCTGTACGTCTTTGCCTTAATGACGGAATTTCAATAGGGAAAATAGCTAAGCGATACCAAAGATCTTCCCGAAACACTTCTCTGTGTATCATAGCTTGTAAATTTCTGTGGGTGGCAGCCACTATACGAATATCAAGCTGCACAGCATCATGTCCCCCCACACGGGTGATACAGCTATTTTGAAGTACACGGAGTAATCGCACCTGTGCGGATAATGGTAGTTCACCTATTTCATCGAGGAAGATAGTGCCGCCATTGGCTTGTTCGAAGTAGCCAATTTTACGGGACTCAGCCCCAGTAAATGCCCCTTTTTCATAACCAAAGAGTTCGGAGTCAATCAAAGTATCTGGAATGGCGCCGCAGTTGACCTTGATAAAGGGCTTGTCCGAACGTTCAGAAAGTTCGTGAATAGCATTGGCTATCACTTCTTTACCACACCCCGTTTCACCCAGCATTAGGACGGTCGTATTAATCTTGGCAATAGATTGCACTTGCTGCATGACGTGTTTCAAGCCTGAATTGGCTCCCACTACGCCATTTTGGACATCCAGTGTTCTGCGAAGATTCACATTCTGCTTTGAGAGTGCTTCATTTTCTTTAAGTAAGTTACGCCCGCGTAAATTGAGTGCAGTGATTAAGGCTAATGCATGCATATGCGGAGCAATTAAATCAGCATGACGAGGGCGAAAAACGCCTGTCGTTTTGGCATAAAATCCGACTATCCCAAGGTGGGTATTTTCTATAGACATTCTCAAAATGATCAGCGAATGAATACCACTGATCACCTTAGGCGCAACTAAAGCTGTGATTGGGTCGTGCTCAATATCATTAACAATTCTCACGCGCGGGCGTTGAGGATCATCTAAGCACTGAGCCAGTTCTTCAGGGATAGATATTTGCCTATCTAAGGTGCATGATTGATTAGCATTGACATGAGCAATAAATTGTATGTCATTAAATTTTTTGCGAAAAATATTAATAAATAGCCCATCAATAGGCAGCTCATCTCGAATAAACTCGAAGTAACTTTGCAGGGACTTCTCGAGTTGTAGGCTACTGCATAATCTCAGTGTCGATTCGTGATAAAAGTGTTTTTCCATTGATATTTCATGTTAATCATTAAGTATCGTGATTGTAGATCTTTATATTTCGTGATTCCGTGCCTCCAATCAAAGTTCCCCACTTAATTACCTCTTTTTAGGTGCTTGGCACAGCGAATGCACTTTCATGCTGACAAGTTCCAGTCATCATTGAAGGAAGTTAGCATGAGTAAAACTCAAAATATTGATTCGGGCCGTCGGCAGTTACTAAAAGGTGGTGTTGTTATGGCTGCAGGCTTTGGGGCTGCAATAGCCTTACCTGCAACAGCAAGTTGCGATACTGCTCCTGAAGCATTCGATGAGATAGTTGATGTACTCGTTGTCGGTAGTGGTTTTGCAGGGATCTCTGCGGCACTGCAAGCGAGGGAGGCGGGTGTCAGCGTTATGGTGGTGGACAAGATGCCTGTCTTTGGTGGTAACTCAACTATCAATGGTGGTGCCATGGCTGTGGCGGGGTCTGAGTTGCAAAAACAGGCCGGAATCAAAGACTCTGTCGATGCCATGGTTGCCGATATGTTAGGTGCAGGGCGGGGCATGAACGATGTTGAGATGTTAAAACTTGTTTGTAATGGTACGGCTGAATCCTGTCAGTGGTTGATTGATTATGGGGTTAATTGGAAACCTTTCGTTCAGCATTTTGGTGGCCACTCAGTACAACGAGTCTTGCAAACGGTTGAAAGTTCTGGCGCGGGTATTATCAGACCATTGATTAAAGCTGCAAGAGATAAGGGCGTGGTGATGAGAAATCAGACCAAGCTCGAAGGCTTTGTGAAAGATCTCGATGGTCGTGTGATTGGGGTCGAAGTTCGTGAAGGTTTTTATTTCCCTAATGAGCGAACCGGTAAAATACGTCGCATAGGCGCGCGTTGTGGTGTTGTCATGGCAACGGGTGGTTTTGGCCGTGATATTGAATATCGCATGATGCAGTTACCTGAGTTAAATAATGACTTAGATTCAACCAATCATGCAGGCGCAACGTCAGAAGCGCTAAAGCAAATGATGCTCCTGGGCGCTAACCCCATTCATTTAGACCAAATTCAACTCGGCCCATGGGCATCTCCCGATGAAAAGGGCTTTGGTACCGCATCCCAGTTCAACACGATTGCGACCTATCCCCACGGTATTGTGGTGGATGTGCGCACTGGTGAACGTTTCTTCAATGAACTTGCAGATCGTAAAGCTAGAGCTGACGCCATCATGACTCGCCGTGATGAACATGGTCAGCCTGTTTATCCTATTGGTTTCACTAATGCAGAAGGGGCTAGTAAGGCGCAAACCTTAGATTGGGGACTGAAATATAAGGTGATTAGTAAAGCAGAAACCTTAGAGGAACTTGCGACTATCTATGGCATGCCAGCGAACGCGCTAAAGGCGCAAGTCGCCCGTTGGAATGAGGCGGTAAAAAGTGGCTCAGACAAAGAGTTCGCGCGTCCAATGCAAGAGGCCATAGTGCTCGATAAAGGACCTTGGTATGCCGTCCGTATGTGGCCAAAAGTTCACTATTGCATGGGCGGCGTTAAAGTGAATACCCGATCAGAAGTACTGCATTTAGTCACAAACCAAGCCATTCCAGGGCTGTATGCGGCAGGCGAAGCTACGGGTGGGATCCATGGTGCTAGCCGTTTAGGTGCTTGTGCTGTTGCTGAGGGGGTTGTCACAGGGCGTAACGCAGGCCGAAATTGTGCAGCGGCAAAAGCGATAGTGCTTAAGCAAGCATAATTAGATTTTATTAAAAATAACAATATATTGGAGAATGACAATGAATAAATCTGTTTTGATGGCATCGTTTACTTTGAGCCTACTCTCAGGGAGTGCTTTAGCGATGGATCAAGTCGTCCTTGATGGCAAACATCTAACGCAAGAACAAGCATGGGCGATTGCCGATGGCGCTAAAGTTAAAATAGCATCCCAAGCTAAAACTCAACTCGTTAAGGCTAATGGCTTATTGATGGAAGCTGCTCGTTTAGGTAAGCCAGTTTATGGTCTAACAGTGGGCGTTGGTTTGAACAAAGACCACAAGTTATTTGATGCCAATGGCAAGCTGAGTGATGCAGTACTAGAGGCATCTCGTAACTTTAACTACAGTACCTTTCGTGCCCATAGTGCAGGAGTCGGTGACGCAGCACCTATCCGTTTAACACGATTAGCCTTAGCGGTGCGCTTAAATACTATGCTCGCAGGGCAAACTGGGGTTCAACCTCTTGTTGCTGAACTTTATGAGGCTTATCTCAATAAGGGATTAACGCCTGTCATTCCAGTAAATGGCACTGTAGGTGAAGCGGATATTTTGCTCTCATCCCATGTCGGGTTGGCTATGGTTGGTGAGTGGGAAGTATTCTATAAGGGACAACGTGTTAGCAGTAAGGATGCTATGGCGGATGCCGGAATTACACCACTTGTGCCTATGGGTAAAGATGCGCTATCTATTCTGTCTAACAACGCTTTTGCCGTAGCTTATGCAATGCAAGGGCAGCAAGCGGCAAAACAGCTATTATCCGTGTCCCCGACACTGTTTGGATTAAGCCTTGAAGGATTAAACGGTAACGTTGCTCCTTTTTTACCACAAACCAATGATATTCGTCCTTTCCCTTATATTAAAGCCAGCACAAGTGACATTCTAAAACAGTTAGATGGTAGCTATTTATGGCAGCTTAATGATGAACGTCCGCTGCAGGATCCTCTAAGTTATAGAACGACAGCATATACTTTAGCGAGCGCTGAGCATGCTTTGGCTGAGCTGAATGATGTGGTCAATATTCAAATAAATCATTCGGATGATAACCCCGCCGTTATTGTTGGTGCATCCAATGAGTATACGAAATTTCCACAGGTTGCTAAGTACATGGTCGAAGGTCAAGGTGGCGTGTTCCCAACCACTAACTTTGAACCTCTACCTGTCGCACTAGCAGTACAAAATTTGAGTGTGGCACTAACACATGTATCCCATAACAGTGTCATGCGCACTGTCCATTTATCCGATGATCACTTTACTAAACTGCCACGTTTTTTAAGTGCTCCAGGAAATAATGGGCATGCTTTTGGCGCGATTCAAAAAGCATTTGTAGATATGCAGGTTCGTAATAAACAGTTGGCGACCCCAGTGTCATTTGATGGGATCTCAATTGCGGGGGGTATTGAAGATACTTTCACTAACCTTAAGTTTGCCGCTGACAATTTGATCCAGATTGTCGATAACACCCGCGTGATTTACGGTTTAGAGCTGCTGCATTCAAGTCAAGCGATTGATCTACGCAAGTTGTCCAATCCAGATCTTCATTTAGGTAAAGCTACCGAAGCCATGTACAAGGCATATCGTGAAAAAGTGCCATTTGTAGTAAAAGATCGCCCTTTCACGCCTGATATCCAAGCCTCAACTGAATTTATCGCTAATTATTAATATGTTATGCGGGGCAGTTTGCCCTGCCATAGGAAGAGTATGATGTTAAAACCCTTATATACACTTTTACTTGGCTGCATGCTCATACTGCCAATAACAGCTAATTCTATGAATATTAAGGATTATCATAAGGAAGTTATGACAGGCTCGAATGGTAAGGTTGACTGTACAGCCT
Organism: Shewanella sp. SR1; assembly: GCF_020447145.1. Lineage (NCBI taxonomy): Bacteria > Pseudomonadati > Pseudomonadota > Gammaproteobacteria > Alteromonadales > Shewanellaceae > Shewanella > Shewanella sp. SR1. Next base: position 37,666 of record NZ_JAJAEF010000020.1, on the reverse strand, counting down.
GCCATGGTGATACCAAGCGTAAGACAATACCCGATGCAACTGTGTGTAGTCGTTGTCACGGCTCACCCGAAGAGCTAGCTAAGCTGACTAAGCGACCTGAAGGCGCAGGACATTCTGTCGAGCCTAATCCTCACGATAGTTTACATTATGGTACTGATTTACCTTGTACTTACTGTCATCAGGAGCATAAAGAAAGTAAAGTTTATTGTAATCAATGCCACGAATTTACTTACCCTAAGATGAAGCGATAGTTCTAAGACTGTTACACGTTACTTCCCTGTCTATTTGACTATTTTGGTCAATGCACTCGCCTAAGGTGAGTGCATTTTTTTGCAAAAAAAAAGAGTAAACCAAAACGGTTTACTCATACGGAAATAGGTCGTTGAAACTTGCCAAAATCACTCAATAGATGAGGAGCAGGTTTATAATGTCAGCGTTAACTTAATTAGCCCTTAAAATTAACCTTTATCTTAAGGTGTCACCTCGGTTTAAGCTGATGAGCTTATCCAGTATGTGCTCACCATCCATGCGAATGCCGTTGTGTTCATATTCTGACGTTAACCAATACTTTAGCCTGCCGACCTGTTGCGCAGTTTCTAGGCTGTATTGCATCTCGACAAACATATCTTCACTGTAAATGGCTGCGGCAACGGGGACGCGGTTTTGCGCCAGTTGTTCAAGATTATACAGTGCAGGCCAATCTGATTTATGGGCAAGGATTTCTGCCGCGGCTTTAAGCGGTACTAAATGACTGAATTGGTCAAACATCCAAGGGTAAATCATCTCGCCGGTGAATAAAAACGGCTTACCTTGCTGATAGTTAAAGGCGGGGAATTGTTGCCTCACTCTGTGTGCCGCCCATTGTGAAGCCGAGTGTTGGCAGTAAATGGCCTCATGCAGCAGGGCAAAAATCGGGTTAGTGTTGTAATCGAGCATTTGACCGAAATGATTTAAAAATAAGGGGTTCACGACTGTCCCAGAAGCCGTGTTGATTAAGGCTTGCTCAAGCAAATAATAAACCGATTCAGGCCCTTGCTCCATTCCGATATTAATACCCAGCAGTTGCAACATTTCAACAGTGAGGCGTTCTCCCGTTGCTAAATACACTTCATTTTCAAGCAAGTGTTTTGCTAAGCGAGTAACTAAATGTTGGGCATCGTGGAAGCGTTGGAAAAATTGTTTATTCTTCGCCAGTACGCGTTGATAAGTCGCAAGGTAGACTTCATCGGCGCTGCGGGTTAATGACGGTATGCCACCTGTAATATAGGCCTCGCTGACACCTTGAGGGGCGGCGCTTAAATAATGTAATACGCAAAATCCCCCGAAGCTTTGGCCAAGAATCGCCCATTTATCGGCGGGACAAAGCTGGGCACGAATCGTCTCGGCATCACGAATAATATTGTCAGCCCTGAAATGGCTTAGGTAATCCGCTTGAGCTGCGGGCTCTAAGTGTTGCAGGCTTTGGTAATTAATCGGTGTTGATAAGCCTGTGCCGCGCTGATCGAGTAATAACACCCGATATTCTTTTAATGCGCGGCGGATCCAGCCGCTGTTGCTGGCGGGGCGCATGGCCGCAAATCCGGGACCGCCTTGGAAAAACACGATATAAGGTAGCTTTTTATCTTTGTTTTCTGGGCTACAGAGTTCTCTGGCAAACACTTGGATTTGCTCTGCAATCGGATTTTGATAGTTGAGGGGCAAGGTAAAAGTATGTTTCTTCGCCAGCACTCCGGCGAGAATAATATCGGGTTTCATCAAACAACCTTAATGGCAGAGGATCATGTTATTGTGATTGGCAGATTGTATACCCAAATAACCTGAAGATGCAGCAACCTAGGCTAGTTGAAACTCGTATCTTCAACTACCTTGGGTATAGACCAAATAGTTTATGCAGCAGGCTAGGATTATTTGATTAGCTTTTGGTGAAGATCAATTTTTCCATTTTAAATTTGAGCCATGATGAGTTTCTTAGCGTAATCTATCGCTTATGGATAACACGAGATTGAAGCTATGAAGTATCAGATTATTCCAGTGACACCTTTTCAGCAAAATTGCAGCCTGATCTGGTGTGAAAAAACCAAGCGAGCTGCGGTCGTGGATCCTGGTGGAAACATTGACAGGATCCAAAATGAAGTGACGAAACTTGGACTCGTCCTCGACAAAATTATTCTTACCCATGGGCATATCGATCATGTCGGTGGGGCAAAAGCCTTAGCGCAAGCCGCCAATGTGCCGATTATTGGCCCGCATATCGCCGATAAATTCTGGATTGAAAACTTACCTAAGCAAAGCCAAAACTTCGGTTTTCCCCATTGCGATGCCTTTGAACCGGATCAATACCTGCAGGATGGCGATAACGTGCAAGTGGGTGAACAAAGTTTGTCTGTGCTACATTGCCCTGGGCATACGCCGGGACACATTGCCCTTTTCTCTGCCCAATCTAAATTGGCGTGGGTGGGGGATATTTTGTTTAGAAGTTCAATCGGCCGCACCGATTTTCCTCAATCAAATCATCAGGATTTAATTCACTCGATCACCGAAAAACTGTGGCCATTAGGTGTCGACGTCGAATTTATTCCGGGGCATGGTCCTATGTCGACCTTTGGTGAAGAGCGCGAGCATAATCCCTTTGTCGCGGACCAACTTTTACTCTAAGTGTCACGTTATTAAGAACTGTTTGATTTGTGAGCGATAATCACTCGCAAATCAAACGATTATTTCCACGAATTGCCCCACTTTTACCGATGTTTTCTGATTTTCCTTCTAGACTTAAAGCAGTTCTTCCGTCTATTGGGGTAAGTATGAAAACAAAAACCATGATGAGTGTGGTATTTTCGACCATAGTTGCGAGTGCCGTGATTTCTGCGGCACTGAGCTTCAATGTGAAGTCTAAAATCGATCTCTTTAATGATGCCGCCAGCATCCGATATCAGTCCTATCAACTTGCCGACGAATTAAGGCAAGGTTCCGATGACTTAACACGTCTCGCCCGTACCTACGCCGTCACAGGTGATGAAAAATACGAAAAAATGTATATGGATATTTTGGCTATCCGTAATGGTGAGAAACCCAGACCCGAAAAATATCATCAGATTTATTGGGATTTGGTGCTGAGTTATGGCGATAAGCCAAAGCCAGACGGCGCGAGAATTGCTATAAAAGAGCAAATGAAGTCCCTTGGTTTTTCCGATGAAGAATTCCGTTACCTCGAACAAGCCCAAAAAAACTCAGATGCGTTAGTCGCCCTCGAAGTGAAAGCCATGAATGCCGTCAAAGGTATCTTTATGGACCCCAACACCCAAACCTACACGATAAAAGGCGAGCCGAACTTAACCATGGCGAGGGAGTTACTACATAGCGACCAATACCATAGAGAAAAAGCCAAGATCATGCAGCCGATTGATGAGTTCTTTACGGCGTTGGATAAACGTACCGATGGTGAAGTTAATGGTCGACTCGACTCCTTACATGCGGCATTAAACTGGTCACAGTTAGTATTGTTCATCGTGATTCTAGCGGCCGTTGGTGGATTCATTATCGTTAAGAGCCGGATTGTGACTCCCTTAGTGCAGACCTGTAGTGAGTTGCTCGACATTCAGCGCTCTAAAAACCTTGCGCGGCGGATTTCTGTTACTACTCAGGGAGAGATTGGCGAAATCGTTAATCAAATCAACTTGTTTATCTCTTCCCTTGCTAGTTCCTTATCGACAACGGATGGTATTGCAAAAGAGGTCGCTGATTTAGCGAAGCAAACCAAGGCATCAATTCAAGTTTCGCGTGAAAGCTCAAATCGGGTGGCGAGAGAACTGGACGCCAGCGCCAGTGCGATGGAAGAAATGACCACGACGTTAGTGCATGTGAGTGAGAGTACGTCGAACGCTGAAAGCCGCGCCGCTGAAAATGAAGCGCATGTCACTGTAGGTAAACAGACGGTATCGGAAGCGTTGAAAGCCATGTCGGTATTGGAAACTGAGTTTACCAATACTCAAGACTCTATGTCGCATTTAGTGAACGAAAGTACCCAAGTCAGTAATGTGTTGAGTGTGATTAAGGCGATTGCAGAGCAGACGAATTTGCTGGCACTGAATGCCGCGATTGAAGCCGCAAGGGCCGGTGAGCAAGGGCGAGGTTTCGCTGTGGTGGCCGATGAGGTTAGATCACTAGCCCAGCGCACCCAAGATTCCACCAAGGAAATCGATGATATTGTCGCAAGCCTTCAGAGTCGTACAAATCAAGTGGGTACATCTGTGACTCAAGCGGCGACGCTTATGCAAAAGGCGGGGGTAGAGCTGCAACGTATCGTGGCTGTATTTGAGGATATTCGTCATAGTACGGAAGCGATTCATGGGATCAATACTCAGGTTGCCGCTTCAACTGAGGAACAGTCCTTGGTTTCTAAAGAAATCGCTTCGAGTATGATGGTGATCCGTGATAATTCTCGTGAAGTATCACAAATTATCGAGCAGATAGAATCGACCTCCATTAGCCTAGACAATCAATCCCAAATACTACGTACTAAGGCGGGGGAATATCAGTTTTAGATGAGATGTGGTTGATTTACGAACGAACGCCACTCAAGACACGGATGTCAATCCTTCCTCTTTGAATCCTCCCCTGAACATATTTTCTGCTTCGACACTTTTTGACATCTATTACTCCTTTCAATACGCACACGCCTTTGCTAACTTGGTTGTCCATGTGTTTAATGTCGAGCGTTTGGCGAAGCTGTTTTTATCGACAACTGAAACTCGCATCAAACCTTGATAACAAAATAGACGTCGATAGCTGTGATATTCATCAGCGATCTTAACCAGCGATTTTTTAGTTTTGACAGTTTTTAGTTTCGACGGTTATTTGTTTCGATAGTGTCGACAGTAAAAAAGTGCATTAAGTCTTTTCAAATATCCCTAACCCAATGGAGTCCTTGCGGATGGATCACCAAATCGAAGATTTACTAGAGCATTGGTTACCGCTGGCGGATGACGCTTGGGTGCTTGCGGTGATCACCCAAATTCAAGGCTCTGCCTATCGCAAACCCGGCGCCATGATGTTGTTCCATGAGTTTGGTCAAGGCGTGGGTATGTTAAGTGGCGGCTGCTTAGAAGCCGATCTCCGCCGCCATGCCCAAAAGGCCATGCAGACAAAGCAAGTCACGTGCGTGACCTATGACGCGAGCGATGAGTCCGATGCCAGCTATCGACTCGGCTGTGGCGGCATAGTAGATATCATGTTGATCCCACTCTTAAAAGAGAATCATGATCTTGGTTTGATTGAGCTAGTACAGGCATTTCGCCACGGTCGGTCGGGTTTTTATCAATTGCCATTAGTCAAGGCGGGGACGGATGCGCGCCAATATCAGGCCGCTTTCTACCCCGAAGCGTTGACACCGTTCCCCGCCAGCGATTTTGTCCGCACAGGCGTCTTCACCCAAGAGGCGGGAGAATCGCTGATTATTCCGCTGAGACCGAGATTCCACCTTGGGATTTTTGGCGGTGGTATCGACGCTAAGCCCATTGCCGCCATGGCCGATACCTTAGGCTGGCAAGTGACAGTTTTTGATGGTCGTACCGCCTATGCCAGAGCGGCGGATTTCCCCCATGCCCATATCGTGAAACTTACCGCAGGGGAATTAACCGCGAATCATATCGCCCAATTGGATTGCGCCGTAGTGATGAATCATAACTTGGGCTTAGATGCTGCGGCATTGAAGGTCATTCAAGCCCACCCACTCGCCTATGTCGCCTTGCTTGGCCCTGCCCATAGACGGGATAAAGTGCTTGGGATGGCAGGGCTGAGTACTGAATCTTTTTCTGGGGTGTTTTCTGCCCCCGCTGGGCTTGCCCTTGGCGGCGAGTTACCGAGCGCAGTGGCGTTAAGTATTTTGGCCCAATGCCACGGCGTACTCCATGGTGCGACCTTAAAACATCTCGATGAGATAATGCGTTGATGACATTGCCGCCAGTGCCAAAGTCTGCAGCGCTAACGTTGGCAGAGCAAACGCCACGTTCATCCAAGCGGCTGTTGATCGTGGTACTTGCGGCGGGTGAAAGTAAGCGCTTTGAGGGGGTTAAGTTAGCGCAGCTTATACCATCACTTAGCGCTACAGAAACTCGCGAACAAGCCATCATTTGCACCCATGTTGAGCTTTTACAACAGCTTCATTGTCAAGATTTAGATTTGGAGCGCCAAGACACACATTCGCCCCAGTATATGCCTTTGTTAGTCATACTCGGTGCTCACCAGCACGTATTGCAATCGTTATTGGCTGAACTTAACTCCCGCCAACCCTTTGATATTTTGATTAATCCGCATTGGCATACTGGTTTGGCCTCCTCTGTGAGTTTGGCGGCAAGTTATGCCAAGGAGCAAGGCTTTGATGCCATGCTGCTAACGCTCGCTGACCAAGTGGCTCTGAGTGCCGATGATTATCGCCAACTGATTTTGACATGGCATGAAACGGGTAAAGACGTTGCCGCCCATTATTTGGATGATTTAGGTGTACCTGCTATTTTTAATGCCTCTACATTGCCTTTGTTCACTCATTTGAGTGGTGATCGCGGGGCGAAATCTATTTTAAAACAACAAGCACAGCAGGGAGCGTTAGTCGCTATAACACTACCCCGCGCCGCAATTGATATTGATACCCAAGCCGATCTTGCGTCGTGGTTGGCACTTAAGGAGTGAGTTATGGCAGAAGTTTTATCAACCAAAGCAGTCGTCAAGGAAGCGAATACCGCCGCTTCCTCTCAGACACTTTCAACCCAGACACTGACCATCAACGGTAAATCATTTACCTTAGATGCCGATCCTAAAATGCCAATCCTGTGGGCACTACGGGATATTTTAGGGCTCACGGGCACTAAATATGGCTGCGGTGCAGGGCTATGCGGTGCTTGCACTGTGCATTTAGACGGCCAACCCGTACGCGCTTGCTTAACCAGTTTGGGGCAGGCACAGGGAAAACGACTGACAACAATTGAAGGGCTGGATAATCAAAAGCTTAAAAATGCTTGGGCCGAACATAACGTGCCCCAGTGCGGCTATTGTCAGGCGGGCCAATTGATGTCGGCTGCGGCGTTAGTGGCGCAGCATCCGAAACCTTCTGAAGAACAAATTAACTCGGCCATGTCGGGTAATATCTGCCGCTGCGGCACATACCCGCGGATTAAAGCGGCACTGCATAACTATGCCAAACAGGAGGGCTAATATGAGTACTTTTACTGCTGTAGAAAATATCAGCCGCCGCGACGTGTTAAAACTGTTTGGCGCAGTGGGTGGCGGATTAGCATTAGGGGCGAGTGGATTAACTTGGAGTCCCATGGCGCTGGCGCAGGATAAAGAAGCGCGGCTGAATCTGTTTATTGCCATTGGTGAAGACGACAAAGTGTACCTCACCTGCCATCGCTCCGAGATGGGACAAGGGATCAGAACCGGTATTCTGCAAGTATTAGCCGAAGAGTTAGAAGCGGATTGGGATAAAATCGTCCCCATTCAAGGCTTAGCCGATAAACGTTATGCCAGCCAAAACACTGACGGTAGCCGCAGTATTCGCGAAAATTACGACCGCATGCGTCAGATGGGGGCGATGGCAAGAACCATGCTAGAGCAAGCCGCCGCAGCGCGCTGGAAAGTCCCCGTGAGTGAGGTGCATACCGCCGACCATAAAGTGTTGCATGCTAAATCGGGTCGCTCGGCCAAGTTCGGCGAGTTAGCTTTAGCCGCATCAAAGCAGCCAGTCCCCGCCGTTGAGTCGTTAACCTTTAAAGAGGTTAAAGATTTCAAGCAGATTGGCGCATCACGCCAAATCGTTGATATGGATGCCATGTTAAGCGGCAGCGCGATTTATGGTTACGATATCAAACTCGATGGCATGCTCTACGCCAGCATCATGCGTCCGCCCGTGCTTGGCAGCGATGTGGCAAGCTTGGACGATACTGCGGCGCGCAAGGTGGCCGGCGTAGTGGATGTGTATCGTTTGCCCGCCGCTAAGGGCGCACCCGCGTTTCAGGCTTTGGGCGGCGTTGCAGTTATCGCCACAAACACTTGGAGTGCCCTCGAAGGCCGCAAAGCCTTAAAAGTCACTTGGACTCAGGCCGACAACAGTCAGCATGATTCAAGCGTCTATTTGAAAGAGCTTGTCGAGCGGGTACAGCAAAGCGGTAACGTTGTGCGTCAAGCTGGTGATGAAATCAAAAACTGGCCCGAGGCGAATACGTTAAAGGCGGTTTATACCGTGCCTTATTTAATTCATTCTTCTATCGAGCCGCCCGTTGCCACCGCCAATGTCACTGAAAAGGGCTGTGAAATCTGGGCATCGACCCAAACGCCGCAAAGTACCCAGCAAAATGTGGCCGCTGCGTTGGGTATGGCAGAAGATGCGATTAAAGTGAATGTTACCCTATTGGGTGGCGGTTTTGGGCGTAAATCTAAACCTGATTTTAGCGTTGAAGCCGCGCTGTTATCTAAGCAATTCAAGCGTCCAATTAAAGTGAGTTGGAGCCGCGAGGATGAAATCCAAAACGGTTACTACCATGCTATCAGCGCCCAGTCCTATCAGGCGCTGTTCGATGCCAATAACAAACCGACCGCGCTTTTAGCCCGTACGGGATTCCCATCGATCAGTTCAACCTTTGCCGAAGGGGTGGAATATCCTTCTGGCGGTGAGTTGGATTTAGGCTTTGTGGATGTGCCCTTTGCTTTGCCGAATTTAAGATACGAAGCGGTAAAAGCGCAGGCGCATAGCCGTATTGGTTGGATGCGCTCTGTGTGTAACATTCAGCACGGTTTTAGTGTCGGCAGTTTTGTCGATGAAATGGCTCATCGTTCTCAGGTTTCTTGCCCTGCAATGTGGCGTAGCCTGTTAGGTGAAGCAAGGCGTGAGACCTTTACCGACCAACAGTTTAAATATGGCAACTATGGCGAAGATCTTGATCGTCATCCCGTGGACGTGAGCCGCTATTTTGGGGTAATCGACGCGGTCGAAAAAGCCCAAGCTAAGGCGCCTAAGGCGGGTAAAAATCAGGGCTGGGGGTTTGCCGTACACCGCAGTTTTGTCAGTTATGTCGCCGTGGCCATGCTGGTGGAAGTGAGTGAGGATAAACAGCTTAAAGTGCTGAATGCCATCGCTGCTATCGATGCGGGCACGATAGTCAATCCAGATAGGGTAAAAGCCCAGACTGAAGGCGCGATTGTATTTGGCCTGAGTTTAGCCTTGATGGGGGAAATCACTTACAAAGAGGGCAAAGTACAGCAATCGAATTTCCACGATTATCCTTTGCTGCGGATCCCCCAAACACCCGATATTGAGATCATCATTATTGCGTCCGATGCTGCGCCTGCAGGCGTAGGTGAGCCAGGTGTTCCGCCCGTTGCCCCAAGTTTAACCAATGCAATTTTTGCGGCGACGGGGCAGAGGATCCGCGATCTTCCCGTGAGTAAACTATTGCGAGTGTAAGTGACGGCAAGAGAGTTAACTGAACGCCGTTTGAACAAAAAAGCGCCTAATAAGCGCTTTTTTCGTTTTTTTACCACAAAAAATTTGCTTGTTAGCGATTTTACGGGCATTAATGCCGAAAATTAGCAATAGATCAGGTTTTTGTTACCAGAATAGAGGTAATTTAACTAACAGATAAACTTCCGTGAATAGAATTATAAAGGGGTCATCCATGGAAAATCGTTGGCAAGTCGCTATTTCTGCCGGCCTATTGGCGGCTATTTGGTGTGGCGTTGCAGATGCCTTTCATCTGGTCACTTGGATTGGCTTTTTAGGTTGCAGCACTTTTTTCGCTCAACCCAAGGCTGGTTTTCAAGGCGTGATGATGGCGTGGTGCACGAATCTGTCCGGTGTGTTTTGGGCTTGGCTCATTATCTCGGGTAGCAGCTTTTTTATCTCACCCGTATTTGGGTATATTTTTACCGGCATAGCCACTTCGGCCATGTGTTTACAGGCTAGTTATCAAAAGCTTAGCTTTATTCCCGGCGCATTTATTGGCTGTTGCACTACCTTTGCTATGGCGGGTGATGTGGCCAATGTCGTGCCGTCGTTGATCATTGGTGGCTTATTAGGTTTTAGCATGAGCCTGTTAACGGGGCAGTTGGTTAGCTTGACACAAAAGTGGTCTGCCGCCACGCGTAGTCAAGTGGCTAGCGCGGATTAGCATAATACCTGCTCAGATCTTATTACTGACATAGCTGTCGAGGCGATCTGGGCTATAATGCTGATTTAGTGCCAAATAGCATTTTGTTCTTAGGAATTATCAAGATGAAACAAATCCAGTTTCGCACCATTGATGCCATATTGATCAAGTTCAGTCTCAACGGAAAGTTTTGGGTAGTGTGTTCTATGGTGGCGTTGATCACGGCCGCCGTGGCACTCGTCAACTATCAACACGCGCACCGAAACGTCGAGCAAGCTTCTATTGCCCGCGTTCAAGCAAGCGTCGATACCTTAGCGCAAGTTGCCACGGCGCAAAAGCTAGAGGCTGATGCCTTATCACAATTTGCCAGTCAATACGGTTTAACCGTGACTTCAAGGCAAAGTGAAGCGCAGCGTCAAGGGGATAAAGTGACGGCCAGCGCCAGCGTGTCAGGCATGCAAGCCTTACAACTGACGCAGAATGTCCATGAGTGGGAAGTCGATGCGCGCAGCGATGCTAACTTTATGTTCTGGTTAGCATTAGTGGGCTTGTTGCCCTTATTCCAACTGAGTTACTGGATTTCGACCTCACTCGGCGGTGGCTTGTGGGACATGTACTTAGCCATCAAACGCTTAGCTGATGGTGATTTGAGCTTTAGATTAAACTTCTTTGGCACTGACGATTTCAGTTTGATTGCCCGCGAAATTGACCGCTGCGCCGATAACATGAGTGAAATGGTGTCGGCCATTGGTAAAAATGCACAAACCTTGTCATTAGCATCCGATGAATTTAATCAACAGGCGGCCACCAGTGATGAGCTGATTGGTTTCCAACATCAATTCCTCGATTCCGTTGCCGTGGCGATGGCGCAAATGACTTCAGCGATTGAAGAAGTCTCTATCAACGCGAGCAACACTTCGCTGCAGACTAAAGAAAACTCAACCCAAATGTCGGCCAGTCGTGGGCGCATTAGCCACACAGTGGACAGTATTGGCTTACTTTCAACTAAGATTGGCGCAGCGTTTTCATCGGTTGAACAATTGTCTAAGGATGCGGCGAGTATCGATGCCGTGGTCACGACGATTAACAGTATTTCGCAGCAAACCAATTTGTTAGCCTTAAATGCGGCCATTGAAGCGGCACGTGCCGGTGAGCAGGGGCGTGGCTTTGCCGTGGTGGCAGACGAAGTGCGTACCTTAGCGGGTCGAACTCAACAGGCCACGGTAGAAATTCAGTCTATGATTGAAGGCTTACAGTCTGGCACGAGTCGTTTATCTAGCATTACCATGGAGATAGTCGATCAGGCAGATGAAGGCCGCAGCGCGATTATCGCCGTCGGTGACGATGTTCAAGGTATGGCGCAATCGGTGAATGCAGTATTTGATATGAGCAGCCAAATTGCCGCATCGGCGGAAGAGCAGAGTGTCGCCGCGCGCGACATTGCCGGACAATTGAATGAAATCCGCCATCAGTCGGAAACCATCAAACAAACGGCCCAGCGCAGTGTGACCTTAGCCAATGATCTGCACCATGCCTCGGTCGAGCTAGATGGCATTTTAAAGCAGTACCGCACTAGCTAGTTTCACCTTTAATGTGAGTCGTCGGCATGGGTTGTTGAGTAATAACGCCCGATACTGAGTCTCATGTTAAGTATTCGCGTATCATCTGAAAATGGCGGAAATCGTAGATTTCCGCCATTTCATTCTCTAAATACCTCAAAAGCGAGCGATATATTGCCAGTTGCGCAGTATTCATTGTTATTGTTTCCACTATGACTCGCCATAAACTCGTCCCTGAGGGCTCGACGACGGCATCCATGCCGCCAACGGTCACAGTTGCATCAATACCAATCCTCACTAACCCTATCGCTGTTCGATTAGCTAAAAAGCTATTGCCTCAATCCGTGTTTCGGCTCGTTAGCTCAATCGAAAATTCCCACTCCTGTTGCCATACAAATTCTTATCTATTTGCCTATGTCTGGCCTTACCATAAATCGACTAACAATGTGTGGGTATATAGTCGTATTTAAATTTAGATAGTTAGGGGGGGATTTGAATACAGAATCAGTGCGCACTAACTCCATCAACAGCAAACAAAACTCTATAAAATCAGGTGACTATAATAGCTGATTTTTAGTTAATAGGTTTGGAAAACGCGCATGCGCATTTTTCCAGATGGTGTATTTGGTAGAAAGCTGATAAGTTCTTTGCATACAGATAGTTAACCGTGCGCGTTTTCACTGATCCAACGAGGTAAAAATGGACGTTCTAGAATCCTTCCATGAAGAAGAATGTCTTGACTTTGAGTTGATGGAAAGGTTCTCAGAGTTGTTGCTGAATAAATTAACTCAATGGGCAAATAATGAGATTTTCCATCCGATTGGTGGGGAATTAACCACAAATACTCCTTTGAAAGACTCTGTTAACGCAGCAGCTATTGTAAATAAGTTATCCCCCAAAAAACCTACAATCATCATTCACTTTGGAATGATTAAAGAAATCTATCGTGATGCCTTAACATTCCCAATTTACTCTGAAAAACTAGCAAGTAATACTCATAATTTTAAAAACAAAAATTGGGATGCTTTTAAAGGAGCCAGATTTAAATTTGAATCTGGTGTACCTGATTTAATGGAATATGAAATTAGTCATATATGCGCATTATTTTCCTCGGTTTGGCTGGAGATTTCGAAGAAAAAAGCAGTAAAAACCCATCATTAAAAAATGAAAAACGGTTAAGTTTACTCAGGAGAACAGTACCAGTTAGATTTTTAATGTTTGAACTTATGTTATCTTGGGTATTTTTCCATGAGCTTTCTCATCTAATTCAATGTCATTACAAGCTTAAAGAAAATACATCTAATAATTTTGAATTTTACGAAATAAATGGCGAACCTTCCGAAATTGATATTGGGGGACAATCAAGAGAAATTCTTGCGGATATTGAAGGGCTAGATCTTACTATACGATATATGGAGAGAGAAGGTTTTTGCGGGCCGAATTCAATGTATTTGTTACTTTGTTCAGTTACTTGCATGTTTAATAGGTTTTGTGAAAAGAGTTATTCTGAGGAGTTTCATGAGGTGAAAGGCGTACATCCTCACCCTGTAATAAGAGATGATTGTATGCATGCTTACTTCTGTGTTTTGCTAGGAAAAACTACGCCACTCGTGTGGAAGCATAGTATTAGAGAATCAATTCTAATGGGGTACGCATATCTTACTATACGTTCAGGGATGGCCGCTTGTCTGTTTTGGGCAAATAAATACCAAGAATTTGATGGTCATGATTACCCATCGTATATGACGTTGCAAATGAAAACTAGAACAGATTCGGCTGAAAAGTATAAGTTGCATCTTGGCGGCCTAGCCCATGAACAATTAGAGGCTATTTGTGGCGGACATTTGTACAAAAATACAATTACCGACCAATTATTTGGGGAAGAGTTTTTTAAGCATAAAATAACCTAACAAACACAATCAGAGGAACGGTTTTAAGCTGCTTTCGCTTCGCTACATCAACTTAAGACACGTCTGCTGTTGTGAGCGTTAAATGTACAGGGAGTAATCATGTATACCGGATATTGGATTGACGTTAATGACATTTGGGGGCCTGAAGAATCGGGCAAATTCTGGATCGACGATGGTTGGATCTGGGGGCCATACAATTCTGGAAAGTGGTGGATTGAAGACAACTGGATTTGGGGTCCAACTGATGGTGGTAAGTTTTGGATAGACGATGGTCATATTTATGGCCCCTCCAATACACTACCTTGGCTTAAAAAGTAGGAGCTCAAATGACTGAGTGGGTAAATGTTAGGTCTACGGCTATACGCCGTATTGGATATGACTCAGATTCAATGCGCATGTATATCGACTTTGAAGATAGTGACCCTGTCTATACATTTTGCAGAGTTCCTGAGCGTGTATTTAAAGAGTTCGTGAATGCTCGCTCAGTTGGTCAGTATTATCATCAATATATAAAAGATCGCTACGATTGCTAAAAACATTTAACAAGGCCAAGCACATCGTGCAATGCAATAAACGCATTGCACTGGACGGCCTACACTACGTTTCGGCAGCCCGTGTTGGCACCGTTATCTCCAGAGAAATTTTAATCTGAAACTGACGAGTTAGAGCAAAGGAGCTATCACGCTTTTGTCCAGAGGTTAGCTACGTTCAGTATCAAATCTGACTATTCATCGAGCGACAAAAATAAACTATGTTGCACCCATAAAAAAACATCGGTTTAGGCCGATGTTTTTGATATCGATATCCAGGGTTAACCCTAGCGGATTAAACCTCTTTGAACGTGCTCCAGATGGGCGCGTGATCTGAGGGTTTATCTATGCCGCGAAGATCGTAATCGACGTCGGATTCGACTAAACGTGCTGCCAGTGAAGGTGTTGCTAAAATCACATCAATACGCAGGCCGCGGTTGTCATCGAAACCTTTGCTGCGGTAATCGAACCAAGAATAACGTTCGATGCGCTCTGGGTGTAATTGACGGAAAGTGTCGACTAAACCCAAGTCTTGCAAGGTTTTTAACCACTCACGCTCTTCCGGTTGGAAGCTACATTTACCCGTTTTCAGCCAACGCTTACGATTGACTTCACCTATGCCTATGTCTAAATCGGTCGGTGAAATATTAATGTCACCTATGATGGCGATATCTTCATCGTTGCTGTGATTTGTCTGCAAGTAGTGCATTAAGTCCTGATAAAACTTACGTTTAGCAGGATATTTTGTTGGGTGATCTATGCTTTCGCCCTGGGGGAAATAGCCGTTGAATACAGTTAACGGACGACCATTCGCTTGGGTAAATGTGCCGATAATCATGCGGCGCTGGGCATCTTCGTCATCGGTTGGAAAACCTTTTTGCAGCTTTTCTGGCGCGACTTTAGACAACATAGCAACGCCATAGTGGGCCTTGCCGCCGTGGTAATGCACTTGATATCCCATGGCTTCGACGTCGGCTAATGGAAACGCTTCGTCGTGCACTTTGGTTTCTTGCAGGCCGATAATGTCGGGCTGGTGGCTATCAATCAAGGCTTGTAATTGATGCAAGCGCGCGCGCAGACCATTGATGTTAAAGGACACTATTTTCATTAGGGCAGGACTCGTTTGAAAGGTTTAACGACAACGCTTTTATACACGCCCGCTTCGATATAAGGATCGGCATCGGCCCAGTGTTTTGCTGCCACTAAGGATTCAAAATCGGCGACAACCAGTGAACCACTAAAGCCAGCATCACCTGGGTTTTCGCTGTCAATGGCTGGATGTGGGCCAGCGATCAGTAAACGACCTTCATCGGCGAGGGCTTGCAGGCGAGCTAAATGGGCAGGGCGAGCGGCTAAACGTTTTTCTAAACTGTTCTCAAAATCTTGAGCTGAAATCATATACCACATTATTTGAGTTCCTTGCGTTGATCTTCGGGAAGGTGTTTATAAAGATAAAATACGGTCAGGACAGTATTAATTAAGGTTAAAGCGGTTAAACCAAACACTTTAAAATTGACCCAAGTTTCTAATGGCAAACTAAAGGCGACATAGATATTGACTAGGCCACAGCTGGCGAAGAAGACGACCCAATACCAAGTTACGCGAGCCCAAATCTTGTCTTCTACTTGCATTTCTTTGCCTAACATCGACTTTAATATCGATTTATTGAGCAATTGGCTGACACCTAAGGCGATGGCAAACAAGCTGTAGATGATGGTCACTTTCCACTTAATAAAAGAATCATCGTGGAACACTAAAGTGAGTGTGCCAAACACTGTCACCATAGCAAAGGTAATCAAGTGCATCTTTTCAAGTTTCTTATATAGCGCATAGGTCACGATCAATTGAAGCGCGGTGGCTGCGATCAATGCGCCGCTGGCGATATAAATATCGAAAAATTTATAGACAGCAAAAAAGATGACGAGGGGCAGGAAATCAAGCAGTTGTTTCATAATTAATCGTGTTAAAGAGACATAGGCTTGAGTGTAGCATGTGCAACATAAGGGCAAAAGCATCATGGGCCTAGGATTGCGATCTTGCCCATTAAACCGATTTAATCTTATAAGCTAGCTTCACGTTGGCTTGGCGGCGTTGACGTTAACCTTTGCACGACTTAACAGCGGGCAATCGTGGCATTGGCCTGTGTTGGCGAGTTGATACCTTAAGCAGCATATACGGCGAATGCAGTGGATTTTTGGACTCGATGCTGTACTCGTTACTATTCTCGCAACTGTATTCGGTGTTGCGCTGTTGTGCTCAGGTTCGATGAGTAAGTTAATGCTGTTATACAGCGGATTTATGCTGCCATCTAAAAAGGTCGTGCGGCGAAACAGGGCTTGTTTTAGTTGCTGGCAGTGCGGCTCAGTGAGTCCCAGTTCCCCAAGATACCAGTGGATCAGATAGCCTAAGTGGCTCCAATATAACTTGGCGGGTACAGGGCTCAGAGTGAGCAGGCGCTCAACACTCGGCTGCAGTAAGTTTAAGATAAAACCTTGTAGGACAAGTTCTTTATCAACTGGCGGCTTATATGGGCTTAATGGCGAGTGTACCTCAGTGTCTATCTTGATACTTGGCTTAGTGTTGGTTTGGCAAAGTGGCTCGATGCCGTGATGTTTTTTAAAGGTCAAAGCGGTAATTGGCTGGTATTTTGCGATGTTAAATTCAAATTTGGCCACTCGGCCACTGGGGTGTACCTGCATAAACACGGATTGTGGCTGCCAGTGAAGAGTCTCTACATCGGTTTTTGGGGCGTTGAAAATCCACTCCATCATAGGCGGAACTAAGAGGCCGAAATACCATTGGCTCCAAAGTGAATGCAGTGCTTTGCGAGTGTCTTTTCTACTGGGCACAGCGTTTTTACTGACCAAAGCGCTTTTACTGGCGAAAGCAGGCGTTCGGCTGGTTGCAGCTGTTTTATCCGTCTCGGTTTCGTTTTCGGTTTTAGTTTCAGTCTGATTTTCGGCGCTAGGGTGCGCTATAGCAAAACGCGCAATGAGTTTTTGATAAGTATCGGCGCAGCTCCATTCATCGAAACTGAGTCCCGTGGGTGAGGTCGTTGCGCTAAGGTGCTCGCCATAGAAGGGCGCCCGCTCATGTAACAGCTGATTGAGTGTCAAAATGGTGTGATTCAAACCGTCGTGGCTGAGCGAGGTATCGCGCAATAGTTGCAGTCTGGTGTCTCCTCGTTGGCTTGCCATAATGACTCCTTAATGGCTGTGATTGATTGCCGCTGTGATTGATAAGCCCCGCTATTATTGATAAGTCCAATAGATGAGGACCTTGTGAGCCCAAGATTTGGGCTCACAAGGTTTTTCGAACTATCTCAATAAAAGTCTGACTTAGAAGCGATAGTCCAAGGTTAAGCTGGCACTGCGCGGCGTACCGTATTGAAATTGGCTGTATTGACCGACTTGGCTGTAGTAGGTTTTATCTAAGGCGTTGTGCAGGTTGGCGCTAAGCTTAAGTTGCTCGGTGAAGGCGTAACTTGCCATCAGACTCGCCAGTGCATAGGAGCCTTGCTCTACTTCGACTTTGCCAAGTGGCGAATTAACCGTTTGGTAGACTCGGCTCTGCCAGTTAACCCCCGCACCAATTTGCAATTTATGCCAATCACCACCAAAGGTATAAGTGGTGAAGAGTTTTAACTGCTGACGTGGCGAGATGGTACTGATGCGTTTGCCTTTAGGATCTTCGCTAGTGAACTGGGTGTAGCCTAAGTAAACATTCCAGTCATCAGTGATTTTACCTGTTGATTCAAATTCGAATCCCTGTGTTTTTGTACCGTTTACGCCTTCATACACTTGCGTTGTGGTTCCTGGGATCACATCGCCAGTGCTGACTCCAACATTGTCTTGCCTGATCTCAAACACCGACAGCGACATATCTAAGGCCTCATCGAATAGACTCGCCTTAATCCCGCCTTCGTAGTTTTTCCCTTTGACCGGTTCTAGGTAGCTTTTATCGATTCTTTGCTTAGTTTGCGGTGCAAAAATGTCGGTATAACTGGCGTAGAGCGAATATTGCTCGGTCAGAGCGTAAGTGAGGCCGAAGTAAGTAGTGAGTTCGTTACTGATGTTGAAATCGTACAGGCTGCCAAAGTTATCTTGGTCGGTTTCCCACTCATTGAGACGTAATCCGACGAGGACAGCTAAAGCATCGCTGAGATTAAGCTGAGTCGCCACATAGGCTGCACTCTGTTTGGTTTCACCAAATGAGCCAGTGGTATAGGCCTCCTTCCATTGAGGTTTAGGATATTGGAAGTTTGGATCGCGAAAATCCCCCAGTGGTGGTACTGCAGCAGTGGGGTAATAATAGGGATTGGCGAACTCTTGTCGCTGACCATTCCAGCCAAACATCAATTGATGTTCCTGACCAAAGAGCTGGAATTGTCCTTCGGCGCGTAAATCCACATTGTGTTGGGTGCGACTGCCGTCGACATAGGCGATAGAGCCTGCTGTTGCGCCGATATTGGTCATAGGATCGGGATAGCCCGTGGCCCATAGCACATCGAACTCAAGTGAGTTGTCGCCATAGGTGTAGGTCCCTTTTAGGTTCCAGCCATTATCAAATCTGTGTTCTAGACTTGCAAAGGTGTTGAGGCCTTGGGTATGCGCCGAGCCCCAATCGGGCGCCGTTGAAGTGGCGCGATCATAGTTAGTGCGACTGCCATCGCTGTAAAATAGCGGTAAACCGCCCGACATAGTGCCGCTCGGTGTGGCATCTTGGTAATCGACACCAAGGGTGAATAAGGTGCTATCGCCAATATCGGTTTCGACTATGCCGTATAGCGTAGTGCGCTGCTGCTCATACCTGTCTTGGAACGAATCCTTATCCTGATAGGCGGCTACTACGCGACCGCGCACCGACCCTGAGTCATTTAAGCCGCTGGAAACATCGACCATACTGCGCACATTATTCCATGAGCCCACACTTACCGATGTGCTGCCCATAAACTCTTGAGTTGGGCGTTTACGGATAAGGTTAATCGCCGCCGATGGATTACCGGCTCCCGTCATGAGTCCCGTCGCGCCGCGTACCACTTCAACTCGCTCATAGATGGCGGTGTCGATGAGATTATCGCCATAGTTGAAGCGGGTGTCGTAGGTGGTTGGCACACCATCGTACAGTATGCTGGTCACGGCAATGCCGCGGGCACTAATGCTGTATCTGTCGTTATCCATAGGGCGGGCATTGATCCCGGCAACGCTGGTCATGGCATCAATCACGCTATTAAGCTGTTGATCGTTCATCATTTGGCGGGTGATAGACGTGACCGACTGCGGCGTTTCTAAATAGGATAAATCGAGCCCTGTCGCTGTGTTCATCGCTTGGGTTTTATAGCGATTGTCGTGTAAATCCTTAGCGCCAATGACATTGATGATTTCAATCTCTTTTTGGTGCTTCTTGGTTTTACCATCCGCATCCACAGTGTCTGCTACGGCATGAGGCACACTGGCTAACATGGCTGAGCACAGCAATAGCTTTGGGTTAACGATGGCTTGTCTGCAGACGAGTGCGATGCTGGAGAGAGGGAAAGTCTTCATAATGGTGATCTTTAATTCCATTTAGGTTGGGGTTAAATAAAGCGGGCCAACAAGTGGCCCACACAAACGTTTCGTCAAGTTTCAGAAAGTGTCGGGTCTATGCGTTTTGTTGCGCGTTAACGTGTTTTCGACTCAGCGCTGCCAAGTTTGGGGCGCTTAAAGGCATGGCTTTGCCTAAAGGCCGCCAAGGGATTATCGATACCGCCGGCGAAGCGCAGGTTTTTCTCCCTGTCGGCGAGGTCTATCATTTGTTGGTTGTTATTCAATTGGATACGATTGAGGCAGGTGCGTACAAAGCTGTCCTTAAACAGATCGTATTGGGCAAACTTGGCGGCCAAATGTGGATGTTGAGCTTGGTAGTCACGTACATTGTCCGCCACTAATTCCCAGAATTGGCTTTCACTGACACTGGTTTGCTCATCTAACAGCGGTGCTAAATAGCGGAAAATACAGTCAAAAATATCCAGTAAGATGTAGTTAAGCTTCATCTCTTCTTCAAGGCTTACCGCAAGGCGTTTTACATCATCAGGCAGCGGCGAGGTGCCATTGAGTACCGCGACTTCTTCGCCTATGTCTTTCATTAAAATCTTGACTGGCACATATTCATCCAGCACTAAGATCAGGTTTTCACCATGGGGCATAAAGACCAGATCGTAGGCGAAAAACGCGTGCAATAAGGGCGACAGATACAAGTTGAGGTAACGGCTCAGCCAGTCTTTTGCTGGCAAGCCTGAGGCCGTTATCAAGGCCGAAATCAGCGCTTTATCTTCATGATCCGTGTGCAGTAGGGCAGCCATGGTCATCAGATTTTGCTTAGGCGCAATGTGCGGCAGTGGGCTTTCGCGCCATAGTGCAGAGAGCATTTTTTTGTAGGCGCTGTCTTGGGTGAGTGCCTGCTCATAATAATGGTGGTGGTAACCTATGGCGGCAATTTCTTTAAGGATCACAAAACCTTGTTGAGTAAAGTAAGGGTCGCTCTCAACCAAGTTCGCCACCCACGCATTAATTTGCGGTGTGCAGCTCATGTATAGAGGCGACAGGCCGCGCATAAAGCCCATGTTTAAGATGGAAAGCGCGGTTTTGACATAGCACTTTTGTGGCGATGAAAGATTGAAGAAAGTGCGTATCGATTGCTGTACTTGGTACTGTTCGCTACCTTCGCCAAGGTAAACCAGATCGCCACGGGCGATGTCGCCGGCAAAGACGCGGGCGATTTTTTCACGCCACTGCCAAGGATGCACAGGCATAAAGTAGAAGTCCTGTGGATCATGCTGCTGGGTTTTAAGATGCTGCTGAAAATCAGTGAACTGCTGGCCAAGCTCCTCCTTGAGTAATGCGTCGTGACTCAAGTTTTCGAGGGCGGCAAACGTAGTCTTACTTTTACGTACTCCTAGCCAGACTAACTGCATCGGCATCGCGCTTTCTGGGGCAAATTGACGATAATCCTGCATATCAAAGCCAATCCGGCCGTTATTGGCAATAAACACCGGATGGCCTTCAGTCATACCCGCTTCTATGCTCTGATAATCGGCTCGCGCCAGCGTGGCGGCGGGGATCGCCTGATGCGCTAACTTGTACGCCTTGCTGTAGAGGGTGCTAGTGATTTCCTCTAAATACGTGGGCAGTAAGGTTTCGCTGATCCCTAAGTCATTTTTAAGGGAAATGATCAGCGACATCGCATCGAGGGCTTGCTCTTGTCCTGCGAGTGAAACGCGGATGGAATCAGCATCGATAGCAAGATGATCGAGCTGATAGTGCCGCGCACTAAAATAGTAAGTGCTGTCTTTGAGCCGCAGTTCATAGTGGTTAAGCCCCGCTTTTTGCCCGTATAGGGTCGGCGTGATGATTTTCTCGTGGGTGAATTCGCAGAGGATTTTCTTCACTAAATGCCGATTAGCCGCTTGCCAATAGGCGGGGGTCAAATGTTCCGGCATAGAAGTTGATGTTGACGACAGCGAAGGGTTGAGTTGAGGCGCTGCTGCGTGAGTTGTATGATCCTGCGTTGGCAATGGATCCATTAGTAAGGCTTTTGTGGGTAAGTTCATCTAGTTCACCTAAAGAGTCGATAATGTCATGGGAGAGGTTACGGGCGCCGCGAGCGAGCTTGGCTTTGTTAGGCTTGGGCTTGCTAAGTCTTGTTTTGCTAAGGTTGGCAGCGCTGGGTTTGGCTGAGCTAAGCCCATCGAAGAGGGTGTGCTCGATGCCAGCTGGCGTTCGGCCGCAGTGCAAAATCCGAGGTAAGCTGCTTTAGTGCTTAATTGAATCGCTTTTTCATAGCGAATGCCCACTCGGCTATTTAAGCGATGAATTTTGCTATTGAGTTGATCGGGTTCAACCACTAGGCGGTTAAAGGCCACTTTTTCAAGCACGAGCTGCGCTATCGCATCCATCACTTTGAAAGATAAGCCGTTGATTGGGCTGCCATCGGGCGGCGCGATAATCAGGTGCATACCGCAATCCCCCGGCGCAACACGATAGTGGTGACCGATTTCATCATGGGCGGGATCGTAGAGCTCCACCATAAAGAGTGATTTACCCTGCCACTCACCCATCAAGGCAAACTTGTGCTGCGTGGCTGCCATAAGGTTCTCTATGGCGGCGAGATTCAAGCCCTGCATGCCCCAAAACTGCGCGTACTCTTGGTTAAACCAAGACTGCAGTGTTGGCAAGTCTTGCTTGAGATCTAACGCTCTGAACTGGAAACCATTGATGCTGGTAATAGCTGATAGCTGCGTTAAACAATGGCTGCTAAATTGACTCGCCATTATTGCGCCTCCTTGTTTGGCGCCATCAAGACCGACATATTGGTTCCCGCGCCTGCGCTCATACTCGAAGTCGGCGTTTGGGTTGGGTAGAGATGCGGCGATGCATCAGTGGTATTGTTGTGCGGCGACGTCTTAGGGAAATGTTTAGGGTTAAGATTCAGTGTGTTAATTGCATTGCTGCCGCAGGGCTGATGATTGGCAAGTTTGGCCGGATCGAAGGTTTGAAAGGCGATGTGTTCTTCAATGTGGTAGGGCGCATAGCCGAGCACGGCCTTTAAGATGATGCCGTTTCGATAACAGCCCATGCCAAGATCCGGTGAGCTTACCCCATGGGTATGCAAACCCACATTTTGGACAAAAATATCCCCGCGAATATCTATGCTGTAGTCGCGTTGTACCGCAAGTTGTCCTGCATCATCGAACTCGATCTGTTGCTTTATATCTTTGATAAATTGAGGTAAACGGTAGTGATAGCCAGTGCCTAATACCACAGCGCCCGTGGTTTGGCTCAAAGGGGCATTTTGTTCTTGATGCTGGAAATGTAATTTGAGTGCATCTGGGTCAGTTTGAATACGGGTTAACGCCACATTGGTCATCAATTGGCACTGGAAATCCGCAATCAAGCGCTTTTGATATAACAAGTCATAGATGTCGTTGATAAGCTCTGCATTAATGCCCTTGTAGAGCGATTTTTGATTGGCGATCAAAGCACAGCGTTTTTCCGGTGTTAGTTCGTGGAAGTAATCGACATAATCTGGCGAGGTCATCTCCAACGTCAGCTTAGTGTATTCCAAGGGATAGAAACGTGCTGAGCGCGTCATCCAGTTCAGTTGATAGCCATAGGTATCAATGTCTTGCAGTAGATCGTAAAACACTTCCGCCGCACTTTGGCCACTGCCAATGACAGTGATGGCGCTCTGACTCTGCAGGTAGGTTTTTTGCTGCATATAGCTGGCTGTATGCATGACCCGCGCATCTTGAATGGGGCAATCCTTTGGCAGATAAGGCTCTGTTCCTGTGCCTAACACTAGCTTTCGGCATTGATAGGTATGGGTTTTGCCACTGCGTCTATCAAAACCTGTGACTCGATAAATACTTTCACCGGCGTTGTAATCTACTTGAGTGACTTTAAAGCCAAATTTTAGATTGCTGAGTTGTTGGCTCACCCATTGGCAGTACAAGTTGTATTCGTGGCGGGGTAAAAAGAAATTCTCACGAATGTAAAATGGATAAAGTCTACCCGTCTTTTTGGCAAAATTAAGGTAACTGTAACGGCTGGTGGGATCGGCCATAGTCACCAGATCTGACATAAAGGGTGTTTGCAGTCTTGAGGATTTGAGTAGCATGCCTGGATGCCAGTCAAAGCTGGTTTTAGCATCTAAAAATAAGCAGTTAAAGCCGTCGATAGGTTCTGATAAGGCGGCGAGGCCAAGATTGAATGGGCCAATGCCTATGCCGAGTAGATCAAAGATTTCGCGATCCATTTCCCTTTGTTGAGTAGTCACTTACGCCTCCTTTGGCAGCATGCTGTTGCGTGTTGCCGATCCAGTAATCAGTTACCTAAGGACACAAACCAAGTTAATGCGGCAGTCAAAATAGCCTGTTTGGCTATCTATCTTGCTGTGGTTAATTCGCTATGTTTAGCGCAGTCCTTAGGTCATTTTTCCTGCTGCCTCTGTCCCGACAACGGCGAGTAAATTAGCACGTGAAAATATTCAAATGCAAACCATTCTCATTTGAGCGATGGTGAGGGTTAATACTTTTAACTTACGGATAAGCGGGCTAAGTACGGTTAATAACGTATGCGCCGGCAAGATAATTGGCTGACAAAAAGGCTAAACTTAAGGGGTGTATAATCGAGGGGATTACGAGTGAGTTGACTTTTAAGGCTATAAATACAGTAGGTTATATCGATTCTTGTGTTAGTTTATTAATCGAGGGGAATTGATTTAGATTGCGGCAATGTCGGCTGAGTCCAATGGGAATAGGTGCCGC
Organism: Shewanella sp. SR1; assembly: GCF_020447145.1. Taxonomy (NCBI): domain Bacteria; kingdom Pseudomonadati; phylum Pseudomonadota; class Gammaproteobacteria; order Alteromonadales; family Shewanellaceae; genus Shewanella; species Shewanella sp. SR1. The sequence continues at coordinate 13,228 of NZ_JAJAEF010000020.1, read as the reverse complement.
TAAACAGTCAGTGTAAATCCATTGTAAAGCGCAGGTTGGAGCCTCGCTGAAGGCGCTGGGTAAATGAGTCGGGTGTGGGTTAAGTTTAAATGCATTGGCTCAGATACATTGGCCCAGATGTATTGGCCCAGATGTATTGGCTCTGATAAATGAGTTCAGAGGCATTGCCCCCAGATGTATTCGCTTAGCTTGGTATTTTCTCAGAGAGCTATTCGCTTAAAACTGCTATTGGCTGGAGCTGTAAATAGGGCGGTTATCTCGGTATGGATAGCGGCAGTGCGCGTTTATTAAGGGCATTAACTTAAGCTAAAGCCGTCCTAAGACGGCTTTGAAATGTGGCTGTTAACTCAGAATGCAAGTTCGAAAGGCTAAATCGTAAAGCTAGCGTAAATCGACAAAGTGTCCGGTAATTTTACGCACTAATGGCAACACCATCAGCAGTGTCGGGAAGGCGACCACCCATGAGATCAGCCAGGCACCGAGCCAGAGTTCGATAAACTGCGGTGAAGCGCCAACGCCATTGAAAGTGCTAATTCCAGACACGATACAACTCATTAGAATAGAAAGAAAAAAGGGCATTACAACCGTGGCGTACTTGGCTGGTAATTTAGGCGTGCCCAAAAAAGTACGAGGTTTGTCATCGGGCAAAGATTTAGAAATAGTCATCGGATCCTCTATTGGAAATTCATCAGGCGAATGATTTGTCACAGGCTAATACTGTCACTTCTGTTATCGACTTCATTTGCTCTCCCCATTGGGTTCAATAGCTGAAGCAAGGTATTTAAGCGATTGATGAAGTTTAGCCCGCGCGGCGACATTCTAGGTATTGCACCGATAAAGCGCAATCATTAAAGCCCAAGCTAGCCTATCTGTACGTTCACAGTTAGCGCAGGGATCAGCACTTAATTCATTCCATTTATTACCCAAAGCTCGCCCGTCACATTGACCCAGTGACCGAGCGAAATAGGGGATTTGCCAAGTTCATTATCAAAGGGGAGTGCAAGGTTTGAGTGCGACAGGTAAATCGTATCTTCGGGTGTTTGGCTGATGTCGACGATTTGTCCTGAAGTTTCAAAGTTCAATTGAATTGGTAGGCGTGGAGCTTGCTCAATGATGTCAACTTGAACACTTGCTAGTCGGCCGAGTAATTCAACCGTCACCCATTGGTTAACCGGAAAGCGCATTTTTGCCTGTTGAGCGCTGCCTTGGTAATAAAACCAAATCGGCGCGCCATTGTCGCATTTGCCTGCGACTTCACCTTCAACACCATTGCCACATGGAGTTAGCTCGAGTATATAGATCCGATACTGCATATAAAGTCCATTTCATTTCGATACAGACATGCTACCGAGGAACTGTGACTAAATAACTGCGACTAAATAACCGCTAAGCTATCAGTTTGATTTCTTGTCACGGTAGGGGTGGTGTTTGAGGCGTGATTGTTGAGAAAGATAAAAGCCGTAAGAGAACACCAACAGTGAGGTGAGCAAGGCAGGGTAAACATAGGAGTCGGTCAATCTAAAGCAAAATAAGTGAGGCTGCGAATGTGCCCCACTTATTCTGTTTATTTTTCTCTTTCTTCGCGTCTTAAGTACTAGCGATTCAGGCTAGCGATTTAGGCTATCAATTTAAATCAGTGACTTAGTTTATCAATTTCAATCAGTAATTTATCTCAGAGATTGAAATCTTGATTAACTTAGGTCGCCGCTTTCATGGCGCGAGTAAAATCGCCAAGTGTCGCCAGTAGCTTAGCTTCATCGTGCTGGTGGGTTTCGATGATCTTCACAACGGCAGAGCCAGAAATTGCCCCTGCAGCGCCTGCTTTGATGGCGGCGGTTACTTGAGCGGGTTCGGCAATGCCAAAGCCGAGTAGCGGTGGCGGCGCATTAAAAGTTTTCAATTTGGATAGAATTTCTTCCACCGGAACGCCAGCTTTAGTGTCTGTGCCTGTCACCCCTGCGCGGGATAAGAGATAGGTGTAACCTTCGCCGCTGGCGCTAACCAGTGCAAGGGTTTCACTGTCGGCATTGGGCGGCGCGATAAAAATGGGTGCGATACCATGGGCTTTAGCGGCTTCGCTAAAGGGCGCCGATTCTTCCACTGGTACGTCGGCAATAAGCACTGAATCCACACCCGCTTGCTGCGCTTTGGCGTAAAACGCATCTATGCCATTAGCAAAAACTAAGTTCGCATACAGCAGCAAACCGATTGGCAGTTCAGGATATTTAGCACGCACTTGCGCCAGTAATTCAAAACACGCCGTTGGAGTCGTGCCCGCAGCTAAAGAACGCAGGTTAGCACCTTGGATCACAGGGCCATCGGCCAAGGGATCGGAAAACGGAAAGCCCAGTTCTAAGGCATCGGCACCGTTTTGCACTAAGGTATCGATAATTTTCAGTGATAACTCAGGGCTAGGATCGCCAAGAGTGACGAATGGGACAAAAGCGCCACGACCTTCGGCTTTGAGTTTGGCAAAGGTGGCTTGGTAACGGCCAGTGTTGGTAGACGTGTCACTCATGTTTATTATTCCTCTTTACCATTCAAAATGTCAGAAACGGTGAAAATATCTTTGTCGCCACGACCGGAAAGATTGACCACTAAAATGGTTTCCTTGGTGCACTCGCGTGCCATTTTCACTGCATAGGCGATAGCATGTGCCGATTCCAATGCAGGGATAATCCCTTCACAGCGAGCCAATTGTTGGAAGGCTTCCAAGGCTTCATCGTCGGTAGCCGATTCATAACGGGCGCGGCCTGTGGCATTAAGATGCGCGTGCTGCGGGCCAACGGATGGGAAGTCCAATCCAGCTGAAATCGAGTAGGATTCTTCGATTTGGCCTTCGCTATCTTGCATCAAAGGCGCTTTCATACCGAAGAAAATCCCTGTCTTACCGTGTTTAAGCGGCGCGCCGTGCATTGGCGTGTCGATGCCTTTACCCGCAGGTTCGACGCCAATCAGTTCGACACTTGGCTCGTCGATGAAGTCAGCAAACATGCCGATGGCGTTGGAACCGCCGCCCACACAGGCGATAACCGCATCAGGTAGGCGACCTTCACGCTCTAGCATTTGCTTTTTGGTTTCTTCGCCAATAATGCGTTGGAACTCACGCACTATGGTTGGGAACGGATGTGGCCCCGCAGCTGTGCCGAGTAAATAGTGGGCTTTTTCGTAGCTGCCAGACCAGTCGCGCATTGCCTCGTTACAGGCATCTTTTAAGGTGGCAGAACCTGAGGTGACAGGAATGACTTCCGCGCCCATCAACCGCATTCTAAATACGTTCGGTGATTGGCGCGCAATGTCTTTTGCACCCATATAGACTTTACATTTTAAGCCTAACAGCGCGCAGGCAAGGGCGGTGGCAACGCCGTGTTGTCCTGCGCCAGTTTCAGCAATAATTTCCTTTTTGCCCATGCGTTTAGCAAGCAGAGCTTGGCCTAACACTTGGTTAGTTTTATGGGCGCCGCCGTGGAGTAAATCTTCTCGTTTGAGGTAGATTTTCACCATAGGGTTGGGGCTTAAATTGCGGGTTAAGGTCAGTGCTGTTGGGCGACCCGCGTAGTTCTTTAGTAAATCGGTAAATTCGGCTTTAAAGTCGTCATCTTCCTGCGCTTCCACAAAGGCAGTTTCTAATTGCTTAAGGGCTGGCACTAAAATCTGTGGCACATACATGCCGCCGTATTCGCCGAAATAAGGGTTAAGCTTTAACTTTGACATACCTTTTTCCTTATCTTATCAATCAGTTTGTCAGTGGCTTCGATTGTGCTAACAGCGTCTTGGTGTTAACCGCATCATAGTGTTAACTGAGCCGTTATCTATTTGGCCACTGGCATTAATAGGTTCATATTTTTTGTCGAGCATCACGCTTGTCGAGCACCAACTGCATCTAGGGCTTCTTGCTTAGCGCGATAGGCTAGAGACGTAAATGGGTAAAAGCCGTTTGGATCAGTTGCGCCGATTTAATCCCTGCGGCGGTTTCTAGGCCAGAATTAAAATCTAAACCGTAAAATCCTTGGGCATTGGCACTGGCCGCATTGTCGGCGTTGAGTCCGCCCGCCAACATGGCATGGGCCTTTTGCTGGCCTAAGGACTTCACATCAATATTTTGCCAATTAAAGGCTTGGCCCGAGCCGCCAAATTGGCCTGCCGTTTTACTATCAAAGAGATATCGCGATGCTCCCTGAGGTATGTTACCAAGCTCACCCGTTTGCGCATCGACGCTGACGGCTTTCCAAATTTGGGTGGTGAGTCCCGCTTCCTCAAGTCGCTCGGCGAGCTGTGCGATTTCAAGTTCAGTCTCAGTGCCGTGCAGTTGTACGGCAGATAACTGCAAACTGGCGGCGATATCGGTGATGGTGCTTGGCGCGGCATTAACAAACACGCCGACGAATTCAATGGCGGGGGCATCGGATGCGCGATACGCCCTGAGCAGTTGTTCTGCGCCATCAAGGGTTAAGGCGCGCGGGGATTTTTCAGCAAAAATCAGCCCACCATAGACAGCGCCTGCTGTTGCCGCGGCGCGGATATCTTCCACACGGGTGAGGCCGCAGACTTTATTGTGACCGAAGATCAATTTACGGCAGGCCAAGTCGATATCAGCCTCGGCCATAATCGAGCTGCCGACAAGGAAGCCATCAACCAGCGGACTCAGGCGACGCACTTGCTCATTGTTGTAGATGCCAGATTCGCTGATCACCACGCGGTCGCTGCCAATGTGTGGCGCCAGCGCTTCTGTGGTAGCGAGATCGGTACTTAAATCCCTTAAGTTACGGTTGTTGATGCCGATAATCGGCGCATCTAATGCGATGGCGCGCTTAAGTTCATCTTCGTTACTGACTTCGGTCAGTACATCGAGTTGATACTTAGCGGCTTCTTTCGCTAGACGTTGATATTGTTCATCATTAAGCACGGACAACATTAACAGAATCGCATCGGCGCCTTGGTGAGCGGCGAGTTTGATTTGGTATTCGTCCACAAAAAAATCTTTGCACAGAATAGGTTGGTTGACCCGAGCGCGCACCTTAGGGATATAGTCCATATCCCCTTGGAAAAATTGCTCGTCGGTTAATACCGAAATGCCCGCCGCATATTTACCGTAAATATCGGCGATGGCTTCTACATCAAACACATCGCGGATAAGCCCTTTGGACGGACTGGCTTTTTTGCATTCTAAAATGTAACCCGCCTTGGGTGCCTTGAGTGCGGCAAATAAACTGCGGTCAGAGATTTTTGGCGATAGACTCGCCTCAGGGAAACGCAGCTTTAGGGCGGCAATATGGGCCGCTTTGGTATCGACGATACGGGTTAACACATTACTTTTTGGCATAGCGTTTGTGGCTGCCCCTAGCTGAGTGCGCAGGTCTTGATTCATTGCTGTTGGAGTCACTTCTACTTGAGACATTCGCTTATCTTCCTCTTTCTTGACCGTTGACTAGGGCTTCACCGCTGACTTTTGCGAGCTGGCTTAACAATTCAAAGGCTTTGCCGCTTTGAATGGTAGCGAGCGCCAGTAAGGTTCCGGCTTTGACTGAATCAGCAATTCCACAGACATATAAAGCACAACCGGCATTGATGGCGACCGCATTGGCGTGTGCTTCAGTGCCACGGCCTTTTAAAATCGCCTCGGTAATCAAGGCATTCTGCGCGGGCTCGCCTCCTTCTAAGTCTGTTATCTGCGCTAAAGGTACACCTAAATCGGCGGGCGTGAGTTGATACTCAATAATGTCGCCGTCTTTTAACTCAGCAACTTGGGTGTTGCCGTGCAGCGCGACTTCATCTAAACCGCTGCCGTGCACTACCATAGCGCGTTTTGTGCCAAGCGCCTTTAATACTTTCGCTATCGGTAAGACTAACTCAGGGCTATACACGCCAAGTAGCATAAACTCAGGCCTTGCAGGGTTGATAAGCGGCCCTAACACATTGAATAAGGTGCGCGTTTTCAGTGCTTGTCTTACGGGCACCGCATGTTTTACCCCGCCATGGTAGTGGGGCGCAAACAAAAAGCACAGATTCAATGCGTCGAGGCAACGACTGGCAGTCTCTGGCGACATAGTTAAGTCGATGCCAAATTGCGCCAAAAGATCCGATGAACCCGATTTACTCGACACGCTACGATTACCGTGTTTGGCGACCTTAGCGCCTGCCGCCGCGGCAACAAAGGCAGCAGTGGTGGAAATATTAATGGTATTAAAGCCATCACCACCCGTGCCAACAATATCAACTATGCCATTATGAAGCGGATTGTTGTTTTGCTCAGGGCAAGGAAAAGGTTTGGCAGCGGCGCGCATGGCATCGGCTGCGCCGCTGATCTCATCAATAGTCTCGCCGCGCATTTTCAGCGCAACTAACATTCCTGCCATTGCCGCTTCACTCATTTCTCCGCGAATTAACGCGCCAAAAAGTTCGGCGGTTTGCTCGCGGCTTAAACTTTCACCTTGGTATAAAACGTCGAGTAGAGGCTGAATAGGGTTGGTACTCATGCGCTTACTCCTGTTGTCATGTCTTGGGTAAGAAAGGCTAAGGTTTGAATGAGCAATGTGCTGCCTAAGGTGGTGAGAATCGATTCAGGGTGGAACTGAAAGCCAACGGCTCTGTGCTCAGGGTGCAGAATCGCCATCGGCATAGCGTCAGTGGTTGCGATCACTTGCAAGCAATCAGGCACGTGAGTGGCGACGAGACTGTGATAACGGGCAACGGGCAGGGGAGAGGGCAAACCGGCAAATACGCCAGTGCCATCATGGAAAGTCGGGCTTGCCTTGCCGTGCACCACAAAAGGCGCGCGCGCCACTGTGCCGCCGTAATATTCCACCATAGCTTGATGCCCAAGGCAGATACCCAGCATAGGCACTTTACCGGCGACTTTGGCGATAAGCGCCATCATAGAGCCTGCTTCATGGGGCGCACCAGGACCGGGTGATAACACTAGGGCTGCGGGTTCTTGTTCGTTAAGCAGTTTTTCGGCAATAAAATCGGCGGCAACATCGTTGCGGTAAATCACCACTTCACAGCCTAGGTTGCGAAATTGATCCACTAGGTTATAAGTAAAGGAGTCAAAGTTATCGAGTAGATAGAGTTTCATGTTTGGCTCCTATTTATATTGTGCTGAAGTGGATTGCACAAAAGTGGATTGAGCTGACGCGTCATTTACTGGCGATTCATTGACTCGCAGTCCTGCACCCATTTTGATTGCCGAAATCACGGCTTGGGCTTTTTGACGGGTTTCATCTGCCTCGCTTTGGGGATCCGAATCAAATACCACGCCCGCGCCCGCTTGAATAAAGGCGGTACCATTTTTAACAAAGGCGGAGCGGATCACGATGCAAGTGTCCATATCCCCAAGGGCATTAAGGTAACCCACAGCGCCGCCGTAGCTGCCACGGCGGGCTTTTTCTGCTTGGCGAACCAGTTGTGATGCGCTTACTTTGGGGGCGCCAACTAAAGTACCCATATTCATACAGGCCTGATAAGCATGCAGCGCATCTAAATCTTGGCGCAATTGACCCGTTACGCGACTGACAAGGTGCATCACGTGAGAATAGCGATCAACTTTCAATAATTCAGTGACTTTACGGCTGCCGCTTTGGCTGATGCGCGCGATATCGTTGCGAGCTAAATCGACCAACATTAAGTGTTCTGACAGTTCTTTTTTATCTAAACGCAGTTCAAGTTCAATGCGGCTGTCTAAGTCAAAATCAATCTCGCCCGTGGCGGTTTTGCCGCGTTTACGGGTGCCGGCAATCGGGTAGACTTCGACTTGATTACTGCTGGCTTCGTATTTGAGTGCGCTTTCGGGTGAGGCGCCAAAAAGGGTGAAATCTTGGCCCCTGAAATAAAACATATAAGGGCTTGGGTTTGTCAGGCGCAGGGCACGATAAGCTCCTAAGGTATTCGGGCAAGGCAAACTAAAGCTACGCGATGGCACCACTTGGAAAATATCGCCAGCAATAATGTGTTCTTTCAAATCGATAACGGTTTGTTTAAACACCTCATCGGAAATATTGACTTGCTCAGTTGCGTCGATGGCGACCAGTGTCGGCACATCGGCAGGTGAATTACCGAGGGTTTTACATTGTGTACTTAACTGCTGTACTCGTTCGCTCAGCGCAGTAGTGATGGCGGCATTCTGGCTGGAATCACGACTGAAATTATGGGTAATGATGTCGGCTTGTTTCAGTTTATGGTCGATAAGGATTAAGGTTTCTGCGAGGTAAAATAAGTAGTCTGGGCAATCATTATCGCGGTTCGGCACGGCAGGCAGCGGTTCGACGGTATCAATCAAGTCGTAGGCCAACACGCCACCTAAAAACAGATCCTCAAAGGCGGGTTTACTTTGGCTGTCAGTATGAGTGCCACAATCAATTTGCTGGATAAACATCCGCAGGCCATCGAGTGGCGAAGTTGATTTTAAGCGTGCATCTTCATCCTGCAACTTAGTGTCTTTTTGCAGCGTCACCACTAAGGTCAAGTTATCACGGACTAGATTGGCACTCATATCAGCACGATCGCCGCTCGCACTGAAGAAGGTTTCGATTGGGGTAAGTAAGCTCGCGCCATTGTCGGTCAGTGCGGTAAAGGTCAGTTGATAACCGTCGCAGCGGATCATCATGGCGGCATGGGTCATCACCATGCTTTTTAAGTGATCTTTACTGTCGATTTCGGCCGATTCCAGCAACATAGTATGGGACGCATCTTGGGTAATGTGCTGATACAAGCGCAGTGGATCACTGTGATAGGTTAATGCCGCCTTGAGTGTGCTTGAGCGTGCGAATGTCTGTTTGGGCATGTTCATACTCCAGCTACCTTATAAAATGTCTTTAACATCATGAGTTATCTCGCTTTCTTAATCTTGTTACCCGAGTCTGCCGACATTTTTCGCACCTAACAAAAAAGCCCGCATTTCTGCGGGCTTCTTGTTGATTCTGGTCACTTTCAAATGAGCACAGAGCTTCACACCACCCGCTAAGTTGGGAAGTGCCACCACCAAATGATGTTTAATGAAGCGTTAATGTGTGTCATTCAAAAGGGTCTCGCTAATTCAGTAATTGGTGTATAGAAAACCTTAGCTGGGGTCGAATGTCAATTGAATATTTTTCATTTTCTATGATTTATTCACTTTTATGACGTAGAAAATTTAAGTCACACAGCCACAAAATGCGAGATAGCAGCGCATTTATTAACAAATTCACGTACAATAGCCCCATGAATACTCAAAGCATATTGGCTGATCTGCACAGCCACACGACCGCATCCGACGGTCAGTTAACTCCGTCTGAATTGGTGGCTAGAGCCCTTGAAAAGGGCGTGCAGTTATTTGCGATTACTGACCACGACACGGTAGCAGGTTTACCCGAAGCCCGTGCCTTTAATCTATCGCAAGCAGAACCATTGAAATTGATCTCTGGCGTAGAAATCTCTACTCGCTGGAACAGTTATGATATCCACATAGTTGCGCTTAACTTCGATGCGGATAATCCTGCGTTATTAGCATTTTTAGAAAACCAGCGTGAGTTACGTGAATTACGCGCTCAAGAAATTGGCCATAGATTAGCCAAGGCCGGTATTGAAGGCGCTTACGAAGGTGCCAAGGCGTTGGCGGGTGAAGCGGCATTGAGCCGTGGACATTACGCCCGTTGGATGGCTGAAAATGGTCATGCTGTGGATATGCCGAGCGTGTTTAAACGCTACCTTGCCCGCGGTAAAACCGGTTATGTCCCCAATAATTGGGGTGATATGGCCAGCGCCATCGATATCATTCATAACGCGGGTGGATTAGCTGTGTTGGCGCATCCCAGTGGTTATAAGTTATCGGCAAAGTGGCTTAAGCGCTTAGTGCGCGAATATAAAGAAGCGGGTGGAGATGCCATGGAAGTGGTACTTGGCCAGCAAACATTAGACGACAGGGCCAACCTTGTGGCCTTGAGCTTACAAAATCAATTGCTTGCATCGATAGGGAGTGATTTTCACTTTCCAAGTAATTGGATCGAATTAGGAAAAAATCTGTATCAGCCCCAAGGTATTGATTGGGTCTGGCAATCGGAATCTTGGGTGGAACGACCATGAGTCAGTTTTTTTATGTACATGAAGTAAATCCGCAAACACGCCTTATCAGTCAAGCTGTTGCCGCCTTAAAAGCGGGCGGTGTGATTGTTTATCCCACCGATTCGGGCTATGCCTTAGGCTGCTTGATTGGTGAGAAAGACGCGATGACGCGGATGGCGAGAATTCGTCAAATCGAGAACGATCATAACTTTTCATTGATGTGCCGTGATTTATCCGAGCTTGCGACCTACGCCAAAGTGGATAATCAGGCGTATCGCATCCTAAAAAGTTGCACGCCTGGGCCTTATACGTTCATTTTTAAAGCGACCAAAGAAGTGCCGCGTCGTCTGCAAAATGACAAGAAAAAGACCATAGGTATTCGCGTGCCCGACAATGTGATCGCACTGGCGTTGCTTGAAGCCTTAGATGCGCCGCTGATGTCGACCAGTTTAGTGATGCCAAATGCAGAATTTGCCGAGTCTGATCCTGAACAAATTCGCGACTTGCTCGAGCATCAAGTGGATGTGATTATCCATGGCGGTTATTTAGGTGAAAAACCGACGACAGTGATTGATATGTCTGAAGATGGTGCCGAAATTTTGCGTGAAGGCGCGGGTGATATCACGCCGTTTCTCTAAATCTGCCGCATTAGATTTATCGCGAATGGATGCGGGTAAGTGAGTCGGATAGTGGTAGTCAACATTTGGCAGTTTTATCGTCGCAGGTTTACAGGTATAATCGCGCGTTTGGCGTTAGCCTAAGTTGGGTAGCGCAGTGTTAACGGAGCAAGATAGCGGATGCAGGGCACGCAACAGAGTTTACCCTTAGCCGTTATTCGTGGTCAGGCAATGACCGAAATGCCGCTGGATTTGTTTATTCCGCCGGAGGCATTAGAAGTATTCCTTGAGTCCTTTGAAGGCCCATTGGATTTACTTTTATATTTGATCCGTAAGCAAAAATTAGACGTTGTCGATTTACCCATTCAGCAAATCACCGCGCAGTATTTAGAATATATTACGTTGCTGACTCAGGCTCGAATTGAACTTGCTGCCGATTACTTAGTGATGGCGGCAACGCTTGCCGAGATTAAATCCCGTTTGCTGCTGCCGCGCATGGTGGCTGAAGATGAGGTTGAGGAAGATCCTCGGGCGCAATTGATCCGTCAGTTGAAAGCCTATGAAGTGATTAAAGAAGCGTCGCAAAAACTCGATGATTTGCCGCGGCTCGAGCGGGATGTGTTTCAAGCCAAAGCAGTGGCAGCACCTGACATTAAGCCGTTAATGATCCCGCCAGAAGTCTCGTTGTTTGAAATTGCCCGCGCCTTTGGCGATGTGCTCAAACGTATCGATGCCAATGAAGATCATCACGTTAAGCGTGAACAGTTATCGACGCGTGAGCGCATGAGCCAGATTTTAGCCATGCTGAACTCGGAAGATTTTACGGCATTTGAACGTTTATTTACCGTAGCTGAAGGCCGTGCAGGCGTGGTCGTGACCTTCTTAGCACTGATGGAATTAGTCAAAGAATTATTGGTTGAATTGTACCAAACAGAACCGTTTTCAACTATTTACGTTAAGGCCTATTAATTGATGCAGATAAATCCGACTCAATTAAAACAGCTTATTGAAGCGAGTTTGTTTGTATTGGGGAAACCCTTGTCGGCGAAAATGTTGAAAGACACTGTATTGGTGGATTTCACGGTTTCCAGAGACAAAATAAAAGCTGCATTGGATGAGCTGCAGCAGGATTATCAAGACAGAGGTGTGCAACTTGTGAAAGTCGCTGGAGGTTATCGCTTCCAGACCTTAGACGTCTTGAGTCCTTTTTTGCAGCCCCTGTGGCAAGAAAAGGCGCCTAAATATTCGCGTGCGACATTAGAAACCTTGGCGGTGATTGCTTATCGTCAACCTGTGACTCGCGGCGATATTGAACAGGTGCGCGGTGTGGCCATTAGTAGTCACATCATAAAAAGTTTGTCAGATAGACATTGGATTAAAGTAGTTGGCCATAAAGAAGTACCGGGGCGACCCGCGTTGTATGCCACTACCTTAGAATTTTTAGCATATTTTGGCTTAGACACCTTAGCGGATTTACCGCCGCTGTCGGATACTGAGTCATTGCAGGCGGTTTTTTCAGGTTTGAAATCAGTGCCAGAACAGTCAGAAGAGCAAAATACTAATGAGTGAAAAATTGCAGAAAGTCTTGGCCCGTGCAGGCCATGGCTCCCGTCGTGAGATGGAGGCATGGATTGCTGCAGGCCGAGTTAGTATTGATGGTGAAATTGCTAGCCTTGGGGATCGTATTGAAGCTGGTGCTAAAGTGCGTATCGATGGCAGAGCCATTTCGTTAAAGTCTGCCGAAGATGTGATTTGCCGTGTGCTGGCATATCATAAACCTGAAGGCGAAATTTGTAGTCGTAAAGATCCTGAAGGCCGTCCAACGGTATTCGATCGCTTGCCTAAAGTGCGTGATTCACGCTGGGTTGCGGTAGGTCGTTTAGACATCAACACCTCAGGTTTATTACTGTTTACCTCAGATGGTGAATTAGCGAACCGCTTAATGCATCCATCGAACGAAGTCGACCGCGAATACGCAGTGCGTACCTTCGGTGAAATCCCTGAAGCGACAGTGCAACGTTTACGTACCGGCGTGATGTTAGAAGACGGCCCTGCGCAGTTTGATAGCATCAAGCCAGCGGGCGGCGAAGGCATGAACCAGTGGTGGCATGTGTGTTTACGCGAAGGTCGTAACCGCGAAGTACGCCGTCTGTGGGAATCCCAAGAAGTGCAAGTGAGCCGTTTGATCCGTATCCGTTACGGTATGGTTGAATTGCCAAAATCACTGCCACGGGGTGGCTGGGTTGAATTGCCAATGGAGCAAGTTAACTACTTGCGTAAATTGGCAGGTTTAGAACCAGAAACCCGCACTATGCTTGCTGCCGATAAACACAGCGTAGCCCGTGCTCAGGTGAAGAGTGCTAAAATTCGCCGCGCCGTACGTAAGCATAAAGTAACCGGTTCGGGAAAACCTAAGCCATCGCGTCAGCGCAGCTAAGTTGTTTTATCCCAATGAAAAAGGCCGCTTAGCGTAATGCCGATCAGTTAAGACAGATCGCTTGACGATCTCGCTGAAAAGATCAAAATCCGATGACCTCATGTCATCGGATTTTTTTATGCAACTCTCAGAAGCACTC
>NZ_JAJAEF010000019.1:0-77915 GCF_020447145.1 Shewanella sp. SR1 | reverse complement strand
TGACAAGCTAGCAAGAAATTACGCCAGTATGGTGTCACTGGCGTTTATGTTAATGTGGCTGCCGATGTATTGCTGAACAATATTTGTACAGCAAAGATCAACAGACCCTAAACAAAACGTCGTTTAGATCACATTTCTATTTTCTAGAAATGATTTGATAGTTATTGATTCTCAAAGGGGAAATTCCATCGCGATAATCGCTAACTTGCGATTATGGGGTGATTGCATTAGCTTTAGTTAAAGTGCATTGCAGCTCAGCTAGCGGTTTTTACCAAATGTCGTCCTAATAGTTAGAGCTAAGTCTCATTTTGCGCTTTTAAGGTTAATTTAATCGGCAAATTTCGGCTTAAAATCAAATTTCTAATAAATGAAAGAACATAAACTAGTCTTATAAAAACTAATTTTGACAATTTTTGGAGATAGAGTGATGAACTGGCGTGCACTATTTAAACCTAGCGCAAAATATTCAATCCTGGCGCTACTGGTCGTCGGTATTGTTATCGGTGTTGTGGGCTATTTCGCAACCCAAACAACCTTACATGCAACCAGCCAAGACGCATTCTGTATGAGCTGCCACAGCCAGCATTCATTGAAAGATGAAGTGATGGCGTCTGCCCACGGTAACAACCGTGTGGGTATCGTGGTTCAGTGTCAGCAATGTCACATCGCACAGGAACCATTCCAATACCTGAAGAAAAAGATCATCGTTTCTAAGGATGTTATTGGTTTCTTAACTATCGATGGCTTTAACACGCAAGCATGGTTAGATGAAAACCGTAAAGAACAAGCTGAGTTAGCGCGTGATTACCTACGTGCAATCGATTCTTCAACCTGTCAAAACTGTCACAACCGTATTTATGAAAACCAATCAGAAAATATGAGCAAAATGGCAGTGAGAATGCACAGCAATAACTTCAAGAAAGCCCCTGAAGACAGAAAAACCTGTATCGACTGTCACAAAGGCGTCGCTCACCCTTACCCTAAAGGATAAGGTTTAACGATTAACTTGCGTTATCGTTAGTCATTAAAAAGCCCTCTGTTGAGGGCTTTTTGCTGTCCGTGTCTGAGTACCTGATGGTGTCTAAATGTTAGGTTAACTCGCTGGAGTCATCACTTTTTGTCGATAAGCTAACAGGCTAAAAATACCGAAGATAAATACTTGCAGATAATCAAGCTTTGTTAATGGCAGTAAGGTCTTAAATAGCATGTGGAAAATGGCCACTTGGAAGCAGTGCATCATGCAGGTTATGCCAAACAGGATATTCAAAATAATTGCCACATTACCTTCAAATGGCACAACCAAGTTGTAGGCCATCATCAACCAAGCGATGAGGGTAATGGCTTTACCTAGGTTAATCAGCAAGGGCATGGCTTTCATCTTCGATAGGCTCGGCAGTGTTTTCGGCTTGATATTGATATAAGCGGTAACTCACTTGCCCCGCATTCTTTTCTTTCAAGGCGTGCCAGCAAGGTGGAATGGCCAGTTGGGTTAATTCAGATTCGATCTCGACATAAATCAGCGCGCCATCATTGAGCCAAGCTTGAGTATCGAGCAGTTGAATGGTCTTTTCTGCCAATCCTTTGCGAAAGGGCGGATCGATAAACACCACATCGAAACCTTGCTCGCAGCCCCTTTGCAACACCACTAAAGTATCGGCGTTGAGCACTTCGGCCTTGTCGCATTTTAGGGTTTGCAGATTTTCTTTTAATTGCATGGCTGCGCCGCGTTGCAACTCGATAATCTTGGCGAAACTGGCATAGCGAGATAGGGCTTCGAGAGCTAAAGCGCCGCTGCCGCCGAAACAGTCGAGCACTCGCGCATTAACTAAGTCATTGGCAAGCCAGTTAAACAGGGTTTCGCGCACTCTGTCTGTTGTCGGGCGTAAACCTTCGAGATCTTGAATAGGTAAACGACGCGAACGCCATTGGCCCGCGATGATCCGCACTTGACCGCTACCGGGTTTATTTTTGGCTGTTGGACTTTTGGTCACATTATTTTTGACCGTTCGATTCTTAACCAAAGTGCCCCCGTGATTTTGCCTGAAGAAAGAAAGTGGTAGACTATGCCACCTTAATAAAGGCCACTATTTTATATCAAAGTCTCACTAAAAGGTGAGAAGGCTGAGTGAGCTTAGCTAATTGCCGACTTTTTGGGCGTAATTGCCGAGGCAATCTGGTATAACATCAGGGTCTTATTCAAAATTCAACACTGAAGTAGAGCGCTGGAATCACACATGGCAAAGAAAGGTTTTTTCTCCTGGTTTCGTAAAGATAAGTCACAAGATGAGGTCGTCGCTGAAACTCCAGTTGTTACTCCAACACAAGACACTGAAGCAGCAGAGCGTTTAGAACAGGAACACGCAGAGGCGCAACGTTTAGCTGCTGAGGCTGAGGCTCAAGCGGCCGCAGAACAGTTAGCTGCCGAGCAGGCGCAAGCCGAGCGTATTGTCCAAGAACAAGCCGCAATCGAAGCCCAGCGTTTAGCCGAGCAACAAGCCGAAGCGGCGCGTCTGGCGGCTGCTCAGTTAGAAGCGGAACAACTTGCGAAAGTGCAAGCCGAGCGTATTGCTCAAGAGCAAGCGCAAATTGAAGCCCAGCGTTTAGCCGAACAACAAGCCGAAACGGCGCGTCTGGCGGCTGCTCAGCTAGAAGCTGAACAACTTGCAGCAGATAAGTTAGCCGCTGAACAAGCTGCAGCAGAGCAACTTGCTCAAGCCCAAGCCAAGGCTGAAGCCGAGCGAATTGCCCACGAACAAGCACAAA
This sequence comes from Shewanella sp. SR1, assembly GCF_020447145.1. NCBI lineage: Bacteria > Pseudomonadati > Pseudomonadota > Gammaproteobacteria > Alteromonadales > Shewanellaceae > Shewanella > Shewanella sp. SR1. Next base: position 75,152 of record NZ_JAJAEF010000019.1, on the reverse strand, counting down.
TCGAAGCTCAACGTTTAGCAGAACAACAGGCCGAAGCGGCACGACTGGCGGCAGCTCAGCTAGAAGCTGAACAACTTGCAGTAGATAAGTTAGCCGCTGAACAAGCTGCGGCAGAGCAATTAGCTCAAGCGCAAGCCAAGGTTGAAGCCGAGCGAATTGCACATGAGCAAGCACAAATCGAAGCTCAACGTTTAGCCGAGCAACAAGCTGAAGCGGCACGACTGGCGGCTGAACAAGCTGCAGCCGAGGAAGCTGAACGTGCTCGTGTTGCCGCCGAACAAGCCGCTGAAGCGTTAGCTGCGGAGCAACTCGCTGCTGAAGCATTAGCACGTGAGCAAGCTGAAGCGTTAGCGCAACAGCAGGCCGAAGCTACGCAAACCGCTGGGCCCGTGACTGAATTACAGCCAGAGCCGCAGGCTAGACCCGTTAAAGAAGGGCTATTTGCTCGTCTGAAACGCGGCTTGATGCGTACCAGCGAGAATATTGGCAGTGGTTTTATCGGCCTATTCCGCGGCAAGAAAATCGATGATGATCTGTTTGAAGAACTCGAAGAACAGTTATTAATCGCCGATGTTGGCGTCGAAACAACCACGCGTTTGATCAAGAATTTGACCGAGCAAGCATCGCGTAAGCAATTGAAAGATGCTGAAGCTTTATATGACTTGTTACGGGAAGAGATGCAGAAGACGCTCGATCCAGTCGCAATTCCGTTAGTGCCAGACAATGCAAATGGCCCATTTGTGATCTTAATGGTCGGCGTTAATGGTGTGGGTAAAACCACTACTATCGGCAAATTAGCCAAACAATATCAGAGCCAAGGTAAGTCGGTGATGTTAGCCGCGGGCGATACCTTCCGTGCAGCTGCGGTAGAACAGTTACAGGTTTGGGGTCAACGTAATGATATTACTGTGATTGCCCAACATACGGGTGCCGATAGTGCCTCTGTACTGTTCGATGCTTTGCAAGCGGCTAAAGCCCGTAAAGTGGATGTGTTGATCGCTGACACTGCGGGTCGTCTGCAAAACAAAGCGCACTTGATGGAAGAATTGAAGAAAGTGGTGCGAGTGATGAAAAAGCTCGACCCTGATACGCCACATGAGGTCATGCTGACACTAGATGCGAGCACGGGACAAAATGCGATTAGCCAAGCGCAATTATTCCAAGAAGCCGTAGGTGTAACGGGTATTACCATCAGCAAGTTAGACGGAACGGCTAAGGGCGGCGTGGTCTTTGCGATTGCCGACAAGTTTAATATTCCGATCCGTTACATAGGCGTGGGTGAGCAAATTGATGATTTGCGAACCTTCAATTCGAAAGAATTTATCGATGCCTTGTTCACTCAAGAAAAAGCGGATAGCTAATTTATGATTGATTTTCAGCAGGTCAGTAAGATTTATCCTGGCGGCCAAATGGCGCTGGAAGATGTGAATTTTCATCTACAACAAGGTGAAATGGCATTTTTAACCGGCCACTCAGGTGCGGGTAAAAGTACGCTGTTGAAATTAATCACGGTTATCGAGCGGGCGACGACCGGTCGTGTCGCCATCAATGGCCACGACATCGCCAAAGTTAGCCCTAAACATGTGCCTTATTTGCGTCGCAATATCGGCATGATTTTCCAAAACCATCACCTATTGATGGACCGAAGTGTGTTCGACAATGTGGCTTTGCCGCTGGTGATTGAAGGTTTCTCCCACGGTGAAATCCGTAAGCGAGTGGCCGGCGCCCTCGACATGGTGGGTTTGTATGGCAAAGAGCGCCATAACCCGATTATGTTGTCCGGCGGTGAACAGCAACGCGTCGGCATTGCCCGTGCGATTGTCAACAAGCCGCCCTTACTGCTCGCCGATGAACCAACAGGTAACTTAGATCCTAAATTATCGATGGATATTTTGCGTCTGTTTGAAACCTTCAACGATGCGGGAACCAGCGTGTTAATCGCTACTCATGATTTAGGCTTAATCGCGCGGATGAAATATCGCACTTTCACCCTCAAACAGGGTCGTATGTTGGGCGCACAGGAGTTACATCCTAGCGTGCATACGCGCGCGCCGACGAATAGAGGTGAAGGGCAATGAGCGACAGCGCTAAATTAACCCGCAGTAAGTTACCTCTGTCTGGACGGATTGTGATGTTCTTTATTCGCCACGTACAGCAAGCGATGGCGAGTATGGGAGAACTCTGGCGCAACCCAGTGTCTTCCGTGATGACGATGGCGGTATTGGGTGTGAGCCTGAGTTTGCCTGCGGCATTGCAAGTGTTAGTTAAAAACGCGGAGACCATTACCAGCTCGTGGAACAGCGCTGCGGAGATATCTTTGTTTATCGAAGACAATCGCAGCGAGCAAACGATTCAGAGCCTGCTGACGCGGATTCGGACTTATTCCGAAGTGGATAAAGTGCAGTACATAGATAAAAACCAAGCCCTAGAAGAGTTTCAACGCTTATCTGGTTTTGGTGAGGCCTTGGCCTATTTAGATAAAAACCCTTTGCCAGCGGTCATTACCGTTACGCCTACACCGCGTTACTCAACGCCAGTGGGCGCCCGTGAACTGTTAACTAAGCTAGAGCGCGAGCCTGAGATTAGCTTTGGCCGTTTAGATATCGAATGGCTAGAGCGGTTACAGGCGGTAGTGCGCCTACTCGAGCGCACTGTGATGGCGATTGCCGCATTACTCGTGCTGGCTGTGGTCTTAGTGATAGGCAATACGATTCGCTTAGCGATTATGAATCGACGCAGCGAAATCGAAGTGATGAAGCTTGTTGGGGCAACCGAAGCCTTTATTCAGCGTCCATTCCTCTACACTGGGATTTGGTATGGTGTGATTGGCGGCATATTGGCTTGGCTTATCATTAACTTATTAGTGTGGTATCTCGATTCGGCTCTTGCCGAGCTGTTGGGCTTATATGGCAGTCAGCTCGAGATGAAATCGCTCACTTTTACTGAACTGCTGCAATTGGTTGGACTGGCGTCATTTTTAGGTTGGTTAGGTTCGTATTTGTCTGTACGTCAGCATTTACGGTCGATTGAACCTTCATAATAATCAGTCGATTAAACTAAAAAAAGTGATGAAAAAAATGCTGAGAAATGAACTTTTGTTCACTTGCAATGTCTACTTCAGCGAGGTAAAAAGGGTATCCGCAAACGAGCTGAGGTTGACATACTCTGTCAATTAGCCGATAGTTCGTGAGCTTATTCTTATGGTGTTTTGTTATTGAACCTTAGAATGCACTCGTAAGTAGTCTGATAAATGTAGGAGAGCGAATGACCTTTCAAACGCAATCAATGGCACTGACAGTCCCACAGGGCGCCAGTAGTCTAGAAGCTTATATCCATTCAGTGACTAGCATCAGCATGCTGGACGCTGAGGCTGAGTATGAGTTGGCCAAGCGTTTACAGGAAACTGGTGATCTACAAGCTGCGAAGCAACTGATTATGTCGCACTTACGTTTTGTAGTGCACGTTGCAAAGGGCTATTCAGGCTATGGTTTGCCACAGGCAGACCTGATCCAAGAAGGCAACATAGGCTTGATGAAAGCGGTTAAACGCTTCGATCCCGATGTTGGCGTGCGTCTAGTGTCTTTTGCTGTGCACTGGATCAAAGCTGAAATTCATGAATATGTGCTGAAAAACTGGCGCATTGTTAAAGTCGCGACCACTAAAGCGCAACGTAAGTTGTTCTTTAACATCCGTAAAGCGAAAAAACGCTTAGGCTGGTTCAGCGATGCCGAAGTCACTATGGTGGCTGAAAATTTAGGTGTGTCTAAGGCCGATGTGACCGAAATGGAATCACGTATGGCTGCGCAAGATCCGGCATTTGATTTAACCAATGATCAAGACGAGGAGCATGATTTTGCCCCAGTCCATTATTTGGAAGATCATTCATCGGATTTAGCGGAAAACATTGAAAACGACAACTGGGAATCGAATGCCCAAGGTCGGTTATTATCGGCCATCAAAACCTTAGACGAACGCAGCCAGCATATTCTGCGCGCCCGTTGGTTAGATGACGATAAAACCACACTGCAAGAACTTGCAGAGACTTATCAAGTGTCGGCTGAACGTATTCGCCAACTTGAGAAAAATGCCATGAACAAGCTGAAAGCTTGCATGGAAGCCTAAGTCGCATCACGTGTAAGGTGACTGTGATTTAGCCATAAAAAAACCTGCTACGGCAGGTTTTTTTATGGGTGAAATTTGGCTTGATGACGTTGATGATAAATCAGTGTTTAACAAGATTAGCTATCAAGGCTTTTCTGTTTACTTTCAGTCCTGTCTGCTCATGATTTTCTGGCCATACATAATATTGTCTTGGGCGTTTGAAACGGGCGATTTTGTCGGCGAGGAACAATTCGAGTTCACTTGCAATCGATTCTGTGTGATGAGTTAAACTGCCGCGAATGATAGCGGCGGGGAGATTGCCAAATTGTGCATCGGGGATGGCGAAAACGATAGCATCGTCTATCTGTGGGTGCTGTTTAAGTGCGGCTTCGATTTCTTCTGGTTGGATGTTTTCGCCGCCACAGATGAACATGTTATCGACGCGGCCAAGGATGCGCAGATTGCCATTTTCGTCCCATTCGCCCCTGTCTTTGGTATAAAACCAGCCATCTTGATCCACGCCAGCTCTTATTCCCTCTGAACTGAGGTAGCCCATAAACAGGGATTCGCCGCGCACCCAAATCACACTGTCTTCGATTTTAAGCTCACGCTTGGGGAGTAATTTGCCACTGCTGCCGTCGCTTAATGCGAGACCTGTGGTGATCTGCGAGCCCATTTCCGTCATGCCGTAACTCGTATAGCTGGCGATATTGCGTTGCTTAAGCTGCGCGAGTAAGTCTATCGAGACTGCGCCGCCGCCCAGCAATAGGGCTTTGATACTTTTAAGTTTACTACTTGTATCGGCTAATAACTTACTCAGTTGTGCTGGCACCAAAGAGAGGTGGGTTAGCTTATCTTGGTCAATTTGCTGACTAAGACTCAGCGCGTGATCTGGCATAACAACAGTGGCACCGGCTAGGGCACAGCGGTTCAATATCGCTAGACCGCCGATGTGGAATAAGGGCAAGGAGAGCAGCCAAGCATCACCTTGTTCGAGCGGGATTAAGCTGCGGGCGCCTTCGGCATTGGTAATATGGTTGGCTAAGCAATGGACTGCCGCTTTTGGAAAACCGCTAGACCCCGACGTTAAAATCACATTGGCGGGTCGGGTAACATCGATAGGCTGGGCTAACTCGTTGCTGAGGCGATTAAAATCTAAGGCTAATTGGCTGCAATTCTGCAGATCAGAAATCTCAGCACGCCAAACATAGTGGATCTGATGTTGATCAATTAAGCCTTGGATCTGCGCGAGGGGAAAACGTGGCGAGATAGGAAAAAAGATTACTCCTATATCGATGCAGGCCCAATAGAGGCAAATCATCTCGAGATTATTCAATGAAATGCAGGCGAGTGGCTCACCCTCTGCGATGCCTGCTGCTCTTAGCTGCTGACCCAGTGCGATAACGCGTTGACTAAGCTCAGAGTAACGAATGTCTTGTCCCGCCAGCTTGATGGCCGTCTGCTGTGGAAACGCCAGCGCGGCTTGGTGCACGGGGGACAGTGCTAGCGACTTCGATAGGCGTTTGTCAGACAAACTAGTTTTCCTCACGCTTGGCTGCACCCAAATCACTTTGCGGCGTTGAATCAATGGCGTGTTGTGCAATGGGTTCAAGTTGGGCGAGTGTGAGGCAGTGGTTTTTACCCGATGACACGACTAAATCTTGGCTAAAGGCGCTGAGGGTATCGAGTCCTGGGATTTCATCGGGAGTGAGAATCGCGGATAAATGGGCCAGATCGCTAATGCCTAAACTGCTTTCAAGACTCGAACTGATAATGCAACGCACGCCATAGCTTTGCGCCGTCTCGATTAAATTAGCTAGCTTTTCAATACTGCCGAGCAGCATAGGTTTGATGACGAGCGAAGTCAGGCCATTTTGCATCGCAAACTGATAATCGGGATCGTTAAGTGATTCATCGAGGGCGTAGGGCATACCAATCGCTTGATAAAATTCCAGATTATCCTGTGGATTCTGGCAAGGTTCCTCTATGTATTCGATGGTGTCTAGGGGCAAACAAGCGGCAAATTCGATGGCTTGTTCCAGTGTAAACCCTCGGTTTGCGTCTAAACGTAGCTTGAGATCGGGGCGGGTGCGTAAAATGCCATAAATCAGGCTCAGTTCGTCTTCGATTGAGCTCTGCGCGACTTTAACTTTCACCGAATGAACATGCATGCCGAGCGCCGCAACTTTGTTATCGAGCAAGTCTTTGCCCGCATCCGTTGGATGATAAATCAAAGGGACTGTGGCGGTTTGTGGGCGGATAGCATCGAGCTTACCCATTAACTTGGCATGCAACAGACTTAAACCGAAGGCCAAGGAAGGGTAAGGACTTTGCTCGGCGTAATCCAGCAGGGTATCGATATGCTGACCGCAGAGTTGGGGTAATAACTCAGTTAACGCCGTTTGCACTTGCGCCAGTGCTTCGCGGCTGAACCCCACTAAGACTTGTTCATCGACATCTATGCCAGAGAGTGGGGCAATTTCAACTTCGACTTGTCTGTATTCGTCACCAACATTAGCGCTGGCGCAGGCTTGCAATACTAATCCAGCCCTGTGGTCGATGCGTTGCTTGCCTACGGGCAATAATACATCGAGCGGTAGTCGATATTGATACAGGTTAAGCGAAGTTAAGATCATATATTTCCTACATTTTAATTCTGTTATTTACCCAAGTAATTTAACTATTGTTGTGATTAATGCCTCGGGAGCTGCTTGGTGTATGTTGTGTCCGGCGCCGCTAATACTGTGGACGAGAATGGGCGCGTTTAATTGCCACTCTTGGGCGAGGGCGTGAAACTTGGCATCTTGGCTGCCCGCAAAGAAATGGCATTCACAGGCAAGTTGTGAAGGCACATCCCACATCGATGCTTGGCGCGCAAGTGAAGTGGCTAAGAATACCTCTTTAAGCAGCTGTTTGGGATGCTGATCTAAGACGGCAGATCTCTGCTCGATTAAGGCTTTACGTTTGGCGGCAGTCATATCGGCAAATATGGGCTGCTGATACCACAAGCTTAAAAAATCTTTGCTAGCCAGATGCAATAATCGCTCGGCCCATTGGGCATCATTCTTGGTTCTGGCCGTTTTTTCTTGCGGTTCTACCAGTCCTGGGTGGCAGGATTCGAGGTTCAGACTTAACAAGCGCTGCGGATAGGCTTTTGCAAGGTGCAAGGCAATACGCCCGCCTAAGGAATAACCGTAGAGATGAAACGGTTCGGGACTTGGATTAAGGCTATCGAGCCGCGCCATTATGTTTTCGACGCAGAAATCAAAATCGAGCCTAGCCTCAGTCGACCCTTCAGCTGGATTATCTCCATGGCCCGGCAGATCCAAGCAAATACAATGGAAGTGCTGGCTTAGCGCAGGCATTAACGGCAACCAGTCCGCCTTAGTGCCTAAAAAGCCATGCAGTAGCACTAAGGTCGGTAGTGAAGGATCGCCGTAACGGGCCATGGTTGGCATTAGCTTTGTTTCACCCAAAGGTTGAGCGCGGCGATTTGGTCGCTGGCTTGGTTTTGGCTCACATTGACTTCAATGATCGAAGCCCCCTGAAAATCCAGCGCTTCATTATAACTATCTTGAAAATCGGCTAAATTATCCACTTGATTATAGGGCAGATTAAACATGGCTGCGGCGTAGCCAAATTCTAAGCCATGGCTAAGTCGATAATAATCACTGCGGACTTGTTCATTGGGAACCGGCAATAAGTTAAAGATATTGCCGCCATCGTTATTGAGGATCACGATCACCAGCGGGCTCGTTAAGCCTTTGGCGATGGCCAGCGAGTTAAGATCGTGCAGTTGCGATAAATCACCGATGATCAAACTGGTGGCTTTGCCTTTGTGGGCCGCAATGCCGCAGGCGGTGGCGAGTAAGCCGTCAATACCTGAGGCGCCACGATTGGTATAAGTGGTCGCTGTGCAGCAACTGACAGGGGCATACATGTCGTACAAGCGTACAGGCAGGCTGTTGCCGATAAAAAGCTGCTGTTCTAAGGGACGAGTGTTGGCGATAGCGCGTATCACCTGCGCTTCACCAAATTCCCCTTGATCGATATTACGAACAAATAAGTGATGCAATTCATCGTTATAGGTGATTAAGATATTCGCCCAGTTCGCCGAGGATGAACGATACCAGTTCAAGGCCGCAAACTGCTCTGCATTAGCATGCCAAATGTGCTTCGCATTGTGACTCGGATCTAGCCTGTCTTGTTCGGGTAACACTTGCCAGTAGCTGTGCCAATTTTGCTCGGCGAGATAACTGATGACGCGTTTTGACAATAAACGCCCGCCGAATACGAGTACGCGATCGGCTTCCTGTAATAGATTGCGTGCCCTGGGATGTTGCAGCAGTTGATCGATATTGCCTATCGCCGCGGGATGTTGGCGCAGTTGCGACTGGGCATCGGTAAGTAACGGCCAACCGATTTTTTGCGACAGGGCGATAAGCTGCTGTGGATCTTGCTCGGGCGTGAGTGTACCGACAACGATCACGCCTTTACCGTGGACGAACCGCATAATGGCATCGTCACTGGGGCTGCTCAGCTGTTTGCTCTTGCCGTATTGAGTATACGGGCGGGCGAGTTGCAGCCAAGTTTGCAGTGGTTTGAGGTAAGGCGATTCGGCATCGAGAATCACGCCACTGAGTTCACTCGGGTACAAGGGCTCGCGATACATGCAGTTGATGTGCACTGGACGAGTTTGATTCGCCACTACCTCATCCACTGTGGTGAGCAATGCCTGCGGTGCGATATGCGCATCCGGCGTTGGCAAATTCACTTGGGTGGCGTAATTCGCAAAAATCCCCGGTTGGACTATGGCTTGATTGGCGCCGCAGCCAAGTAATTCGGGTGGACGATCGCCGCTTAAGACGATCAAAGGTACGTGGGTGAGCCAAGCTTCAACAATCGCAGGATACAAGTTAGCGACCGCAGTACCCGAGGTGGTGATGATAGCGACCGGTGCGCGGCTGGCTTTTGCCAGACCTAAGGCCATAAAGCCGAGTCCACGTTCGTCAAAATGCAGGTGACGCTGGAGTTTGGTTTGCTGGGCGGCGGCGAGGGTTAACGGCGTCGAGCGCGAGCCCGGTGCCATACACACATGTTGCACGCCAAGACGTGCTAACTCCTCAAGAATAAGGGCGCCCCAAATAAGATTAAGAGTGGCTGTATTTTCGGTCCGCATAGCTGAATCTATTAGGATAAAGATGGGCTTAGTGTAACGTGTTTATGCCCCAAGATGTATGCTTGGCTTAACAATTCTCGGCGGGTTTGTATGGGGGCTGAGGTGGAGCCTAAGCTAAGGCAAGGGATGCCTATCACCTCTGTACAGTGGCTAGTCTATAGGTTGTGCAAGCTGCTTTGGGCTAAATAATATGGTCAACAATCTTTTTAATCTGTCCACTTAGCCACACTAAATCATCATTCACTTTGCTTGGCTGATTTTTTTGCACTAAGAAAATGGTTGGCGCTTCGGCATGAGCATATAAACGTTCGGCTTCGAGTTGCGACAGTTGGCATGTGTGCAGTTCAGCCACATCACTCACCATCTCGTAAACCACGCGATAGGGCAATAACGACAGTGCCTGACTTTCACCTAGGTATTCAAACAAACTTGAAATACTGGTAATAGTAATTTCAGTATTGAGTTTAATGTTGCTCTTCAGACAAAACTCTTGGTAAGGACTGAGCTTAGAACTGGGATTACCGAGGTCGGTATTCACATAGGGATATTCTGCAATCGTCTCTAAAGTGATTTCCCGTTTGAAAATCGGATGATTACGGCTCGCAAGAAGGTAAACCTTATCCATGCTTTGCAGAGTGGTCGTCAGGAGTTTATCGCCAAAGGCGGCCACATCAGCCGTGCTTTTATTGCAGCAAATGCCCAGCGTAGTATCACCGTTAATAATGTCTTGGGTCGTATGCATAGACCAAGGGGTGATATTAATGTGCATCAGCTTCTGTTCATCTTTAATGGCCTGCATTAACGCTTTCGGAAAAGCGTAAGCAATCAAGCCGGGAGCAGCAATCTCGATATGCGTTTTCACTAAGTTAGCATTTGCGGCTCTGGCCTTATGAAACTTATCAGTACATTCAATGGCTTCTTTCGCGATTGGATATAAATGGGTCGCAAACTCATTGGGGAATAGTCCGTATTTACGACGAATGAAAAGTTCATCACCAAAAATTTCCCGTAGATTTTTAAGGCTACGACTAATTTTAGGAGCCGGAATATCAAGAGCCTTAGATACGTATGTTGCAGACTTGTTCTCATATAATGAAACGAGTATTTTCAAACTCAGAATATCTAGGCCATCCATGTTACTAATGTGCATTTTTTATATCCCTTTTATTGAGCAAATACTTTAAAGAACGATTAATTATGGCGTCATTAAATAAATTTAATGTGAAACATATCTCAACTTCAAAACTATAATATCGCAGTCTGCTAGTGTCGTTTTTAGATTTAATGTTTTTTATATTTCAAAATGTGATAAAGATAAATTTGGAATTTTAAAAGGTGAAATTCATTTAATTGAATTTCACATTGGCGATTATCAATTATCTATTTTTACATTCAAGATTTGCGCTAAATGGTAATGAGATCGAATTCTTAACTTGTTGTTTATTATTAAATTGCCATTGTTAAATGTGATCGTGTTCAAAAAAAATAAAACGCTTCACGTTAATACTAAAGTTGCTTTAAAAGAGATAACAAAAAATAAATAGGTTATTGGAGGCGTTATGAATACTTCAGTCATTCTCAGCTATGCGTTTATGTATTTCGTGCTGTTTGTAGCAGTGCCATTTGTTTTTGTCATGTTCGTCATGACCTGCATTAAGTTTTTTAAAGCAGGCCCCGATGAGGCAGAACATCATGAAATGAAACTTAAACCAGTACTGTTCGATAAACAAAGTTTTAACTTTTTTAAATCGTTAAAAACCGTAGTGGAAGGCAAATACGATGTTTGCTGTAATGTCCCGCTAGACACCGTATTTGAAATGGACCAGCATGACGCTGATTTAAATCACGAGTGCCGACTAGACTATGTGTTAATAGATCATGACTCATCTGAAGTGAAAATGGTGATCAGTGATTTTGGCAAAGAACACAACTCGCCAATGAAAAAGCTGTTTAGTAAGTTCAATATCAACTTTATTGAAATGAACCAACATAAACAGTGGGATACACAGAGCCTAAAGCAAGCGTTAGCCGTCTGATCCGACCGTCGGGTTCGGGTAACTCCGAACCCTGACACTCCTCTTCTCCCTTCCCAAAATAAATGTGAGGACTCCCTATGTCCAAAAGACAATGGCTGTGGTCGATTCGCTTGGGTGCAATTGCATTGCTTTTAAGCTTTGGTGCGACAAGTGCCGAGTCGGCCCTTCAAATTAACAGTGACACGACTTGTATGAAGTGCCACAAACGTAACGGTCAAATGTTAGGGCATCACGGCCAAGATGCGATGAAAATGACCTGTTCAACCTGTCATGGCGAAAAAGGCGACCACCCTAAAAAGCCGAATGATATCGTGGTGTTTGGTATGAAAGATGGCTCGGAGCTTGATACTCAGCTCGCCGTTTGTCACAAATGCCATACACAGCGAAAACTGGGTGAAACCGAATGGACGCATAATGTGCACGCACAAAAAGTGCCCTGTGCCGCCTGTCATAAATTACATAGCCCAACCGAACCTATGGCGGATATGACGCCAAAAGTTCGCAGTGAGCTGTGCCGCAATTGCCATAGTGGCCAGTAGGGGTAGGTTATGGAAAATTCAAAAAGAAGATTTCTAAAAGGCACATGTGCCTTATTTGCTGGCGCTACGGGCGCATCACTGCTCGCCACAGTGAATGCCGCTGAAGGTGCTAAAGCAGAGTCAGATATTAAATATGCGATGATTCATGATGAAACTAAATGTATTGGTTGCCGCGCATGTGAAGTGGCATGTCGTGAAACCAATCAAGTGCCAGAAGGCGTTTCTCGGGTCAGGATTGAACAAACCGGACCGTTCGGTGAGTATCCGAATGAGTATTATCACTTCAGCCGTATCTCTTGCCAGCATTGTGAAGATGCACCTTGTGTCAACGTCTGCCCAACGGGCGCAGCCTTTATTGATAAAGAAACCGGCATAGTGTCAGTCAATGCGTGGAAATGTGTCGGCTGCCAATATTGTATTGCGGCTTGCCCTTATAAAATTCGCTTTATTAACCCAGTCACCCACGCGGCGGATAAGTGTGATTTCTGCCGTGAGACGAATCTCGCTCAAGGAAAACAGCCTGCCTGCGTTGAGGCGTGTCCGACTAAGGCGTTAGTGTTCGGTAATTTAAAAGATCCGACGTCTGAGTTAGTACAAGTGCTGCGCGCTAATCCAACTCAACGCGCGAAAGTCGCCCTCGGAACGCGACCTAAGTTGTTCCGTATCCTGGCGAAATCTGGGGAGGTGATACTATGAGTGCCCTACATTTTGATACCTTAGTTTGGCATTGGCCGATTGCGATCTACCTGTTTTTGGCGGGTGTATCAGCAGGGGCTATGTTCTTCGCCGTACTGTTGAAACATTTTGTTTTGAAGCAAAACGCCTATCAGTCTGGCTTTGTGCGAGCCGCCTGTATTGTCGCCCCAGTCGCCGTGATGGCGGGCTTAGGCATATTGGTCGCAGACTTAACTAAACCCCTCGATTTCTGGAAGATTTTGGTGTTTTACAATCCTAAATCTGTGATGTCGATGGGCGTACTGATTCTGCTGATTTACCAAGTGTTTATGTTTATGTGGATTGGGTTAACCTTCCGTAAACCTGTGGATGCTTGGTGTGAATCGCGCTTTCCTATCGTCCTTAAACTGACGGCTTTGCTAGCTCGGTTTGAGGCGACGATCACGGGATTACTGGTGATTCTATCCTTAGCATTGGGCGCGTATACCGGCTTCTTGTTATCGGCATTACCTGGTTATCCCATGCTGAAAAATCCTGTGCTGCCTTTACTGTTCTTGGCATCTGGGCTGTCTTCCGGTGCGGCATCTTCTTTACTCGGTGGCGTGTTGATGAATGGCAAACCGAATGACAAAGAGGTGCACTTTATCCACAAGGTTGAAATCCCGCTGATCTTAGTTGAGATTGTGCTGCTGTTTACCTTCTTTGTTGGCTTATTGCTCACCGGAGGACAGAGTAAAATTGCCGCCTTTAATGCCTTAGGTTATGGCTTCTGGGGCTGGATTTTCTGGGTAGGGATTATCGGACTCGGTTTATCAGGCCCGTTAGCAATGAACCTGTTTATGACCACGACGTCGAAACGCAAATGGGCTTATGTAGCAGGGACGGCTTGCTTGAGCTTAATCGGGGTTTTGTTGCTACGTAACTTCATACTGTACACAGGACAAATGACGATCGCTTAAGGTGCGAACGCTTCATTCAAGACGAACAAGATGATAAGAATCAAGGAAATCGACGGATCGCGGAAACAATGTCAAAGGAAAACATTGTAGATGAGGCCCTTGCGGCGCTGGCTGAGCTCTCAAGGGGTAAGTCTAGTCGCGGTTGGTTGTGTAACAGGGAGGTCGCTGGGCAAGGATGCCATATTTTACACTTCAATATTTTGCCCTGCCTCCAAATGGGCCTCGCCACCTCTATTCCTTAGGGTGGCGTTTCTTGCTTTAGGGCCACTCGATTTTCCTTTACTCGCCTAAATTATTAATCCACTCACTCATCACCACATGGGTTTTGATCTTGATGATATCAGTGTGCGTGTCGATATATTCACGGATCTCATGCAGGCGGCGCATCGAGGGCGCATGCACGTACACGAGCAAATCCATGTCACCGGAAATACCACGGCAAGTGATCACTTCGGGGATCGCTTGGAATACGTGTACTACGTCGGCGCAACGTGGACATTGATGCTGGATTTCGAAGTAAGCCGACACCCCTTCTTTTTGCGACTCACTCAAGAGCACTTGATAGCCACGGATCACCCCAGTCTGTTCGAGTTTTTTAATCCGCTCGGCTACCGCGCTGCGGGAAAGGTTCACTTGTTCGGCAATATTCGACACGCTCTGGCGTGCATCCTGACGCAAACTATGAATGATGGCGGTATCGAATTTATCCAAGGGTGACTCCAGTGAAAATGGCTATATTGGATCTGTGTGCAATTTTTGCCATTGGTTTGAATGGCAACAGAATTTACTGAGTATTTGAGCTTATAATTTCACCACACCTTAAGCTGGCCATCATTTTGACGGAAATAACGCTATTTGCCGTGATTTTGCCGGTATTGGGCGTGGAGAACACTGAAATTAACGGCAGATTGTGGGGCAAAATCTCACTATACTGACAGCTCAAATACCACAGAATATTAACAGATGAATTCAAATAGCGGAACTATAGGTCGTTGGCAAGGTGCGGGTCTAATGGCGACCACTTTGCTCGGTACTGGGGTGTTTATTTTGCCTCAGATGACAATTGAAAAAGCGCAATCTGGCGCGCTAGTCGCATGGATATTGCTTACCTTAGCCATTATTCCTGTGGCGCTGGTTTTTGGCCGTTTAGCCAGTGTATTTCCCCATGCCGCTGGCCCCGCTTACTTTGTCGAAAAAGCCTTTGGTCGCACCGCTGGACGAACAATTGGACTGATCTTTTTACTGGTTGTGCCCATGGGCGCCCCCGCCGCGATTTTGATGACCTTTCAGTTTGTGAATGCCTTAATGCCGATATCGGGTTGGTCCAAGGTCAGTGTTGAAGTATTAGTGATTTTTGGCCTGTTCCTGATTAATTTAAGAGGCATTCAAGTGTCGGCCAAGCTGCAATTTGGCCTGACGTTGTGCATAGTGGCCGTCGTTGTCCTCTTATTTGGCGCAAGCAGTTTTCAGCCTGGTCATCTGACAACACTCGCCAGCCATGGTATGCCTGAAATGCCGACTGTGATGATTGCCGCTGGCATCGCTTTTTGGAGTTTCTTGGGCATAGAAGCGATGACCCATCTGGCCGATGATTTTCGCCGTCCGCAGCAGGATATGATCCCCGCTATGATGATGGGCACTGTGCTGGTGGGCGTCATTTATGTGGCTTGTACACTATTACTACTGTTAGTACCGACGGATAAAAGCGTCGCTATGATCGGCGTGTTTGATCAGTTGCTCGGTGGTTACGGCGCGCAAGTGATTGGCGTGTTGGGGATTGCAAGTGGATTGGCAACCGTGAACGTGTATTCGGCCAGTGCGGCACGTTTAGTGTGGAGCTTTAGTTGTGAAGGCATTTTGCCGCGCTTTTTTGCGGTGAAGAATGCCCACGGCGTACCTATTCGCGCACTGGCTGCACTGTTATCTGTGATGGCGAGCGTGATAGTGCTGACTTATCTTACTGGACAAGAGTTAGAACACCTTATTGCATGGAGCAACGGTGTATTTGTGGTGATCTATTTGATGGCTATGTTAGCGGCAGCTAAGTTATTACCGCGCCATAATTGGCCACTAGTAGCGCTGGGTTGTGCGTTTTGCTTGGCATTAGGTTTTGCCCTAGGTGCGAGCATGTCCTATGTGTTGGTGTTGATATTAGTGGTGGCGCCATTTCTGTGGTGGCAAAAGACCCATATCAGCCGCAAACAAGGTTTAGCGATTCCTGAGTAATATTCGGCTCCTCTGGGGCGAAATCAAAATGATGGGTTAATTAAGAAAGCACCGAACTCTTTATGGTTATTAGAGTTCGGGGCTTTTTTGTGTGGCTGAGTGGATTTCGTAACTGAATATGATTGAGTGCGATTAAATTGAATGAAATAAAGAGGTAAACCTTAAGTTTGATGGCCGGTAATAGGTGTCGCAGAAGGATTGCACATTACTGATATTTAATTATATCTCGCGAGCGAGGCGCTAGTTTGTGTTCTATATTTTGATCATTCATACAGAAGGAGCATAAAAATGGATTCAGCTGCGTTACTCAATCGAGTGGATGAATTACCCAGGTTACCCAAGGCGATCAGTGAACTATTAGACGCAGTCAATGATGATAATGCGACAGTAAAAAGTATTGCGACTAAGGTTGCGCACGATCCCTTAATCAGCGCGAGGGTATTACGCCTTGCCAACTGTGCCCACTATGGACGCAGTCGAGAGGTGGGTACGATCGACGAAGCCGTGGTGCGTCTTGGGATGCAAACCCTGCGTACTTTAGTGCTTGCATCGGCCGTCATTGGCGCGGTTCCTAAGTGTGAAGGAATCGACTTAGCCCAGTTTTGGGGGCAAACCTTTGAGATTGCCCTCTATAGCCAAGAAATGGCGAAACGTTGTGGTGCTATGCCTGAAGAAGCATTTACCTGCGGTATCTTGCACCGTATTGGCGACTTGCTCATTGCGGCTGTGTCACCTAAAGATGCGGCGAAAATTGCTGAAGCCGTGGCGCAGGGTAAAGATAAGCATGAGTTTGAGCGTGAGTTGCTTGGATATGATTCACCCGATATCGGCGCATTGCTGGCCAAAAATTGGAAATTCACCACAGCGTTGGTGGAAGGTATTTTATATCAAGATCATCCTAAGGATTCGGACCCATTCTCAAAACTTGCCGCATTACTATGCCTATCTTACAAAGTGCTGGATGAGTGGGACACTATTGAGGATGATGAGAAAACCAGTTGGTTATCTCAGTTAGCCACCAAGAAAGGATTAAGAATGGAGATGGGTGGATTGCGGACTAAGTTGACAGAGTTACGCGGTTCAGGATTCGAAATCGGTAAAGCCTTAGCTTAGGATTTAAGTGAGTTGGGTTTAAGTCAATCGCGCGGCAGGACAAATCATTTTTTAGTCAAAGACAATATCAATAAGGTCTTAAGACTATAGCGTGAATGTGAAACGAGATAGCGTTTCGCATTCACGCTTTTTTATGCGGCGGATTAATCGATTAGTACTTTGATTCAACCGTTGAATCACTGGGGCGCCTGATCAATATGTCGATTGGCGGCGATGGCAAGATTGCGCATTTGAATTAACTCGCTGTGTTTGAG
This sequence comes from Shewanella sp. SR1, assembly GCF_020447145.1. Lineage (NCBI taxonomy): Bacteria > Pseudomonadati > Pseudomonadota > Gammaproteobacteria > Alteromonadales > Shewanellaceae > Shewanella > Shewanella sp. SR1. The sequence goes on along the minus strand of NZ_JAJAEF010000019.1, from coordinate 58,070 downwards.
GTACAGCAAATCAGCGGTGCGACGAATGATTTGGTCTTCATATTGGGATAACTGTCCATCGGCATAGGCCAGTTGCCACATCGCGAGCAATAATTGCTGCTTTTGCGCTAGGCTAAATTCAGCGTTAATGGCTGAGGTAAATTCAAACAGTGAGGTCGCGCTACCTTGCACGCTTTTGGCTTCATCAATCAGTATCTTAGCGTCAGTTTCTGACATTGATAGTGTATCTGTCAGTAACTTAGGCAATAAGGCTTCTTCCTCTGCCGTTAAGGTATCATCGGCAAACACCACTTCAAGTAACATACTCGCCGCGGCGAGTTTAAGTTGATGCGCCTTGTCTTCAGGGGAGACTGCTTGCGTATGTGCTTCAAAGAATCGTCTTAACTTCGCAATCATATTTGGCGGTTCTCATGTTGGAGGGAATATTAAGGTAGAGTCGATTGGGGGGCGAAAGTTCACCCTAAGCAGTGTATTGCTTAGGGTGAGATAAAACGGGATTACAGTAGCGAGTTCAGACCTTTCATCAGTAAGTCTGAGGTGCCTTCAGTGCCATTGGTATCCAAGTAAGACTTAGCTATGTTGATCATCGGCATCGCTAGATCTTTAGAAATGCCCAATTTTTCAAAGGCGTCTAACACCATCGCACTGCCTTGCAGTGATGAACCTAAATCACCCGCTTTGGATAACAAGCCAGAAACGCCTGATTTTGAGTCCAATTTAGGCGCTGCTGCTAACAAGCTATCGGCATTAGGAATGCTGGCAGCCAGTTTTGAATAGTCGGTTGTCCCTAGGCTAGATTGTGCTAAGCCTAATAAACTGCCTAAGCCACCTTCGGCTTGAGTTTGGTTTAAACCCAATTGTGACATGACGCTGCCAACTAAATCATTTGACTGAGTTGCTGTCGCCGTTGTGGCCGCTTTTTCAGTTTTGGCTTGAGTTCCGGCCAAGTTATCTAACCATCCTGCACTGGCTGGCGCCGCTAAAATACAAGTGCCGAGGAAGATAGAGAGGGTAAGAGTGTGTTTCATATGGAAGCGTCCTTTGATGGTTTGCGCATGTGTTCGCGGGACAGTTTAGCGGGTTTGCAACTTTTGTTGCAGTAGTTTTCTGTGATTTACGATTCACACTGGTGATTTCTGCTGTGCATTGCTACGGGATTTTCGGTATCCTTAGCGCAATTCTAAGTGTTAATTCATTTCAATTATTTGGAAAGTCGCATGTCACTGTCCGCAATTTTGTCAGAAGCCTATAACTTCTTCCGTAATCATCTGGCGCAACTCGCTATGCTGACGATTCCATTACTTTTGATCCAAGTAGGGATCCAGTTGTGGCTTGGCGTAGAGATGAGTAAAGTCGATCTTGAAAATCCACAGTTTGGCGCACCACACATGGTCGCAATGATGCTGTTACTGCTCACCTTTTCGGTATTAATCGCCGCCCTGACACTGTTTTTAGAACTGCGCTCTCAAGGGCATAGTCCTTCTGCGGGCATGGTGCTGAAGGCAAGTCTACCTTTTGTTCCACCACTATTATTAGCTGGGGTGTTTTCTGGTTTAGCTATTTTAGCGCCAGTGATGCTGTTTGCCGCCTTCGGTCCTTTGTGGCTGGTGGGGTTGGTTATTAGCTTCTATCTCTTCGCCCGTTTGGCCTATGTGAACTTTATGGTCGTGGTTGAGCGTTTAACACCGCTGGAAGCCATCAAGGGCAGTTTTAGCTTTAGTGGTCCTATCGTGCTGAGAACTATTGCACTATTAATGCTCTATCTGCCACTTTCAGTGGTGGGTAATCTGCTGTCAGGTGCTGCCTCTATGGGCGGATTACCGCTGCAAATGCTATCGGATACCTTTATGTCTTTCATTGGCTTATTCGTTAACGTGGCTTTGTTCCGCTTATATATGGTGTCGAAAAAACCAAGCGTCGAATAGCGCAAACTCAATTCAGCCTGCAGGGAATCACTCATGGGGACGAAAACGGTCATTAAGGATAGTAAGTTTATCCAAGATTTTTCGGCCTCCTTGAGTGATGACTACCTCAAGGCAAAAAGCTATGTGCAGGATGTGCCGACTCAGTCGCTACTGCACATTCGCAGTTTTACCCATAAGCTCACCGAGTTACTGGGGCAAGATAAGCAAATCGCGTTTTCGAGTCCGAATCTGTACGATAGGATCGAGCAACTAAATCAGCAGCGCGTTATCGATGTTAAGACGACTCGCGCGCTGCATCGATTGCGGGCCGACGGTAACCGCGGCGCCCATCCTGAAAAATATCACCTGACTCAAGCGCAATTGCTCGCGCTGGCGCAAAAATCTATTAAAGATGTTTTGGCGCTAGTCGAACACTTGTATCCCAAGGTTAAAGGCCAAGTCGCACCTGATTATCGTTATGAAGCATCTGATGCCATGACCGCGAAGGATTTATGCTACCGCGCTGTGATGGAAGATGACGCCGAAGCCCAGTATCTGGTGGGTATATCCTTTAAGACCAAGGCCTTGATGCTGAAAGAGCAAGAGCTGCAACAAGATCAAGAATTTGCCAATTCAGCTGAAGCTACTTCTAATTCAGAATCTTCTGGCGTTTCACCTCTTACTTCCCACATTAGCGCCGCTGACAGTTTTGCCCGTGCCGCCTATTGGTTTGCCCTTGCGGCGCCTCGGCATATGGAAGCGTTACATGAGCACGGTGTGGCCTTGATCCACGGTTATCAAGGTGTGCCAGAGGTGGCGAAAGGTGAGCAGCTTATTGCGACGGCGGCCGAGGCGGGTGTCGTTAATGCGATGGCGTTATTGGGATATTTTTATCTTGTCGGCAGTGAGTCGTTTCAACCCGATAGCAAGTTAGCACAGCAATACTTACAGCGCGCCGCTGAGGGGGAGCAAACCGAAGCGATGGCAAATTTAGGTGTGCTGTATTATCAGCAAAAAAATCTAACTCAAGCCTATCATTTTATTAGCAAAGCCGCACAAGCGGGTTATCCCCACGCCCAGTATCATTTGGCATTAATGCTCGCCAATGGTGATGGCTGTACTCGAGATATGATTGCCAGCGAGTATTGGATGGCTGAAGCTGCCGAGCAAGGGCAACTCGATGCCATGCTGACGCGGGCGCAGCATATGCTCAATGATGATAATGCCTTTGGTAGTGATTTGACTCAGGCTGAGGATTATCTGCGCCAAGTGATCAAATATGGTCACAGTGTGCCTGCGATGATCGAACTGAGTATGGCACTGGCTGACGGTATGTTAGGGCGAATTGATGTTGTGGGAGCCGCTGCTTTGCTGAAGTTGGCGCGACAACATGCCAATAAAAAAGAGGCCGAGATTATCGAGCCTCTTTGGCGTTCTCTTGCATTACAAATTAAAAATGTACTTAAGGTAACTCAAGATCCCGCAGAAATTCATAGCCTTAATCGCGCACAGACATTACTCGTCATTTAAGTAGAATAACGACACTTCACTCCTCGTTTCGCGATCATAAGCTTGCCAGAGCGAACAAAATTTAATATCTAATATCTAAACGTCAACACACCCTAGTGTTCATCCTCTTTATGCTCAAAAGTCCGCCCTTGATGGCGCGTCGCATTGGATTCTCTAACAATCGTTTCTGAACCATAAACCTGGCTCTGTGGCTCATCTGCAGCATGGGCGTGTTGCTTGGCGTTTGCCTGTGCCTGATTAAATTTAGCCAACTGACGCGCCATGTAAAAACGGCTAAACAGGACTAAACAACCGAGCGCAATGGCGCCAAATAAAAGCACGAATGGCAATAAAAATAGCGATAAACAGATAAGGCTAACGCTAATTGCCATGGCTAACCAAGCCCGTGGGCCAGAAATTCGGGTCTGCAGCGGGCTCTGTTGGAACTGTTGATAAATCATAAGAACTCCTCGATAGGCAGTGGACATTTAGTGTGCAATAGCGAGTGCGTCTAGGTCACGTTAATCTTGATTAATTTACTTTATTTTACCTCTGAGGCCATTGGGCTGTTACGTATCATCCCGATATGTGATCTCGTGGTCACCTATGTTGTGCATCGAATAACGGTTAGTTAATCATATGTTTTTGCTCGAATCTTTTTGATGTAAATCTGAGCAATTTCTTTGCGAACTGTACAGAGTATGAGAAAATTAAGTTCAGATTAAGCTGCAGTTTTAACTCAGTTTGCCGCTTTATTAAATTAGTTTTAAATGTTCGTTCAACTCGCTCAGACACCCTCTTGTTTCACTGCTTTGTTAATAAATTAGACGCCAACATGAACTCATATTCGCTCAAGCAAAAAATTCTGTTCTCCGTCGTGGTAGCCCTTTCACTCGTGATTGGTTTGTTGTCATGGCAAAGTTATTCCAGCCAAAAGTCTCAGCTGTTAAAAAACAGCCTAGAACAAGTGCAGCGCTTAGGTGAGCAGCAGGCTGAGCGTATTCAAGAATGGTTGGCCGGCCGCCAAGATATTATGGGGGCACTGGCGAGCAAAGTTGAGGGTGATAGCCTAAATACGTTGCAACAAGCACAAGCGTCTGGCCGTTTCCAGTTGACCTATTTTGGGAGCCAAGCGGGGCAAATGCTGGATTCTGATCCGAGTGTAGACCGTACTGGTTATGATCCTCGTAGCCGTCCTTGGTATCAACAAGCCATCAGTGCACGCGGTCCTATCTTGACTAAGCCTTACGTGGATGTGGCTTATAACATTCTGGTTGTGACTATGGCGCAGCCTACGGCACAAGGTGTTGTGGGTGGTGACTTATCTATCGCGAGCCTAGTTGACGGTGTTAATCGGATGAAGTTACCGGCCAACGGTTATGCCATCATGATGCACAAAGACGGCACGGTTATCGCTTATAAAGATCAAGCTAAGACGATGAAACCTATAGGTGAAATCGACAACGATCTTAATCGCAACTTGCCAGAACAGAGCCGTGCAGCGGGTACTCTGTTGCCTATGTATTTTGAAAATGAAGGACGCGATAAGTTAGTTTGGAGCGTTGATATTCCCAATACAGATTGGGAATTAGTGTTAGTGCTTGATAAGGAAACGCTAGAAGCGCCACTGTCGAGCCTGTTACTCACCCAACTGGGTTTATCGGCACTCGTACTGCTGTTGAGTGTGTTAGCGATTTCTTGGTTAGTTGGCATGTTACTGGGTCCATTGAGCCGAGTATCGCAGGCACTGGCGCGTATCGCCGATGGTAACGGTGATTTAACTCAGCGTATTTCAGTCGACACTCAAGATGAAGTGGGCGTACTTGCCGATAGCTTTAACCGTTTTGTTGGTAGTCAACATCAGTTGATCAGCCATATTCGCCAGTTAGCGAATGAGTTAGATGCCGATGCTGAGCGTAGTCTGGCCACCACGCAAACCTCGGTGACTGAACTACAACGTCAGCAACAGGAAGTGGCTATGGTCGCGACCGCAGTAACAGAAATGGCGAGTGCTACCAATGAGATTGCGGCCAATGCTGAAAACACGGCAACGGCGGCTCAACAATCTGCCGCGAGCAGTTTACAGGGTAAAGAGTTAGTCAATAAAACCCGTAACTCGATTAATTCGCTGGCCGATGAAGTGACTCAAGCGACCGATGTCATTGCTGATTTGAGCCGTCACGCTCAATCAATTTCAAGCATTCTAGCGACGATTCAAGGGATTGCAGAACAAACCAACTTGTTGGCGCTTAACGCTGCCATTGAAGCGGCGCGTGCTGGTGAGCAGGGCCGTGGTTTTGCCGTGGTCGCGGATGAAGTGCGTGTGTTATCGCGCCGTACTCAAGATTCGACTCAAGAAGTGCATACCACGATTGAAACACTGCAACGCACAACCGCCAGAGCCGTCAGTTTGATGGAAAGCAGCCAAGCATTAGCGGGTCACAGTGTTGAAGATGCGAATGCGGCGGCGAAAGCCCTTGAAGAAATTACTCAAGCGGTCAACGTGATTTCAGATATGGCAGGCCAAATTGCTACCGCAGCGGAAGAGCAGACTCAAGTGACGGGTGAAATTACCCAAAACACCGTTGCGATTAAAGATGTGACCGATGAGATCACCGCATCGGCCATGGCAGATTTGGCACAGGCGCGGGGATTAAAAGCCCGTGCTAATGATCTTAATGCACAAGTCGCGACCTTTATTCTGTAGCCACTATTTGTAGCGCTTCACTTTGATAAGAGCCCGATAACGCCTTTGCTTTATCGGGCTTTTTTATTGATGGTGATTTGGCGTGTTAAAGCATTTCTGCGGGAGTAAATAACTTAGCGACACTCTGACAAATCGTTTCTCTAATCCATTTATGCCCTTGATCTTCATCATTTCTTTGATGCCATAACAACACATAGGCCATGGGCATAAATTCGAAGGGTAAGGGCAGTAGTTTAAGCGGATAGAGCTGGCAGGCGTGCCTTGCAAAGCTTGAGGGCAGAGTGAAGATTAAATCGCTGTGGGTGCACACACTGGCGGCACCATAAAAATCGGGTACTGTCGTACTGATCCGGCGTCGATGGCCGAGATCGGCAAGAAAGTAATCCAGCGCCCACCAATCGCTGCCTTCACAGCGAACCTGCACATGGGCCATGTCGAGGTAGAGTGGGAGCTTCCATTGTTCTGAAGTGAGCGCCGCCATCAGCGGGTGGTCTTCACGCACTAAACATACTTGTTGATCGGTAAACAGTGTTTGATAGGCAATCCCTTCGGGCAGGCGATCCACCTGAAAATCGGACAATGGATGCAAGTCCCGCCCTGAAATACCAAAGTCAATTTGCCCTTGTTGTAAATCCTGCATCGATTTTTCGGTCCAGACATAGGAGTCAAGTTTGACGTTGGGCGCCGTGGTTAGCATAGGGCCAATAAAATACGGGATTAAGGTTTCATAGGCGCTTTCCACCATGGCAAAGGAGAATTGTCGATTGCTACTGGCGGGATTGAAGGTCGGAGGCTGGGTGAGTTGATATAAGTCTTGCAAAATATTCGGCAGTTTTTGCCCAAGAATTAGGGCGTGCGCCGTCGGTTTTAAGCCGTGGGCCGTGCGCTGAAATAGGGGATCATCTAAGGTTTCTCTGAGCCGATTTAAGCTCTTACTGAGGGCTGACTGGCTTATATGCAATCGGCTGGCGGCGCGAGTCACGCTTTGCTCTTCTAGCAGAACTTTGAGTATGACCAGCAAGTTAAGATCGATTCTGGCTAAGTTGTCGATATTCACAGATATTCCTCAGAGGAAATTTACTTTGGAAATTATACCATTTCTGTTCATACCTTGAGTTAATTAAAATAGCGCCCACTGAAATACCTTTTCCTGATCAACTGAGATTATTTATGCGGCGCAATCTATTACCTATCCTGATGTCTATGGTGCTTCTCAGCCCATTGGCAATCGATATTTACTTACCTTCAATGCCAACTATGGCGGCAGAATTCGCCGTATCTGCCAGTGATGTGCAATCTACGATCGTATTATTTTTATTCGCCATGGGCTTAGGCCAAGTGTTGATTGGGCCATTAGCTGACCGTTATGGCCGCCGTCCTGTGGCAATCTTTGGGGTCTTACTCTACGGTGCGAGCAGCCTTTTAGCCGCTGCGGCTATCGAATTTCATTGGTTACAGATTGCCCGTTTGCTGCAAGGTTTAGCTGCCTGTTCGACTTCTATCGTGGTGTTTAGCGCGGTGCGTGACTGCTACGATCAAAAAGAAGGTGCTAAGATTTACAGTTACTTAAATGGTGCCATTTGCGTTATTCCTGCATTAGCGCCGACCTTAGGCGGTTTATTGGCAATGCAATTTGGTTGGCGCTCAACCTTCGTTTTCATGACGTTATATGCCATGTTGATGTTGCTCGTTGTCGGGTATCGCTTACCCGAGACTCGACCTGCTAATACGGTTACCACAGGGCCACTTTACCGTTGGGGTCGATACAAGCCTGTACTGGGTAACACTCATTTTTTGTTTTATGCCTTTGCTTGTATGTCGGCGATGGCGGCGATTTTGTGTTACGTGTCGTATGCGCCTGTGTGGCTGATTGGGCATTTAGGGCTTTCTGAACTCATGTTCAGTGGTTTATTCGGTTTCAATGCAGTGTTTAATATCGTGGCCTGTTTTACGGCGCCGCTGGTCATTCGCAAACTCGGTAATCGCCCGACAACGATTTTGGCGCTGTCCATACTCGTTCTGTCTGCCGCTATCACTGTGGCGGGTCAGCAATTCGGTCCGAGCACTGGAATGATGGCAGCGTTTGCCTTTATGTTGCCCATGTTGATGTTAGGCGTGGGATTTTCCTTCTTACTCGGCCCAGCGACCAGTATGGCCCTGTCGGCCTTCGGTGAACGAGCTGGAACGGCGGCGGCTATGTTAGGTTTTATTCAGATGAGCGGTGCATCCGTGCTCGCTGGACTCGTACAGCAAACGAATTTAACCGCACCTTATGCAGTGGCCTTAGTGATGGGCGTATTTCCTATCGGTTTATTGTTGATGATGGCACTGAGTCGATTTGACCACTGGCATCAAGAGCAGTTAGCTGGCGAGCATTAGTTCGCGGCACAGGTTAATTACAAAGTCGTTAATTACAGAGCACACCCTTTACCCACAGTTTATTTGACCGCGAACTGTGGGTATTTTTTATTGTGCCTAATACCTCTTTATCCTTTGGTATACTCGTAAAATAACTTACTCAAACCGAGGGTAAAGCTTGTCCCGTCACTATTGTGCTATTTGTCGTTATCCCCAGAATGCTTGCCTGTGCGCGAGTGTTCAGCCTATCTCTCCAATGACTCAGTTGGTGGTTTTACAGCACCCGAGTGAAGTCGAACATAAAAAAAATAGTGTGCGGGTATTGAGTCTTGTTGTTGCTGAAACGCAAGTTTATGTGGGCGAAAGCGAGGCCGACTTCAATGTTTTACGGGAACATTTAACGGCGTGTAATAAGCCGATTTATCTCGTCTATCCCTCTGAGCAAAGTGTGAGTGTTGAACAGCAGCCTATCAATCCAGATTGTGTATTGCTCTTACTCGATGGTACTTGGCGCAAGGCGTTTAAGATGTTGCAGCTGAATCCTTGGATAACCCAGTATCCTGCGGTGCATTTGGCTGAAGGTTATGAGTCGCGCTATCGGATCCGTAAGTCGAGTCGTAGCGACAGTTTATCGACCTTAGAAGCTTGTGCTTATATGCTAAGCGCCCTTAATCCTGCGCTGGATGTTCAGCCCTTAATGACGGCATTTGATGCTATGGTTGAACTGCGGATTAAGGCGATGCCGAGCACTGTGCAGGCTCGTTATCAGAACTCAAACAAACCTAACTGCGAGACTAAGTGAATGTTTTGACATTATTTAACCTTAGAGGTTTTAGGTCTGAATTAATGCCTTTAAGTTATTTAGTTTTGATACTGCGTACGAATTAAATTAGTCAAAATCTTATTCAGATCACGCTAACTTAGTGTGAAATACGGTTTAATAATAAGGATTCATTTGCGCAGCAAATGATGAGATAGCTTTGCCAGCCAATTGCTTTGCAGGGGAGTGATTCCATTGTTAATCACAATTAGTTAATGGCGTGCTGGCAGGGCTATCGAGCTTTAAGCTTTGTGTTTTTCCGCAATGATATCGCAGCAATTTTTCTGCTTAGCCTCTAATTTTAATCAAAGCTAATCCGATAAAACAGTTGTATATATGTTCATTGTTCGGAGCAAATGATGAGATGGCTTTGCCAGACAATAACTGGCTTTGCAGGGAGTGACTCCATTATTAATAGCAATTCGTTAGTGGTGTGCTGGCTGGGCTATAGAGCCGATGCGAACATCGGCAGATTTCAAATTCGTTCTAAGCTAAGCGTTTTTCCGTAAGAAAGGTTTGGGTGAAGTTATCGACTGAACTCGGGTAGCCAAAAAGAAATCCTTGGGCAAAACCTTGGCCCATGTCTGTCATTATTTCCCTTTGTTGTTGAGTCTCTATGCCTTCGGCGACGAAGTGAATATCCAGTGCCTGCGCGAGCTGCACTATGGCATTACAGAGCTTTTGTCCTGACACTTCGTTTAAACGTAGGGCAAACTCGGCATCAATTTTTACACTGTCTATGGGCAAAGTGCCTAAGCGACTGAGTGAAGATAACCCAGTACCAAAATCATCAATGGCAATGCTGACACCTAAGGCTTTGATGCGATTGAGTGTGAGTCGTGCTTGCTCAGGTTGGCGTAGCAGTGCCGATTCTGTGATTTCTAAAATCAGTGCCTCAGCAGGTAAATTAGCCATTTCCAAGGCATTAATCACTTGGTCGATAAAATCTAAGTGTTCCAATTGCAGTGGCGACACATTGACTGAAATTCTAAAGTCCGCCTGATTATGTGCCCGCCATTGTGCCGCTTGCACGCAAGCCTGTTCCAATACCCATTGACCAATACTGACAATTAACCCTGTCTCTTCCAGCAATGGCACAAAATCGGCGGCGTCATAATACTCGGTAGGTGATTTTTGCCAGCGCAGTAGGGCTTCAGCAGCTATCGTTTGATTTGTGTGTAAATCCACTATGGCCTGATAGGCGAGAGTGAATTGTTTTAAGCTGTGCGCATGTCTTAGGCTATTGATTAAATGCAGCTTTAATTCTGCTGCTTGGCTCATAGCCTTATCGTAAAACACGAGGTGCGGTAAGCTCTTTTTAGCACAATACATGGCTGTATCTGCAAGGCTAATCAGTTGTCCCGCTTTATCACTGTGGGTCGGAAATAGCGCAATGCCGATACTCGTGCCGAGGAAAAACTTTTGCCCTTCAATTTCAAAGGGGCTCTCAAATAGACTAAGTATCTGCTCTGCAAACAGTTGGATTTCATCTTTGCAGCTGCAGTCTTGCAGTACTAAGGTAAACTCATCTCCACCCATGCGGGCTATGTCGGCTTTTTCGATACAACCGGCTTCGAGTCTGGCTGCGACGAGTTGTAACACTCTATCGCCCATGGAGTGGCCGAAACTGTCATTGATATTTTTAAACCCATTGAGATCTAAAAACATCAGCGCACCTAATGCTAAGGGATCGGTTTTAAGTTTTTCTAGGGCACTATTGAGGATCTGCTTAAGGTGGAACCGGTTTGGCAATCCAGTCAAGGTATCGTACATAGCACGGGTCGTCAGCTGAGTTTCTAACAACTTTTTGGTACTAATGTCACTGAAAATATTCACATTATAGTGAGCGCCATCTTCGGTAATGATTTTTCGACTACTTTGCCATGCTGGGAAATTGCTACCATCTGAACGTTTTTTCCACGTTTCACCCTGCCAAAAGCCCCTTTGTTTTAGTGCAATTTGGCATTCGGTTTCTTCTCCCAAATGATGGCTTTTCAACTCTAAAAATTCAGGGGTTTTACTAATAAGCTGCTCGGCGCTATAACCGCAAATACGGCACATGGCTTTATTAACGGCCAAAATCTGATCATCTGAGTCTGTGATATACACAGCTTCGGCACTTTCTTCGAGTGTCGTCGACAAAATCTCTTTGGGAATATGGGCAAAACCATCAGAAATGGTTGCGCGCATTTGATTGCGACGATTAAGAGCTTGAAATTCCACGAGCACAACGGGCTGCTGCTGCAGATAGCAGCGATAGAGGTTCACTCGAGTCGGCAGTTCATTGCCGACTTGACTCAGGTGTAGCCAGTTGAATTCAACATTATTACCCGCAATGGCTTCGAGGATCATTTCCCTCGCATATTCAACACTATTGCGGCCGGAGGATTGAATTCTTGGCGAAAAATCATAGGGAGTCGCATTCACAAAGGCGTCGTACTCAGTCTCAAAATAACCCAGAGTCGCTTGGTTGGCACTAATAAAGCTGAAACCTTGAATTAAGGCCAAGGGAGTTTTGTGGGGATGTGCTTGCCAGAGCGACAGCTTTTCTTGCAGTACTGGATCATCTGTACTGAGTTTTTTAAGTAAGTGTTGCCATCTGATCATTTAGGATACTCCCTTGTGACGCATATAAGGTCACATCCTATTTTTTAGGTCTTCGTTGATACGAAGTTGCCCAATAGTACATCATTCCAATGGGGTTAAAAATAAATCTAATTGTTGTTTTACTCAACAACGAAACTTAAAAAGTGTAGTTTAAGACTTGTATATAAGCATATTTTTTAAGAACACCTGCTGAGTATTCCAAGCTTAAGCAGATTTTATGCTATGTTTTGCGCATCTTGTGCGAGTTGGCTGTTATCGTTCATCCATCCGATGACCAAATAAAGGAGGCCGGAAATGGCGCATTTATCTAAGGTGCTCATCTCTAAAATGTTGATGCCGTTAATACTGATTTCTAGTGTTTATTTTGCTGTAGCCAATGCCGCCGAGTCCCCTAAGCCAAAATTAACCCTAGAGCAAAGAGCCGATAAGGCCCGCATAGACTCCCAGCGATTAGAGCAGGCCCAATTAGAAAAGGCGCGCCAAGCGGCCAAAGAGACAACTGAGCGAGAAGATAAAATTAAACAGCAGTCCCAAACCCATGATTGGGAGGCTCAGCAAAAAATCAAGGCACAGAAACAGTTCGACGAAAGAGAAAGTCGCGAGCAAAAATATTTACGGGAAGCAAAAGAAGCCGCGGCAAAAGAGCGTAAAATCCCTAAGCCTTAAGCAGGCTATCGACACAGTAGATTTAAGCTAGGCAGTGCGAGCATTGTTTGTGGGCATTGCTACTATCCTTATCCTCATTACTATGCACCTTACTACCCTAGGAATTGTTGTTGAATATCTGCCCCTTATGCCATGGCACTGAATTACTCGCTTATCATCAAGATAAAAAGCGCGATTACCATCAATGCCAAATCTGCCAACTGGTGAGCGTGCCTCCTGAGTTTTATCTTTCGCCCGAAGCAGAAAAAGCCGAGTACGATAAACATGAGAATCATGCCAATGATCTTGGCTATCAAACCTTTTTAAATCGCACACTCGAGCCATTACTTAGCCGTGTTAGCATTTCGGCCCAAGGGCTCGATTTTGGCTGCGGTGAAAGCAAGGCATTGAGTCTGATGGCAAAGGCGCGTGGCTATCACATCGATAATTACGACCTTTATTACGCCAACAATCCTGAAGCCTTGGCTCGCCAATACGAGTTTATAACGTTAACTGAAGTCATAGAGCATGTGAGCGATGCCGCAGGTTTGCTTGCTCAACTTGATAGCTTATTAAAACCCAACGGCATTTTGGCTGTGATGACTAAACGCGTACAAGATCAGACTGCATTTACCCGCTGGCACTATAAAAACGATCCCACCCACATCAACTTTTATGCCGAAGCGACCTTTGAATGGCTCGCGCATCACTATGGCTGGCGACTCGAAATCATCGATAAAGACGTAGTGTTTTTGCATAAAGTAAATTAATGCTTAGTGTCCTTAATGTCAGCGTGTATCTAGCGGCTATAGATCGTGAATTTAATACTGTGTTGCTGATTCAATTCTAATGTTTTGCACGGTAATCCAAATAATCAAAAGTTGATTATTTGGATTAACCTATCAACCATTAAGCATGTCCATTCCAGTGACATGCAGCAAGTCCATTATCTAAATACTCGAACGTGATATCTGCTGTATAGGATATACGAATGCCGCGATCATATAGATGTGAATAAGCGACCATGTCATGGACTGCTACTTTCGTGGCAGTGCTTAATCCTCTTTTAGGGCGAGAATTAAATACGGGCTCGTTAAAATCCGTGAATCAGACTTGCCTAGTCTGGTTCACGCGCTAAACACCGTCATTTTGCGTTGGCTTTGGGCTACACGGTTATGCCCAAAGTGTGTTTCGTAGTTTGAATGCTTTAATCAAAATCAAAGTCGTGGGGCTTCACCCCACACCCGACCAAGGAGGACTGCTCGTCCTATCCTCCTTGGATTCTCCAGGACGCCCCCAACGGAGTTGAAAGCCCCTTGTGCTCATTGCCAAATTCGCTATCGCTTCCGAAGGATGCGTCCCTGCACCTGCGAAAGCTAGTCGGTCATCCATGACCGAACTCACGCAATTTGTCTATTCGCCCTGCGGCAACTCCGAGGGGAGGTGTATTCCTTGGAGTTTTGAGTCGTTAGATAGCGATTCATCAGCAAAAATAAGCGCGAAAAATGAGAAAGCTAAAAAGATATCAAGTAATTACCCATCAAACTGTATAAAAAACCGCTACCGCAAAAAAGCAAATTCCTATAGCATCATTTATACTCATTTACATGGATGTGGCAGTGGCCATATTTGAGATTTAGTCAACAAGCGATTTATGCCCTGCAAATGACGCAGGGCATAAATGCTAAGATGTTAGGTGTTTTAGTTCGTGTTTAGTGCCGCGGATCACAACTTCATGGTTGATAGCATGAAGATAGTTGTTGACTCAATTGAGTCAAAGCTTAATGAACCTTTCTTTGCCGAGTTCAAAGAAATTGCGATTGAGGCAATATCTAAATACATCGCCGCAATCAAGAAATTTGAAGCATCAGTGACGAAGCATTATTTTTTTCCCAGCCAAGACAATGAGGCTGAAGAATTTATACGTTCGCACTTCTGCGAACTTGTCGACAAAATAGACGACAAGAATGTGATTCAGGTCTTTGATGCGCTACGACACTCGTTTTCGTGTTATGCGTACAATGGACTCCATCAGCTTTATACTCGCCAAGAAAATGAATGCTGGCACCCTAAAATAAAGCTTACAGAAGTCTTGTCCCCAAACGACATTGAATCACTTGATAAAGAGCTAACCCTTTATCGTGGTTGCGATATTAGTGAGATCGAGAACAATTCTTTCGGTCAGGCTTGGACCACCTCATTACAGGTAGCCAGAGACTTTGCGTACACTCACTATCAACACCAAATCTGGTTTGCTGGAAATAGCAGGATCGTTTTAGAAGCAACATGCGCGAGGGATCAAATCCTGTTTTCAGAACAATCAATTTAGTATGAAGTAGTAGTTGATGCGAGCAAGTTGATTAATGTACGTAAACACACCTAATACTACCGCCGAGAGGGACAGCTGCTCCTAACTTCCACGTTATAAAACAAAGGTGATTCTTGATATTATATAAATATCTACATCCTGATCGCATAGATGTTTTGAAGAATAGGACTATTCGTTTTTCTCCTCCTATTGCGTTCAACGACCCGTTTGAATTCAAACCAGTTATAAGCAGTATTGCGTCTGATGAGTATGTAAATGCTTATGTGGCAGAGAACTTAGAGAGTTTAGTTGAGTCCGAGTTGTCTAAAGTGCCGGAAGATGTTCTAAATTTAATCCCAAGATCTAAAGTTCAAGAGTTCGCCGTTTCATATTTTAAGAATAACCCGCTACTGTTTAGCTTCCTTATGAATAAGGCAAAAGAGCAGTTATCTACGATATTGTCTGAAAAGTCTAATGAGCTTATTGGCGTATTGAGTTTAACTGAAAAGCCAGATAATTTGCTCATGTGGTCTCACTATGCCGAATCGCATCGTGGGTACTGCATAGGTTTTAACTCCAATCATTCATTTTTCAATCGAAAGCGTTCTGAAAAGGACGAGTTCTATCATTTGAGGAAAGTAAAATATTTGGCCCATCGACCATCGAAGTCACTGGTTGATATGAATGGGACGGATATTTTTTTGCTAAAATCAAATGCTTGGGAGTACGAGCAAGAATGGAGAATGTGCGCTGTTTTACCTGACGCAGATACGACTATTAACTTTACTGCTGCTCCTGCTGTTCATTTGTTTAAATTTCCCGCTGATGCAATAGAGGAAATAATCGTAGGGGTTAACGCAGACTCTTCGTTAACTGAAAGCATAAAAAATATTATTGACCGTACGGAATTTAGTCACGTAAAGGTTAAGCAAGCCAGTGTCTCTGAAAAGGAATTCACTCTGAGTTTTATAGATTTATAACAAATAAGGATAGGCCGCGCGTAGCCGTGACCCATTTTTATGACGCTTGGCAAGTGTTGAACAAGCCCGGGGCTGGTTGTTGACACTTTGTTATTCAAATGGCTGGTTGAGAATTTGAGGGTCTAAAGGTCGTATTTTGAAAGTGACTTTTTGTGCAGACATGACGAGCCCTTAGCGAGCGAGCCAGTATTTTTGTAAATTTAGCGAGTCATCCAAAGTTAAAGCTGATCTAGGTGTAAAGCTTATGCATGGCCGGAAAATGCGGGCTTTCAGATATACGCTGGGATTAACGGTATTAAGCACAGTCATGGAAGTGACCGTCCGTGGCATGGATGCCACGTTCGAGCATCCATGGACGGACTGGCTGCGTGTCACTGTAATGGCAGTGCTTAATCGCAGATATATAATGATAAGTTACTGTTTTATAAGTATATAATATCGTCATAGCCTTCTTTGCCAGTGAACCACCAGTCCAATTCTTCCCATGTTTAAAGCTTAAGATCTCTAAAAGCTGGATTCCCGCTCAGAAGTATTGCGGGAATGGCGACTAGAGACCGTCTCCAATAAAGCACAGTCTCTTTTACCTTCATCGTAAATCTATTAACAATTCCTCAGTGTCCGTGTAGTTTAGGTAGCTTATAAAAACAACAATAGGTTATCGCTATGACTTTACCCTCTGTATCACCATCTGCAATCTCAAAATCAGCAATCCTAAAGGCATTTGAATTTAAATCCTCAGCAAATAAATCCCATTTCTCTAAGACTTTACTCGCTTCGGCCTTAGCCTTGAGCTTTATGGGCGCGGGTTTGAGTTCGGCGCAAGCGGCGACCAGTGCTATGCCGGATGCGGCTAAGTTGGCGGCGGGTGTGGAGCAAAAGGTGATCGACTGGCGCCGCGATTTGCATCAACACCCTGAGTTGTCTAACCGTGAGTTTCGCACCAGCAAGATTATTGAAAAGCATCTGAAATCATTAGGGTTAGACGTACAAACGGGTTTGGCACATACAGGCGTGGTGGCCATTTTGAAAGGCGGAAAGCTGAAAGGTGGCAAGTCTGGTCCGTTGATTGCAATTCGGGCGGATATGGATGCTTTACCTGTGACTGAGGTGGTCGATTTGCCCTTTGCCTCTAAAGCAACCGATACCTATCGTGATCAAAAGGTAGGGGTGATGCATGCCTGTGGCCACGATACCCATGTGGGCATGTTGATGGGCGTGGCTGAAAACCTCGTGAAAGTGAAAGACAGCCTCGCGGGTGATGTGATGTTTATCTTCCAACCTGCCGAAGAAGGCGCGCCAGACGGGGAAGAAGGCGGCGCGGAGTTAATGCTTAAAGAAGGGCTGTTTGCTAAGCGTAAACCTGACCAAGTGTTTGGTATGCATGTTACCTCTAGCATGCCGAGTGGCATGATTGGCGTGCGCAGTGGCCCAGCGATGGCGAGTGAAGATTCCTTTACGATCAAAGTGAAAGGCCGCCAAACCCACGGTTCGCGTCCTTGGAATGGGGTCGATCCTATTGTCGCTGCGGCGCAAATTATCACTAACGTGCAAACGATCGTCAGCCGTCAGGTGGATATCACTAAAGCCCCTGCCGTGGTGAGTTTTGGTGCGGTTAATGGTGGCATTCGCTCTAACATTATTCCCGATGAAGTCGAGCTGATTGGTACGATTCGCACCTTCGACCAGCCCATGCGCGCCGATATTAAAGTGCGTTTAGCTGAAATGGCCGAGTTGTCGGCGAAAACGCTTGGTGCGAGTGCGACCACAGAGATCCACCCAGGTTATCCTGTCGTGGTGAACAATCCCGAATTAGTCGCTAGCATGCGTCCTGTGCTCGCCAGTGTAGTCGGCGATAAGATGCTGATTGAACCTGGATTAATCACAGGTGCCGAAGACTTTTCTTATTACGCCTTAAAAGCGCCGGGGATGTTTTTCTTCCTCGGGGTGACGCCAAAGGGAACGGATCCAGAAACCGCGGCCAGCAATCATTCTCCGGCTTTTTATGTAGATGAAAGTGCGTTAAAAGTGGGAGTTGAGGCCATGACTAAAGTGGCGTTGACTGCGCTAAATGCGCAATAAGTCGGACAGACGTTATTCCGTAAGCTCTTCGGTATAACTTGAGCTTACAAAAAATCGGCGCGGGATACGCTTTCTGCGCTTGATTTGTTAAACAATTTACCTCTATATGTGGATATTTACAGCAAGGAGCGAACAAGATGAAGCGCACGCTATCGGCTCTTGTGTTGGCCATGGGACTTTTTAACCCCCTAAGCCAAGCACAGGCCACCACGGCAGAAGACATTAAGAGTTTCACGCTAGATAACGGCATGAAAATCATGGTGCTAGAAGATGCCTCTATTCCCAATGCCAACATGTATTTGTTTTGGAAAGTCGGTTCACGTAACGAAGTGCCCGGCATCACCGGTATTTCGCACTTTTTCGAACACATGATGTTCAACGGTTCAAAAAAGTACGGCCCGAAAATGTTCGACCGCACTATGGAAGCCGCAGGTGGCGCGAACAATGCGTATACCACTGAAGACATGACGGTTTATACCGATTGGTTCCCTGCCAATGCGCTTGAAACTATGTTCGATCTCGAAGCCGACCGTATCGCTAACTTAGATATCAACCAAACTATGGTCGATAGCGAACGTGGTGTAGTGCAGTCGGAACGTTCCACTGGCTTAGAAAACTCTAACTGGAATGCCCTTGAAGGTGAGATCAAAGGCGTGGCATTTTTAGCTCATCCTTATTCGTGGTCTGTGATCGGCCATGAGTCGGATATTGCCGCTTGGACACTAGAAGATCTCGTGCAGTACCACAAAACCTATTACGCGCCGAACAATGCCGTGGTCGTGATTGCCGGTGATGTAAAGCTTGCCCAAGTTAAAGCCTTGGCCGACAAGTACTTTGCGCCTATTCCTGCACAAACTCCGCCTAAAGCGATTCGTACCGTAGAACCTGAGCAAAAGGGCGAGCGTCGTACCTTTGTGCAAAAGGCATCGGTGAGCACACCGAATGTGATGCTGGCTTACCATATTCCGGCGGCGACTCACGCAGATTTTTATGCGCTGGATTTATTAAGCTCGATTTTGAGCCAAGGTAATAGCTCGCGTTTGTATCAATCACTGGTTGATAAACAAGTGGCCTTAGAAGCGCAAACCTACATGCCGATGTCGGTCGACCCGAACCTCTTCTATGTAATGGGTGTTGCCACGCCTGAGGTAAAAGCCTCGACGCTGGAGCATGCGCTGATTGAACAAATCGATGCGATTGCGACAATGGGTGTTACTCAGCAAGAACTGGATAAAGTTAAAAATATCAAGTTGATGGATTTTTATCGTTCGATGGAAACCATTAATGGTAAGGCTAATACCATAGGCACCTATGAGATGTATTTTGGCAGTTACGACAAGCTATTTAATGCGCCAGAAGCCTATAACAAGGTGACGCCAGCGGATATTCAACGTGTTGCCCAAACCTATTTACGTAAATCGAATCGCACTGTAGCTGTGCTGGCGGCAAACGAGGAGATCTCTCAATGAAATCGATGGCAATGAAATCACTTAAGATGGCATCACTCGGGAAACCTTCTAAGTTAATGGCCGCATTAGCCCTAGGCACAAGTTTAGCCTTAGCGGGTTGTGCTACGACATCGGCGCCAAAACGCGTTGAAACTGGCAGCTTTGTGATGCCAAGTTACGACAAGTTCGTACTGGATAACGGCTTAACTGTGTATTTAATGCCGCAGCGCGAAGTGCCTTTAGTCACCTTAAATGCCGTGGTACGTGCGGGTGCTGTCAATGACACCACTGCAGGCGTGGCGCAAATGACGGCAGAAGGTTTGTTGTTAGGGGCGGCGGGTAAATCTAAGGCGGATATCGAACAGCAAGTGGATTTTCTCGGTGCAAGTTTAGGCGCGGAAGCGGATAAAGAAGGCAGCTATCTCAGCGCCGATTTTATGGCGAAAGACACTGATGTCATGCTGGGCTTATTTAGCGCGGCGATGTTAACGCCGGACTTTGATGCCGCCGAGTTCGATAAACTCAAGCAACGCGCGATTGCGGGTTTACAGCAAGATAAAGAAAGCCCACGGGCTGTGATTGGTCGCTACTTCGATAAGCTGGTATTTGGTGCCCATCCTTATGGTAATGCGGCTTCGGGTAACAGCGATTCGCTTGAACAAGTGACTGTGTCGCAACTGCGCGCTTTCCATAAGAGTTACTACCAACCGGCCAATACTGCGATTACCGTCGTGGGTGACTTTGATGTTGCCGCCATGAAGGCCAAGCTGACACAAACCTTTGGTCAGTGGAAAGGCAGCGAGAAACTGGTGCAGCCTGACTTAAACCAAGGCCTACCTCAGTTAACCGCAGCTAAAGTTTTGCTGGTGGATAAACCCGATGCAATCGAAACCACCTTTGTTATCGGCGGTTTAGGCATTAGTCGTGACAATCCAGACTATGTCGGTTTAACGGTAGTGAATACTATTTTAGGTGGTCGTTTTACCTCTTGGCTTAACGACGAACTGCGGGTAAACGCTGGCTTAACCTATGGCGCACGCTCAGGTTTTAGCCCTTATACCGACTCGGGTGTGTTTACTATCAGCACTTTTACTAAGACGGAAACGACTCAAGAAGCGATTGATCTCGCACTGAAAACCTATGCTCGCTTATGGGAGAAAGGCGTAGATCAAACCACCTTAGATTCGGCTAAGGCCTATGTGAAGGGTCAGTTCCCACCTAAGTTTGAAACCTCAGGCCAGCTGGCGGGATTGTTGTCAGGCATGTATCTGTATGGCTTCGATGATAAGTTTATCAATGAGTTCCAAGCTAAGGTGGATGGTTTGACCTTAGAAGAAACCCAAAGACTCGTGAAAACTTACTTCCCGCAAAAAGATCTACAATTTGTGTTGATTGGCAATGCGGCTAAGATTGCACCTATCGCCGCTAAGTATGGCAAAGTGCAAACCGTGGATATTAAAGCCACGGGCTTTGGCCAATAAGCTCAGTCTTTTCAAACTAAGGCGTTAGCCTACGCTTTGGCTTAAGTTAACCCATTAAAAAGGTCTGCATTGCAGACCTTTTTTGTATCTATGGATCGCGTTTAACGCGCGCCAGGTTCGGCAAAGTGGGTCATCCACTTCTTCACTTCGTTATACCAGTAGACTGAGTTATTGGGCTTCATAATCCAATGATTTTCATCGGGGAAATAAATCATCCGCGATTCAACATGTCGACTTTGCAGGGTGTGAAACAGCTCGAACCCTTGGGTCGCCGGCACTAAGTAATCGAGTTGACCATGACTGACTAAGGTTGGAGTGTTGAAGTTAGCCGCAAAGTAATGGGGCGAAATGGCTTTATAGAGTTCTGGATTATCCCAATAGTAGCCAAATCGGGTGCTGTGCACGGCAAAGTCCGACGCCATTTGTGCATACATGTCGTAGACCGCAGCATGGATCAATAGTGCTTTAAAGGGATGCGGCTGACCTAAAATAATCGAGGTCAGGTAACCACCATAACTTGCACCACTCGCCACCATGCGATCACTGTCTATCCAGCTTTGTTGTTTAAACCAGTCTGCCGCCTTGAGCACATCCTCAAGGGGTTTTGTCTTCCAATCGGGATTGATGGAATCGGCAAATTCCTGACCAAAGCCGCTCGAACCGTGGAAGTTTGGCCACGCAGTGACATAACCCCAAGAAGCAAAGGTTTGCGCGTTCCAACGGTAATGGAAACCGTCGGTAATGGCATTGTGTGGCCCGCCGTGGACGAGCATAAACAGTGGGTATTTTTTGCTGCGATCAAATCCTGCAGGGTAGTGGACCCACATTTGAATATCTTTACCTTGATAGCCTTTGTAGGTGACTGATTCATAAGTACCTAGGTCGACATCTTTGAGAATATCGTCGTTAAAGTTTTCTAGGCGTTCAATCTTACCATTGCGAGGATTGATGCTGACCAAGCGAGCGGGATACAAAAAGCTCTGATTGGTGGCAATCAGTTCGCCATCTTTGCCTATGGCGGGTTGGCTAAAATCGGTTGCCTCTGTGATGGCTTTTACTTTGCCGTTCTTGGCATCGATAAAGTAAATGCGGTTTGTGGCTGCGTCCTCCACTGTGGCATAAAAGCCCTTATTGTCGGGTGTCCAACTGAATTGGGAGACAGAACGGTCCCAGTCAGATGTGAGTGTTGTGAGTTTACGGCTGTCGATATCCAGCAGCATCAGCCTTGAGGTATCGGCGTAGAAACCGGGAATTTTCTGGCGGGTAAAGGCGAGCGTTTTACCGTTAGGGCTAAAGCTCGGATTCAGATCCGGCGCTTGATTATCTGCGGTGAGATTTTCGGCCTTGTTGCCTCCAATTGTGGCGAGAAATATATCAATTTTAGGATCGACTTTATTCTCTGAGCCATAGGCATTGAAGGCGATCCAGCGTTCATTGGGGGAAACATCATAGCTTGCACTGCTTTGATCTGATCGTGGTAATTCATGGCCCGCAGGCTGGGTGATGTTTTCGACATTACCGCCTTTGGCCGGAATTCTAAATACGTGGGCTTGACGACGTTCATCTAACCAGTGATCAAATTGGGAATAGGGCAAGGCGTTCCATTGATGGGCGGAAACCTTATTGTCTGTATCTGTGGTGAGCTGGGTTTTCATTTCCTCCCAGCTTTGATTAGGAAAGATATTGCTGATGAAATACAGATGCTTGCCAACCCACTTAATGCTGTTAACGCCAGTGGGAATATCGGTTAAGCGCTGCGCTTCACCCGGACCATCCATCGGCAGCAGGTAAATTTGGCTCGCCTCGTCTTCATTGCGCTGACTCACAAATGCCAAGGTTTTGCCGTCGGGGGAAAACACGGGCTCGCTCACCCTTAAACCTTTGGCTGTGATCGCTCGGTTATGCTTGCCATCGAAATGCCACAGCTGGGTTGAGCCTTTATCTGCTTTGAGATCGTACTCTGTGACTGGCGCGATAATGTGTTCGCCCGTGGGGGATACAATCGGGCTACCGATACGTTTGAGTTGCCAAAGTAATTCCGCTGAGAGTGGTTTGCCCTGTTCTGCAAATGCCGAGCTAAAGGGTATCAGTAAACAGAGTAATAAAATGCCTGTCTTCTTCACTATGAGTCTCCTTGTGATACAAACAGTTACTAGGATTATGATGTTGCGTATTTTTGCTAAGTGGCAAGTTAGCATGAAAACCCGCTATGCCTGAATAAGCTGTTATGTAAGCAACTGTGAATCTTTGTTGGGTATCTCAGCTCAAAAGCGGCTGATGTAGGCGGTAAACAGTCAGGCTAACTGCAATACAAAAGCGTTCATTCCGTCGTTAAAGGAATCGTTTGTAATGGGGGATTTGTCGATTGATGCTTTTAACGCTAATGTATTGATCTGTTTCGGGTAGGTGCTAGAGATATGCCACTTAAAATCGACCGTTTAAACCTTATGCTGGGTCTTGCCATTGTACTGAGCGTGTTTTCGTCCTCCTCAGTCATGGCCGCTAAGGTCAGTTTCAAGGAATTTTGCCCACAGTTTGTCGGTCAGTGGGCGGGTGATGCTGCCAAGGCGGGGGAAATTCCGAGAAAAGTGGCCGTTACGGGCTTTTGCTCCCACGATCAGCGCCAGTTGATCTTATCTGTGAGTATCGGCACGAGGGCGCCCTTTAGCGAAACTTGGTGGTTTAGGGAACAAGGTGATCAAGTATTACTGACCTATTACGACGGTGTGGCAGAAGATAAACAGCAAGTCTTTAGTTTATATCGACAAAATGGGGATTATTCTCTGCTAGGGGAAGGCATGGTCAATACGCGCTCTGCCTTGATCCAATTGCTGTTCGAGGCAAAATCGCCCCAAGGGGCATGGCAATGGACGCAGAATATCCAATATCTCGATGATGATATCGACCGCTATCAGCTGTTTCGCGGGATAGAGATGACGCCTGTCGCACCATCTCCATAGCCGCCCCTTAGCCACAAATCCGCGATTTAGCTGCGGTAGCGCTTAAAGTGCGCCAGCAAAATCCAGTTGGCGCCACGCTTCATAGCTGATAATCGCTACCGCATTTGACAGATTCAAACTACGACTGGTGGCCGCCATGGGAATACGTAATCGCTGCTCGGTCGGGATCGACTCGATAATCGACATTGGCAGACCACGGGTTTCAGGGCCAAATAGCAGCACATCATCTTTCGCAAAACTGAGTTCAGTATGCGGGCGACTGCCTTTAGTGGTGCAGGCCATAATGCGCTTACCTGCCATGGCTTCGAGGAAGGCATCGAAGTCTTTGTGGCGAGTCACATTGGTTAAGTCGGCATAATCTAAACCAGCGCGGCGTAACTTTTTCTCTTCTAGATCAAAACCTAATGGCTCAATCAAATGCAGCTGACAACCGTTGTTGGCGCATAAGCGAATGATATTACCTGTGTTAGGTGCGATTTCTGGCTCATAGAGTGCGATATGGAACATACTGGCCCGCCTATAGAAAAATGACGGCTGATTATACGGCAAACGGCAGCTAAGCGCAGTGACAGAGTGATGCTTTATCACGTTCTCATTTGGATGCGAGGAATGAACGCCACAATCGTTGTCCTCTGCTAAGCTTGAGAAAGTCACCGAGGGACCACTCATGTTCAGTCACTTTATTACCTTGTGTATTTTTTCTGTGCTTTTCCTTCACAGCATTTTCACCCCAGCCTATGCCGCGGATGATGCTGTCATTAATGCTGGCGGCAAGCGGCAAATGACGGCTTATTTAGGGGAGATCCCTGGATTAATTAATGCCGATGGCACAGGGCCATTTGTGGAACTGGTTAAAGCAATTGATAGGGCAGATCCTGAGGTTGAAATTGAGATTAAGGTTTTTCCGCTTTCACGGGCTATGCTAGGCGTGACGCTTGGTCGTGCTGATTTTGGTTTGCCCGCAATCCGTAATAATGCCGCGTTAGATGCCTTACCTTACCGTTTTAGTTCTGTTTCATTTGGGCAAGTCACCCACGTGCTTTATACCAATGTGGATAAGCCGATAACGAAGGCCATGTTATTTGATCAGCAGCAAACGGGGCGCGTATTTACCGTTGAGGCGATCCCAGATTACATGCCTATCCCTGCGGAACCTTCGATAACCATTAAACGTTCTTTGCTAAAACTTTCCCATGGCCGTATCGATGCTTTCGTTTGGGCGCAGGAAGAGGCCGATATGATGCTGAAACAGTTGAAGTTGCATAATATCCACCGTGAAGACTTTGGCGATTTTGAAGATGTGTTTGTGATTGCCAAAGGCCCCGAAGGGGATGCCGTAGATGCATATTTGACTCGCATGATTGAATTACTGCGGCAGACTGGAGAGTTAAGCCAGATTTATCAAACTATCCATCTGTCCTACAATGACTGGCAACCTTAGTTTTAAAATCAAATAGTTAACCTGATTAACTCCCGCCGATAATGAGATATTCATAAACTTCACTTGCTAGGAGTGAAGACTGAGAATAACATATCTTCACATCAAGATACTTTTTGAAGAGTTATTATGCCTTTTGTAATCGCCTTACTCGCCCCTGTATTTTGGGGGACGACCTATGCGTTAGTGAGTCTCTACTTACATGACATGTCGCCCTATTGGGTGGCGGTGTGGCGCGCGCTGCCTGCGGGGATACTGATGTTGATGCTGCGTCCTCGCTTGCCAACGCTGGTGTGGTCAAAGCTCGGTTTGCTGGCTTTTTGTAATATCGGCGCTTTCTTCACCTTGTTATTTATCGGCGCGTATCGTTTGCCGGGCGCAGTGGCGGGGACATTAGGGGCGACGCTGCCGTTAATTTTCTTAATCTTAGCTTGGGTGATTGATAAAAAACGCCCTGGGATGAAGTGGTTACTATTAGGCTTAATGGGCCTTGGCGGGGTGATTTTACTGCTTAACCCGTCGGCGGATCTCGATCCTATCGGCGTGTTGTGCATGTTGAGCGCCACGACGTTAATTGCTTTCTCTTCTCGCTGGATGCAAAAGTGGGATGTGGGTGACTTTTTAGTGCTCACCGCCTGGCAGTTGTTTTTGGGTGGTTTGATGTTAATCCCGCTAGCGTGGTTTATGGCGGGCCCGCCGCAATTACCGAGCCTGACAGTGGTGCCATCGTTAATATGGCTAGTGATTGCTAACACCGCCATCGCTTATTGGGCTTGGTTGTGGTCGATGCGAAATTTAGGGCCAGAAATCATGGGCATGGTTGCTTTAGTCAATCCCGTGGTTGCCGTATCATTAGGGGTCATGATTGTGGGTGAGACATTAGACATGCGTCAGTGGGCGGGGATAGGTGTAATATTACTGTCGCTGTTGTTGATGAAATTGCCACAGAATTTAAGGTTAAATCCATTTAAAAAAGTGCAGCCCTAGTCAGTATTTTGGGGTAAATGAGGGATAGATGCTAAAACGTTTGGATCTGAATTTACTACCCGTACTTGAAATCCTGCTTGAGGAACAAAGTGTGACGGCCGCAGCGGCGCGTTTGCATTTGAGCCAGTCGGCGGTGAGTAAACAACTGACACGCCTGAGGGAAGTGTTTGATGATCCTCTGTTTGAGCGCACCGCCTACGGTTTAAAGCCGACGCCTAAGGCTTTGTCACTCGCGCCTGAATTGCGCCAATGTTTACAGCAATTGGCGCAATTTACGCGGCCCGACACCTTCGAGCCCGCCTTAAGTCAGCGGCAGTTTAGAATGCATTTGGTTGAAACCACATACTCGCTGACCTTCCCGCATTTTATGCCCTCGCTGCTCGCCCAAGCGCCCGGTGTGAGTCTCAATTGCCAAACGTGGCGTCTCGATACCATGGACAGATTACTGCGCTGCGACATCGACTTAGCCATAGGTTGCCGCGAGTGGGACGAGCGTTCGCCCATGCATGTGAGTCATATTCCCGATGACTTGTGCCATGTCGAGTTAGTGCAGGATTATCCTGTGTGCTTGATGCGTCGCGATCATCCCGCATTAACACAAGAATGGAATTTAGACACCTTCTTGAGTTATCGCCATCTGCAAGTGGCCTTTGGTGGTTTAGAGCATTGGTTGCTGGATGATGTGTTGCAACTTGAGGGCCGCCAGCGTGATATCGCCGTGAACATGACTGACTTTCAGAGTGCACTCACCCTGTGTGAACAGAGCGACTTGATCCTCTGCGCGCCGTCACGTTATGCATTTGCTGTGATGAAATCCTTCGATCTTCAGTCTTTACCATCGCCTATCAAGCTGATCCCCGGCGCGTATTTATTGATGTGGCATAAACACTTCGAGCACGACTTGAGCCATAAATGGCTGCGAGAACTGATCATCAGCCAAGTGCTGCAGTCGATTACGCCTCGGGTTTAGGCTCTTTTGGCGCCGCTAACCAAGCGGTTAGTGCTGGCAAGACTGTTTTCCCATCCGCTAGCCCTTGTTGATAGACGGCGGTCACTTTATCGATATTGCGATCGAGCCTGGATAAATTAAGTGGCTGCGCTGGGCGGATCACAAAGGCGTTATCAGCTGCAACTGCTTGGTCTAACTCGGTTAATGCTTGATTATAAACTCGGTGGCGCTCACTTAACGCATGGGCAACCGCGGGGTAGCGTTTGTAGGCTTTGCGGGCTAACCAATTCATTTTCATCGCGGATTTTTGGTAATGCTGATCTTGAGTCAAGATCACCACTTGGCGTGAGTAACCATCTTTGCGTGATTGTGCTAACGGTATCGGTTCGCCGATGCCGCCATCGAGGTAATGATGTTGGTTAATCACACTGGGTTTAGACATAAAAGGCAGGCTAGAGGAGGCGATGAGCACGTCGAGTAATTTATCGTGGTCATTAAAATCGTCCATACCAAAGTAATCGGTTTTCCCTGTATTGCAGTTAAAGGCGCCAACCTTAAATTCGGTATTACTATTTAAAAATGTATCAAAATCAAATGGCAGTAACTCATAGGCCATGCGGCGATAGGTAAAGTCAGTGTTGACATAGTTGCCTGTCGCCAGCCAGTGGCGCAGGCCCATATAGCGTTTGTCGTTGAGATATTGCTGCTGAATTTGAAGATTACGCCCAAATTGGCGGGACACATAGGACGCGGGATAAATGGCACCCGCTGATACCCCAATCACATAGTTGAAGTTGAGCGACTGCTGCAAAAACGCGTCTAACACACCTGCGGTATAAATGGCTCTGAGGCCGCCACCTTCCAACACTAAGGCCACATCTTTCATCGAGTTACATCTTTTTATCGGTTCATCCCAGCAGAATACCCCAGCTTAGCGCAGAAATGAATGCAGATAGGGCACGTTTAAGAAGCGTGGTCGACGTCGGTGTGATGGGACGCTTGCTTGGGCTTTATGGGTAAGATATTGGTTACGCTACCCTTTGTGCCGTCTTTTTGAACACACGGTTTAAAGTGATAGGCAGGGTTAAAATTCGCCTGACTAAAGTATTGGCTAAGCGTATTGAGCGCTTCTTTCACTTTCGCGGGCTGCTTATCCCGCGCTGAAGTGACGCTATAAACGCTGTAGGTATTGAGTGACCACTCGGGTAAGAGGGTGACAAGCTGGCCGCTTTCGAGATATTTGTGTACTTCAGGTTCGGGCAGGGCGGCAAACCCGAGACCATCGAGAGTGAGTTGGATTAATGCCTGCATATTGTTGACCGTAATGCGCTGGCTTGTCAGCTCGAAGCACTCTTGGCTGCGGGCATGGGTCAAGGTTTCACTGTTAGCGCAGGGGTGATTAATGCGATTAAAGACTGCTAATTCAGCTGGATGCTTAAAAATTTTGTGCATTGGCAAATAATCGGGTGAGGCGCACAGCAACATGCGCCAATCGGCTAAGTGGCGGGCAATTAAGTTGGAATCGGATAAAGGCCCGATGCAAATTGCCAGATCTATGCCCTCGTTGACTATATCTATTGGGCCATCCTGCAGCAGTAAATTCAAACTTATCTGCGGATGCGCCGCCAACAGGTAGTTAAAGGGCTCGCTCAATAGGCCGCCGCCAAAACCTATGGGCGCGGCAATCTTTAATTCCCCCGAAGGAATCCCTTTCAAGTTATTGAGTTTTTGCTCTGTGCTTTCGACTATCGCGATGACTTTTCGGCAATTTTCATAGAACAAGCTGCCCGCCTCTGTGAGGGTAAGATTGCGAGTATTGCGGTGGAATAGACTGATCCCCATATCCATTTCGAGCTTAGTCACTTGTTGACTCACAGCCGAGGAGCTGAGGTTTAACTGCTGCGCTGCGGCGCTCATTGAGCCCTTTTCTGCGATTGCCGCAAAAACGATCATGCCTTTGATCATGTTTTTATTCATTTTTAAGTAACTCTTACAAGTGAATACCTAAAGTCTAACTTGAGCTGATTGTAACATAGGGATACATTGCCGTATTGAAAATTGTTCTCATTTACAATTTGTGTCCAATGGAGACTTGTCGGTTATGTTGTTAAGTCGTAAGAAGTACCTCGCTCAAGTGATCACCGCTTTATGTTTGTTGCCCGCAGTGCCTGTGACAAATGCCCTTGCGGATACCGCGCCTGATAAAGAAAAGATGATGGAAAGAATCGTAGTGACCGCATCGGGATTTGAACAACAAATTCGCGACGCACCCGCATCTATTAGTGTGATCACCCGTGAGGATCTGGATAACCGCTTCTATCGCGACTTAACCGATGCCATGTTAGAAGTCCCCGGTGTGGTGATTACCGGCGGCGCTGACCGTCAGGACATCAGCCTGCGGGGCATGGGCAGCCAATACACGTTAATTTTAGTGGATGGTAAACGCCAATCTTCGCGCGAGACACGTACTAACAGCGACGGTCCAGGTGTTGAAGGCGCTTGGACTCCACCAT
This sequence comes from Shewanella sp. SR1, assembly GCF_020447145.1. NCBI lineage: Bacteria > Pseudomonadati > Pseudomonadota > Gammaproteobacteria > Alteromonadales > Shewanellaceae > Shewanella > Shewanella sp. SR1. Next base: position 28,377 of record NZ_JAJAEF010000019.1, on the reverse strand, counting down.
TGGCGGCCATCGATAGAATTGAAATTGTTCGCGGGCCTATGTCATCACTTTATGGTTCGGATGCCATTGGCGGCGTGATCAACATTATCACCCGTAAAGTGCCGAATGAGTGGCAGGGTGAAGTGCGACTCGACACGACGTTGCAGGAAAAGTCGACCTCGGGGAATGTGTACCAGAGTAACTTTTTCGTCAACGGTGGTTTGATTAAAGATCTGCTGGGGATGCAACTGTACGGTCAATACACTCAGCGTGAAGAAGATAATATCTACGGCGGTTACCGTGGCCGTGATGCGACGAATCTGACCGCGCGTTTTGCGCTCACCCCCAATGAAAACCACGACATCATGCTCGAAGTTGGGATGTCAAACCAAGAACTCGACAGCAGCTTAGGCAAAACCGTTACACCGCTGGCGCCGGGCGAAGCCTGCGGTCGTCGCGGTTGTCCTCAATCTTCAACGACAGAATACGAAAACAGCACCATTTCGCTGTCACACACAGGGCGTTGGGACTTTGGTACCTCGGATTCTTATATCAAGCATGAGGTTTTCGATAACAAAACCCGCAAGATGAAGATCACTAACACGGATGTGCAATCTAGCCTGATCACCACCTTAGGCCAAAGCCATACGGCGACTTTTGGCGCGGCATTTAACCATCAAGATTTAACCGACGAAACCGGCAATCAGGTCAGCGACTTAACCGATATCAGTCGCAGACAATGGTCGGTATTTTCTGAGGATGAATGGCGCATAGTCGATAACTTTGCCCTGACCATGGGGCTGCGTTTGGATGACGATGAAAACTTTGGTCACCATGTCAGCCCGCGTGTTTACGGCGTGTGGGGATTAACCGACAGCACCACCTTAAAGGGCGGCGTGTCGACGGGCTTTAGGGCGCCGAGTTTGCGTCAGACAGTGCCCGATTGGGGACAAGTGAGCCGTGGCGGCAACATGTACGGTAATCCAGATTTACAACCCGAAACCTCAGTGAACTATGAGTTAGGTGTGTATTCGGATCTGACCGAGAGCATTACCGCCAGTGCGGGCGTGTTCTATAACGAGTTTAAAGACAAGATCACCCGCGTGGCCTGTCCTGCGACTCAATGTACCGATGGCCCCAATCAATTTGGTTCCGACCCAACCACTTACGTGAATATTGACGATGCTGTGACTCAAGGGATTGAGCTGAGTATCGACTATCGGATTCGCTCCAACCTGAGCTTAACGGGTAACTACACTTACACGGATTCAGAGCAAAAGACGGGTGCTTACAAAGGCAGCCCATTGAATCAATTGCCTAAGCATTTGATCCAAGCGTCGTTCAACTACGAGCCTATTGATAACTTAAGCACTTGGTTGAGAGTGAACTACCGTGGCGAAGAGAGCCAACCGACGACGGGACCGTCGTCGAGCAGTTTTATCGCACCTTCTTACACTCTGCTGGATTTAGGGGCTAACTATCAGTTGAACGATAGCCTGAAATTTAGCGCGGGCATTTACAACGCCTTCGATAAGGACATTACCCAAGAGGAATACGGTTATCTTGAAGATGGTCGCCGTTACTGGTTAGGTATGACCTACAGTTTTTAAGCCGATACCTTATTGCTAACATTTAAACGAAAGCCAGAGCATTGACTCTGGCTTTTTGTTAGTTGTATTCATCAATAGGAATGACTATTCGTTTGCTAGCGGGTGGGCGCGGGCAAGTTCGATGGCCGCACCTATTGCGTTTCGCGCTTGGGGACTGTTTTTCCAGCACGTGGTACGCAGCATGCTGGCGACTAAGTTCGCGATATCATCCACTTCGTGTTGTGCCAGTTGTTGTAGTGAACTGATACCAATTTCTTCGAAGCGCTTTATCACAGTGGGGCCAACGCCTTTGAGTGCCAATAAGGCATGTTTTTCTTGTTCATTAAAACCCATAACCCATACTCCTTTATGACTGGGATCGCGCTCAAGCTAGCATTAATACGATTGGTATAAGGCAAGACTACCTTTAAACCAAGTTAACAAAAAGGCCCTCGAAGGGCCTGTTTAGTCTTTATGAATCAACAATCACCCGTAAGTGTTACATATCACAGGGTTTGAGCGGTTTACGCAACTGGGCGCGCACGTTGTCCATGCCTGAATAAAACTCTTTCATCATCAAGAGACCCATCATCTTGCCGTTGTCGGTCACGATCAGATTGTCGGGATCCCTTGGGTCATTCTTGATCGCGCCAATTAACTTCATCGACGTCATTTCTTTAAACAAGGCGGTATCTAAATTGACGCCAAAGGTGTCGCGGAAATATTTACGTGATAAACGGCCGGAGAACATGCCCAGCAAAAAGCGGTATTGCATCACGTCTTTTTTGCTGTAGTTCTTTTGCTGCTCGACACCCATGTGACCGGCGGCAATGCGTTCTTGGTACTTGCGCAGCGAGAAAGTGTTTACATATAGGGTGTCATTCAAGAAGCTGAATGAGCCAGAACCTACGCCTAAATATTCGTCGTAGTCGATAACGTATTCGTCAAATCCTTCGTCATCGGTTTTACCAAATGCCCATGCAGACAATTGATTATATTGGCCATTCAGGCTGTTTAAGATCTGGCGATATTGGTTGGCCATATCCGCCTGCGGAGCCGCTAACTTGCCTTTTACACTCTTGCGAGTCTGGTGGGTGATCATCAGCGGATAAGTGGTAATTTGTCTTGGATCTAAACGCGATGCCATGTCGAGATCGTGTTGGATCACTTCATCGGTTTGGCCGCGGAAACCAAAAATCAGATCGACATTGATAATTGGGAACAGCTCTTTGGCGCCCATGATCTTGTCGAAAGTTTGTTGACCCGTACCGAACTTATCGAGTCGGTCAGTCATTTTTAAAATATCGTCATTAAAACTTTGCACGCCGATGGACATGCGATCCACTAGGCCTTTGAGTTGCTTAAAGCCAGGGCTATCTAAATGCTGCGGATCGGACTCGCAGGAGACTTCTTTAATGCTCGGGAATAGGGTTTTCGCGTGTTCGATAGTACGGGCTAATTCATCTTCTAATACTGTGGTGGTGCCGCCGCCAATGTACATAGATTCAAAGTCATAGCCGAGGGCTTTGACCATTTCCATCTCTTTACGCAATGAGATGAAATAGGCGCGTGCCTTGTCTTCCTTGAACATGAAACGGTGGAAGGTGCAGTAAGAACACAGGGTATGGCAGAAGGGGATATGCGCGTACAGCATATACTTTTTGCCTTCTACGGGCGCTGGCATCATTTCTGCGGAAAGGGTATCGAGGCGAAGATTCTTATCGACGTAGTACTGCATGACTCGTTCCATCGAGCCGAGCATCCAGTTAGGGACGGTAATATTCGCTTGATAAGGCGTTGCGATAGCGCCGCTGAGCGTTTGGATAACTGAAGACATAACGATTCCTATCTGTGAGTGCTAACCGTAAACACCGAAATTGCTTTAGGTAATTCACGACCACCTAGCGCAATAAGACTACATCGTATGTAATTGTTAAAACGTGAACTGGTTATAAGTTACGGTTTCCTAACAAGGAAATCACGGGCTTTTTGTTAAGCAGATCATGTTTTAGCGATCAAGAATGCATTTTTATCCTGCGCTTTGGGGCGGAATTCATTGTGAATTTGGGGAGTTAACTTAAGGTGTCAGTCGAAATGTGGAGATTAAAAAATCACCATTCTAGGCTTTATTGCTTGTGGATTAGCGCTTGTCTATCCGAGGCTCGACTGTCATCATCCGAGCGATAAAATAACCTCCTGATCTAAAGGGCTAGCTATGTTGGTAAACGTAAACCGCTTCTTCCCGCTGTTGGCACTTATAGGCGCTGTGACCGCTTATTTAATGCCGAGTTGGTTTACTGAGCTTAAATCCGCCATAGTGCCGCTGTTAGTGATCATCATGCTCTCTATGGGACTCACCTTAGATCTGCAGGATTTTGCTAATGCATTCAAACAAAAACGTGCCGTGCTGACTGGACTGATACTGCAATTTTCGGTCATGCCGCTCAGCGCATTATTGATCAGCCAGTTATTAGGATTAGATAGGGAACTCACCATAGGCATGGTGTTGGTGGGCAGTGTGGCAGGCGGCACCGCCTCAAGCGTGGTCTGTTATTTGGCAAAAGGTGACGTGGCTTTATCGATAACCATGACGGCATTGTCAACCTTAGCGGGCGTAGTATTAACGCCACTGATTATTAAGTTTTTGATTGGCGAAATGATCGATATTCCCTTCGCCGACATGCTACTGAGCTTAGTGAAAATCGTGCTATTCCCCGTTAGCGCAGGCGTGATCATCAATCATTTCTTTAAATCGCTGGTGGCCAAAGTCGCTCCCGCATTGCCGTTGATTTCTATTTTGGCAATAGTGATGGCGATTACCATTATCGTGGCATTAAATGCCAATCAGTTTGATAAAGTTGGCCCCATTATTTTGCTGGCAGTGTTCTTACATAATGGTTTTGGCCTCGCTTTAGGCTACTTCTGTTGCCGTTTATTAGGCTTTAACCATACCGTCTGCAAAACTATTTCCATCGAAGTCGGCCTACAAAACTCCGGCCTAGCTACCGCTTTGTGTATCAAGTTTTTTAGCCCTATTTCTGCCATCCCCAGCGCGATATTCTCGATATGGCATAACCTATCAGGCGCCATGTTAGCGGGATATTGGGCGAGGGAATCGCAAGATTAAGATGTTGCTGGCGAAAATAGACAATACCTGTGGCCTAGCAAGCGCGGCCACAGGGTTAAATTGCTGTGACTAATTAACCGGTAATGGGGTCTCGACGGGCATGAGTGTCAGCTGCAAGATATTTTCTTGCTGGCTTAATGCCAGTGGCAGGGTGTAGTTAGGAAAGCGCAATCCGAATACGGCACCTTGTTGTAACAAGCGATACAGCTGAACTGTCATGGCAATCGTTAAGCTGGCACAACCATGCTCGTCGACTCTGCCTTCAAGTGGTAAAGCGATTTTGTCGGCTAAGGTTAGATACGCCGCCATACGCCAGTGTGAGTTTTCTCCAATATTGTATGTGCTGCCATGCAATTGGTTGTAGCCTAAACCACAGGCCTGCAAGCTTAATTGGGTTTTGGCCGCTGTTGGCAGCGAAATAATCTGTTGCCGCTGCTGTGCCAGAAACGTGCCCCATGCCAACCGATTAATAACTGAGTCCAGTGAGATGGGAACATACTGATCTTGCTGTTTTAATGCATTAAAGCGGGCTATGCCCTGTTCCAATTTAGTGAGATCGTCTTCATATTCCAGTTGTGCCTTAAGCAGTTCATAAGCGGGAGCCTTCGCTTGTTCCATGCCCGCTAACGCCGCTTTCTCGTAGTATGCCAGTGCTTGCACTTTATCGGTTTCTGCGCCCAAACCGCGCTCTTCCATACTGCCTAAATGATAGTTAGCGATGGCAACTTGACGCTTAGCACCTTGTAAAAATGCGGCTTTCGCACTGCTGTAGTCATTTTCGTTCAACAGTAGGGCGCCGTAGTTTGTCCACGCCGTACCGTTATCTGCTGCCATACCCAATTCCAGCCACTTTATGGCTTGCTGGCGTAACTGCGGGAGGTCGAGACTTTCTCTTTCGCTGCCGACACTTTGCATCGCTATTAAGTAAGCGCGCAGATACTCGCGTGAGGCATTATCCAGATAGAGGTTGTCGGGTTGAAGTTCAAAGGCTTGCCCAAAGTAACTCCCCGCTCGCTGCGCCGCTGCGATTGCTTTCGTTAGATAGAACCTTGAGCTGGGATCTGCCGGACTGTGTGCTCGTCCTAGGTTATATAAGGTCGGTAGCTTAAGGCCCCGCGCCAGTGCTTCTTCTAACAAGGGGATAGCCTGCGTTTTTCGATCATTATCCAGCGCCATGCTGCCTAGGTTATGGCTGGCACGGGCCGAACCTAAGGCTCTGGCTTGTTCATAGTATTGGCTGGCGGTGGCATTGTCTTGCGTGACGCCACGGCCGAGATGGTAGGCTTTACCCAGTAGAAATAACGCATCAGCATTGTTTTCTGCGGCTTGCTGCTGCGCTTGTTGTAAGAAAGCATTGTATTGTTGTTGCTCAAATAACTGTTCCAGCGCGGATTTTTCCGCTGTTGCTGCAAAGCTTAGGGTCAGCAGTAATAGGAGAGTCGCAATCGTGAATATCTTCATAACATCCTTGTAGTTAAGCGGGTACTTGCAAGCGGTAGTGCTAGTGAAGTTGGCTAACATAGTGGCTTGTTATGCTACAAGCAAGTCTTGCTGTTTGCCACTGTGTTATGACTGGCGGATGAATTGCAGCGATAGCACTGCCGTGACTATTGTGTGGCATTGCCAGTTTGAAGGGGCTCCCAAATGGCGGCTGATGTTAACGGCATGGCAACGCGCTTTATACTGCGTTTAAGGCTTTCGACAGAGCACCACTATGCCTTCAAGCCTTCGCCTTGTCTAAAGCGCGTTGAATTCCCGCTTAATTAACAGATATTTAATGCGATTGGTATTAGTATTAACGACGCTGATTTGTGTGTCACTATTGACTGCAAAAATTGGGTGTTGCTGCATAGATAAAAGCAGTTTTAGTAAGTGAACTCGTTGAGTTCCATGCACTCATTTGCGCCATAGCGTCGAAAGCCAGCTTGGCTCTTTGCGCGACTTTGGCGGTGTAATTGCCATTGGGATCTTTATATTTAAAGGATACTTCGGCAATCACGGGTTGCTGCGAGGCACTTGGGGAGCTGGTGTACCACAGCGTGAGTTCGAGTGAGGCGTCTATGCTGCCTAAATCGATTTCACTGCCTTCAAACACATATTCATTAATCGTAAGGCCACCGACTTTGGCGAGTGTGAGATTGTTACTTAAACCGTAAGCGTCGGCAAAGCCTGAAAAGTGACTATTTACATCGGCCATATCATTTAAGGTGCGAGTGTTTGGCGTGGTGGTTGAATGGCTATACACGATGCGGATGCCATTATTGATATCTGGACTGATATCGGCTTCGAGTTTAGTGTCGGCTTGATTATCGGTCGAGCTGAGATCTTCAAAGTTAGCAATAAATCGATCAGGGCTGCGAAATTTAAGGGTTACTTCACTTTTGCCATCGCTCGTTCGGTTACGAAAGATATAACCTAATTGCTTTAACTGACAACTGGTTGGGGTGTCATAGAAGGCTACTTGACGTGTTTTGGTTAATGCCCAAGAGCCTGTGATATTACGACTGATAGCGTTGCTAATGACTTGTTTAGCATCCGTTAGATAGTTATTGGCGGTTGTACTTTGAGTGGCGTAATTAAAGTGGCTTGGGTCGAGCAGTAACTTATATTCCCTTGATGTTTCAACAGGATTGGCCTGTGCTGCACATGAAGCGAGCAGGGCACTTGAGGCTAACGTGAATGACATCATCGCCTGTGAAGCAGTTTTCATCGGTTAATCCTTAAGTGATGTGCTGATGCAAGGTGTTTTATGTTTTCGCGATAACGACTTCTATTACAACTTGAGTGCATCATGAGCCATCACTAAAGACAGTGATGACTCATGCGGTTGAATACTCAATGGTTATTTATCAGCCGATAAGGGCAAGTTGTCAACGATATACAAAGTGTTGCCGTCGATATCACTTTGCGCACTATCGAGATATTTCTGTTCTAAGGTGTTGTTATTACTCCAAGTGGCGAAGTCGTCGTCATTTAGCACACCCAAACGCTTATTATCAATGAGCCACAAACCTTCCATTTTGTCATGGGGATATTGTGTTTTGGCGGCCATATCAAGCACCAGTGATTTTGTCGCGGGTATGATGCCATTGGCTGCAAGTGCCTCCCAGCCATCGCTTAGCGCTACCTGTTCTAAGGTTTTACCTTTAAGGGTTAAACCTAACGCTGCATCTTGGGCGATATCAGCTTGTGCAGCGACGGTCTCGAGATCCGTCGCGCCGCTTATATCTATCTTGTATACATGCTTCATCACATCAGTGTCGATATTAAAAAACTTGCCATCACGTTCTAACACTAAAAATTGGCTGTTACTTAAGGCAACGATCGCTGAGTTAGAGTTCTGGGCAATTTCTTGCTGATACAAATATTGGCCAATAGCGCCGGTCGCCAAGTTGATAGTCACGATTCGAGTCAGGGTATTATTGTTAACACACTTATCGGGATTTATCATCCGAATTACAAGCACTCAGTAGCAAAACTGACAGGCACAAGCCTGAGGTGACGAGCACATTTTTCATCTTAATATATCCCGATTCTTAAAGTGATTAGCTAGGTAGTTGGCAGGTAATATAAAGTTAGGCTGTGAACTAAATGTGGCAAGTGTGCCGCTTAACGTATTGAGTACGAATATGGTGTGTGGGCGTTACATGGAAGCCGACGACGGCATCGTTGATTGGCTGTGTCCGCAGTTTTTTAGTGGTATTCAATATTTAAGGATGAATAAATATGAAATTCTTACCTGATGAATGGATAATAAAGCGGGTAATTATATATATTGTTATTGCATGTTCATTTACGGCGAGTGGCAATGAACTGCCTTTAAAAAGAGAAAATGTACTGCGCGTAGAGCATCCCAGCGCCATTCAATTTACAAGTGCCCTAATCCAATCTGGAACATCCAATACTTTAGTGTATGAATCTTGGAGTGGATATAAGATGGAAAAAGGTTGGTTGAGGTATACTCCTTTAAATTTTGATCATGGCGTGTTAGATAAAGGTGCATTAGTCAATATTTTACCTGAAAGTCCTTCTAATATAGTCTCGTCCGTGAGTTTAGTTAACTTTAATGGCGAAGATTGGTTGTATTATCTTGAGGCCCGCAGCTTTAAGTCTGAGGCTGATGTATTTCGAGCCAAATTGCGTAATGGGGTTTTAGTCGAAATAGAACCAGTATCATTAAAGGATGCGATTGCGCCATCAAGTAATATTAAATTTCATCGAGTTAGTCGCAACAGCGTTGCTATTGTGTATACCGCCAAAAAATGTTGCAGTCTTTATTTTGCACTAAGTAATGATGGCGTCAAATTTGATACCCCCTCAGCTATAGATAGTTCAGGTTTTATGCCTTATCTTTCATCTTTCTCCGGTGGTGATATTGTCTATTTTTTTCAAAAATCCTTCCGCATAAGTCAAACTCAGCCCAGCGGTAAACCTGTCTTTATCATTAAGACTCATTTTAGAATATCCAGTAATTTAGGGAATACTTGGACAGAGGCTATACCTATTAACTTGACTGATGCGGCAGTGCACGATGCTAAGGCTATTATCAGACCAGATGGCAATATTGATATTTATTATGTTTACCCCATTCAAGAAAATAGTGGATTATCCCTTTGGCGTCGATGTCTGAACCCTAATGGTCAATTAGGTGTTGAGGAGTTAGTGGTTGAGCCTAGTTTCGGCAATATTGCTAAGCCGACTCCCCATCGTCTTAATACTGGGGAATTACTCATTACCTTTGTCGAGCAAGGAAAAGTCGTATTAGAGGGTGATCATAACCTTCATGCGGCAATTATCTCCCGTGATGCTAGCTGTCATATTGGGCAAGGTGGGTCAATTCAGTTGCCGTGACTTGATACGTTCTTTGCAGTTAAATTGCGGCTCAGTAACTAAGTGAAACCCCTCGCGAGGGGTTTGTTTCGAGAGTGGATGAGTAAATATTAGCTTAAAGCTTAAAATGCGATACCACGCCGACGAGTTGTTCCTTCGTCGCGGCTAAAGCTGTAGCGCTGTTAAGTGTGGCTTTACCGCTTTGATTCAGTTCATCGACCATTTCACGAATGGTGGTCAGATTACGGTTTATTTCTTCGGTCACGGCGCTTTGCTCTTCGGCGGCGGTGGCGATTTGAGTGCTAAGCCCATTAATATCGAACACATAAGCGGTCAGGGTATCGAGGTTTTCCGTTACCAGAGTGGTTGTGTCAGCGGCTTGTTGGCAACTGTGTTTGGTTTGCTCCATTGCGGTCACGGCTGCATCGGCACCGCGGCGTAAACGTTCAAGCATCTGATTGATCTCGGATGTACTGGCTTGAGTACGAGCGGCCAATGTACGCACTTCATCGGCGACAACGGCAAAGCCTCGACCTTGTTCACCTGCACGGGCGGCTTCGATGGCCGCATTAAGCGCGAGCAGATTGGTCTGATCGGCAATCTCGCCTATTACATTTAAAATAGCGGCGATATGACGAGTGTTTTCGTTCATATCATTAATCGCATCGGCTGCTACATCGACTTTAGTCACCAAGGCAATCACAGTGTTGGCGGCTTGTTCAACGGCTTTCTTCGATTTATCAGCTTGTTCATTGGCTTGCTGAGTAAACTGGGCTGCAGACGCGGCATCACCAGCAACGTTATGGGCAGTCGCGCTCATTTCTGTCATGGCCGTTACGACTTGGTCGGTTTCGACTGCGTGAGTTTGTAGCGCACCACTATTAGTATTGGATTGCACATTCAGTTGGCCAATTTGGTCAGACATGTGATCTGAGGCTTGGGTAATATCTGAGATGATATGGCGTAGATTATCGATAACGCGATCGAGATCGGTGGCGAGTGAGCAGAGTTCGTTGTCACCCTTTATGTTTGTCTTATGTGTCAGGTCGCCATTGGCTAGGCGTTCCATTACCAGCTTAATGTCATTGACGATTCGGACTAAGCGTTTGCTCATAAAGAGCGCGCTGAGAAGTGAGGCGACGATGGCAAATAAGATCAGGCCTAGTAACAAGCTTTCTGCGATAGCAATCTTACTTCCTGCCTGAGTTCCTAACTCATGGTTACGGATAGTGATTAGTGAAACGAGTTGATTAATTTGATCGCTGACTTTAGGACCAAGTTCACGACGTTCCTCAGTTAATTCCGCTTCTGTGGCGGTGCGCTCAGCAAGCGTAACTTCTTGTCGGTAAAGACGGACATATTGCTCTATCTGTGGCTGTAAAGTCTGAATGTTACGCGCATTTTGGCCCATGAAATTGGTATCAAACTCAGAGAGTTTAGCGACTAGCTGGCCAATGTTCTGTTGATGTTCGGTAATGCCTTTCTCATTATGGACTAGCGTCGCTAAACGAATTTCAAAGAATTCAGCACGTATATTGGTAAAGGTTTCTGCCAGTTGGGTATTGTTGACTAAGCGACGGCTAGTTTCACCGAGATCGGTAAAGCTACGATAGGATGAGATACCTATGATGATGAGGAGAATACTCGCGATCACCGAGGGCAAAGCCGTCAGAGTGCTGGTTTTAGCATTATTAAACATAGTGACCTTAAGGATGTAAAACGGATAGAAGAGGTGATGTAATAAAATTACACAATATGGTCATTTTACAGCCTGAAATAAGAGGGTGCAAATTGATGGTTGTTTAAATTACGCCGTAAGGCATTGTTTATTAATACTTGTTTTCATATTGTTGCATGTAATCAAACGCTGGGTTGATTATATATTGAGTTGCAAAATAACGTTGAATTCTAACTTATTGTTTTTAATTTATAATTTGTCAAATCTCCTAAATTTTGAAACATAGAAACAACACAGGTATTGCCGCTTGTGAGCGACATCACAGATTGAGTAAATGTTTTAAAATGTATCAATATTGGCATGAAGAAAAACACCTCGACGCTGCGAGGTGTTTTTAGTTAAACCGACGGTTTCTTTTATGCGTTGAGACGAGTCAATGGCAGTTAGTCTTTGTATTTCAAGGTGCCGTTAGCTTTGATTTCGTCAAACCACAGGTTGTGATGTTGGCTTGCCCAGTTTTCATCGCAGTAGCCAGACACCATACATTCCATACCGCCTTCTGACATCACGGTTGCCATGAAGATGTGCACGATAGAGAAAGCACAGATCACGATTGCGCTCACAGAGTGCAGCACGAGTGCGATCAAGCTTAATGTACGGCTTGGCTCGAACAGGTTAGGGAAGAGTAACAACATGCCAGAGGCCGAAATCACTAATCCAAACAGGGCAAAGGCCCAGAACCACATTTTCTCACCGGCGTTCGCAAAACCTGCGTCTGGGTGCTTACCTTTGAACGGGCCAAAGTTAATGTAACCGCCTACCACCATGAACCACTTTACGTCGTACATTTTGGGCAGCTGGTTTTTCGCCCACAGGGTGGTCATTAATGCCCAACCTATCATGAAGGGAATCGCCATCACGTCATGGATTTGTTTCGCACCGTACACGATAGCTTCCCAGATGCCTTCGCCCAACCAAGGTTGGAAGAAGAAGCGACCCGCCAGCAAGGTTAAGCCGGTTAAAATCAACAGTAAGCACGGGATTGCGCCTAACCAGTGGATTGAAACATCAAACTTAGACCAGCGATGCACTAACTTGCCTGAAAAACCATGGTGCAGCTTGGAGATGCCGTTCACCTTGATAAATAAAACAAAGATAATAATCATGCCGAATAGTGCTGCCATTAAGGCCGGCGCTAACCAGTCGCTACGTAGCTCTAATACCCGTAGATCATAGGTATTGATCGGCTGAGCATGAAACTCACTTTGGGAGGTAGTGTATCCCGTGGCACCATCCTTCAGTTGTGCCCAAATTTGGGCATCAGACTGTTGAACTTGATTCGCCAGTTCATCACCACCATTGGCTATACACACGGCACTAAATAGCAGTGCTATGGCTAAACCTATGTGTTTGAACCATTTGTTCATCATACATCCTCTCTCACTTAGTCGCGCCCGCCTGAGCAGGCGCTAAGCTAAGTCTGTGGACAGATCCTGTTGACCTGAATTAATTCCAAGCCGCGTTTTTAGCACCACGGTAAGCCACACGTTCACGGAAGATGTTTGAAACAATTTCAGCATCACCCGCTAACAGGGCCTTAGTGGCACACAGTTCTGCACACATAGGCAGTTTGCCTTCGGCAATACGGTTTGAACCGTATTTTTGGCGCTCTGCCTCTGAGTGGTTTTCTTCTGGGCCGCCAGCGCAGAAGGTACATTTATCCATCTTGCCACGGCTACCAAAGGCACCTTTTTTCGGGAACTGTGGTGCGCCAAACGGACAGGCGTACAAGCAGTAACCGCAACCAATACAGGCATCTTTGTTGTGTAGCACTATGCCGTCGTCGGTTCTGTAGAAGCAATTTGCTGGGCAAACTGCCATACAAGGTGCATCTGAGCAATGCATACAGGCGACAGAGATAGAGGCTTCTCCACGTTGACCATCGTTAATGGTCACTACGCGGCGGCGTTGGATCCCCCACTCGAGAGCGGAGTCGTTTTCGTTTTTACAGGCAGTGACACAACCGTTACATTCGATGCAGCGCTTGGTATCACACAAAAATTTCATTGTAGCCATAATGGCAATTCTCCTAGCTTAAGCTGCACTTACGCTTTAACGATCTGACACAGTGATGCCTTGGTTTCCTGCATTTGTGTCACAGGGTCATAACCATAGGTCAGCGCAGTGTTAGCGGATTCACCGATAACGTAAGGCACTGTGCCCTCTGGATAATTAGGCGCTAAACTTTCGCCGTGCATCACACCCGCAAAGTGATATGGCATAAAGGTCACGCCAGGTTTAACGCGTGGCGTCACCATAGCTTGTACCTTAATACGGCCACCTTCGGCGCCTTCTAACCAGACGTCTTCACCGTTACGAATGCCGCGATCAGCAGCATCCGCAGGGCTTATCTCAACAAACATTTCCTGTTGAAGTTCAGCTAGCCAAGGGTTACAACGAGATTCTTCACCACCCCCTTCGTATTCAACCAGACGGCCAGAGGTCAGTACCAGTGGGTACTTGCCGCTCATGTCTTTGTCTTGAATTGACTTATACAGCGTAGGCAGACGGTGCACTTGCATGTCGGCATAGGTTGGGTATTTGGCCACTAAGTCACGGCGCGGCGTGTATAACGGTTCGCGGTGAACTGGCGCTTGGTCTGGGAAAGTCCAAACAATACAACGGGCTTTAGCGTTACCGAAAGGAATACAGCCATGCTTGATCGCTACGCGAACTATGCCGCCTGACAAATCTGTCTTCCAGTTTCTGCCTTCGGCTTCGGCTTTTTCTGCAGCTGTCAGATCATCCCACCAACCGAGTTGCTTGAGCAGCTTGTCAGAGAACTCTGGATAACCGTCTTGGATTTCAGCACCTTTAGAGAAAGAGCCTTCGGCCAATAGATTTTTGCCATTGTATTCAACGCCGTAACGGGCACGGAAGTTACCACCACCGTCTTTAACGTGTTTGGATTGATCGTACAGAATTTGGGTGCCGGGGTGTTTCGCTTCTGGCGTGCCCCAACATGGCCAAGGTAAACCGTAGGTTTCGCCTTTCGCTGGGCCGCCTGCGGCTTCGAGCGTCTTGTTGCTGAAGGTGCCCCAGTTTTGGGTATGCAGTTTCAGACGTTCAGGGCTTTGGCCCGTCATACCGATAGTCCACATGCCGCGGTTGATTTCGCGGGTGATGTCTTCAATCACAGGCAAATCATTTTCTTTAGCGATGCGTTTAGTGTACTGCTCAGCAAAACCAAGTTTTTGCGCTAAGCGATACATGATTTCGATATCGGTTTTAGATTCAAACAATGGCTCTATGACTTTTTCGCGCCATTGCTGACTGCGGCCAGAGTTTGAAACTGAGCCTTCAGTTTCAAACTGTGTCGCTGCTGGTAGCAAGTAAACACCATTCTTACGGCGATGCATCACACCTGCCATAGTTGGGAATGGATCAACCACCACCACAGTGTCCATCTTGTCTAAGGCATCACGCACGTCACGTTGGCGGGTTTCGGTGTTCACCGATTGTCCCCAGAAAAACGCCATGCGAATGTTATCTTGCTGCGCGAGTTTGCCTTTTTCTTCTAGCACACCATCGTGCCAGCGAGAACAAGGGATACCCGGCGTAGTCATAGGTTCACGGCCAAGATAAGTGCCTTGATCGAAACGGCCTTTCATCCATTCCATGTCTAGATCCCACACGTGGGTCCAGTGAGTCCAAGCACCTGTTGTTAAGCCGTAGTAACCCGGTAAGTTATCGAATAACAAACCTAAGTCAGTCGCGCCTTGCACGTTATCGTGACCACGGAAAATGTTCGTTCCGCCGCCTGACACGCCCATGTTACCTAGCGCTAATTGCAGAATACAGTAAGCGCGGGTGTTGGCATTACCGACGTGGTGTTGAGTACCACCCATACACCAGATCACAGTACCTGGGCGGTTATCAGCCATCAGTTTCGCTGCTTGATAAACCTCGGCTTCGCTCACGCCTGTGATGTTTTCTACTTCTTTAGGTGGGAATTTTTTCGCCTCGGCGCGAATGGTGTCCATCTCGAAAACACGTTGTTGAATAAAAGTCTTATCTTCCCAACCGTTTTCAAAAATGTGCCATAACATACCGTAGATAAAAGGAATATCAGTACCTGGACGCAATGCACAGTGCAGATCTGAATGCGCCGCGGTACGAGAGAAGCGTGGATCAACCACGATCAACTTAGCGTTGTTTCTTTCTTTAGCGATCAGAATATGTTGCATCGCCACTGGGTGGGCTTCTGCAGGGTTAGCACCGATAAAGAAAATCGCATTCGCGTTTTGGATATCGTTAAAGGAGTTAGTTTGCGCACCGTAGCCCCAAGTGTTAGCAACACCGGCTACCGTGGTAGAGTGACAAATACGAGCTGAATGGTCGACGTTGTTTGTGCCCCACATGGCCGCCAGTTTGCGGTACATGTAGCAACCTTCGTTAGAGAACTTAGCGCTACCCATGAAGTACACTGAGTCTGGGCCGGATTCTTTACGAATGTTGAGCATTTGGTCGCCCACTTCGTTAATCGCATCTTCCCAAGAGATTTTTTTCCACTTGCCATCAACCAATTTCATTGGGTATTTCAGGCGTTTTTCACCGTGGCCATGCTCACGCAGTGCCGCACCTTTAGCGCAGTGACCACCGGCGTTGAAGGGATGATCGAATGCAGGTTCTTGACCCGTCCACACGCCATTTTGTACTTCGGCATACAGACCACAACCGACGGCGCAGGCACTACAAATAGTACGTTTGACTTCGATAGGGGCATCATGTGGCACTTCTTTGGCTTCGACGCGACGCATCATGCCTGTACCCATTAGTGATGCCGCCGCAATACCACCGGTGGCAATACCTGCGTGCTTCATAAATTGACGACGGCTAATGCCTAACGCCGGTTTGTCTGCCACTGGGGCGACACTAGACTTGCGAGTTAACTTCATCGCTGACTTCTCCTAGATTAGCTGCGCAAGCTATTGTAATAGCTGCTGATGTGCGCAGTTTCGTGGTAACCCTTTGACGCTTTGGTGGTTACCTTGCTGCTCTCGCTGGCCTGTGCCACGCTCATGCCGGTTGCGGCAATCGCGGCACCCGCTACGCTGCCGACGGTGAGCGCTTTAAGCAAAGATCGGCGAGATAAATCGCTGGGTTGCTGCTTCATGCTGACTCCTGAAATTAGGGTTTAGTTTTTTGAGATCGCACGGCTTTTTGTGGGATTCATCTTGTTATCAAAAAGTGAAGATTAGCGGTGGAAAAGATAATGAAATCATCTTGTTTGCCATCAATCATCGCGCGTGACGGCAATATAGTAGGAAAGGGTTGAGTAGGAATTGATCTAGGACAGTTTGCAGTGTTGAAATCGGCTGCCGTTCTCTTAAAGCGTTAACTCGCTCATAGTTTCGCAACTCCCTTGGGAGCAGGGCGCTGGCGGCTTTTTGTATCACAGCGTTTCAGGTGTTAAGTTTTTGTATTGTCGAATGAAGTACAGATAAAAGAACACCCCGCATGGCGGGGTGTTTTAAGGACCAAAAAGCTGCGGTTTAACTTAGTCTTTATACTTTAAGTTGCCGTTGGCTTTGATTTCGTCATACCAGAGATTGTGGTGCTGGATTGCCCAGTTTTCATCACAATAGCCTGACTTCATACACTCCATACCGCCTTCGCTGAGTACGGTCGCCATCCAAATATGCACTATGGTAAAGGCAATCAGAATAATGGCGCTGATAGAGTGGATCAGTAGCGCGCCCATGGAGGCTTCGCGCGGTAAGTCTAAGCCAGGTAACACCAACATGATGCCAGAAACACTGATAAATAAACCAAACAACATCAGGGTCCAGAACCACATTTTTTCACCGGCGTTAGCAAAACCACTGTCGGGGTGTTTACCTTTGAATGGGCCAAAGTTGATATAACCACCTACCACTAAAAACCATTTCAAATCATACATCTTGAAGGTTTGTAGTGGCATCCATTTGACGACACAGACAGCCCAAGCCGCGATAAAAATGGGACCAGCCCAATCGTGGATGGTTTTGCTGCCGTAGATCAATGGCGCCCACAGATCAGGCCCTAACATGGGTTGAACAACATGCTTACCTAACATTATGGTTAAACCGGTAAACATCAGTGTCAGGCAGCTGCTCGCCATGATCCAGTGGATCCACAGATCCGCCTTAGACCAACGCGCCACTAACTTGCCTGAAAAGCCCTTGCTGAGTTTTGATGGACCATTCACCAGATAAAACAATAAGAAAGCCCCAAACACACCGACGACGGCCAAAGCCATAATCGGGGTTAGATATTGGTTTCTCAGTTCTTTACCTTGGTTACCGGCAACGTTAATCAACACCCCAGTATCTATCCCTTTGGCAGTGGTATAGCCGGCATCGCCTGCTTTTACCGCCCGCCAAAGATCGGCATCGCTGGTTTGCGCTTTCGCCTGTTGTTGACTCGATTGCTGATCACTTGCGTGTACTGGGCTTGCGCTCATTACTGAACCTAATCCCAATCCCATGACGAGCACCAACAGAGCAAACAGACTGCGCAGTGATTTGTTTAACTGTTTGTTTAACATTTTCACTCCTTGCCAGAGGTTAGGGATGACTCCCTAACCCTCGCTCTGCTTAGTTAATCTCACCTGTCTTGGGGTTGTAACCCCAAATCACGTTAGGATTGCCACGAGAGGCCATACGTTGACGGTAGATATTGGATACCACTTCCGCATCACCCGCGAGCAGGGCTTTTGTCGAACAAAGCTCAGCACACATAGGTAACTTGCCCTCAGCAATACGGTTGGCGCCGTATTTTTTACGCTCGGCTTCGGAGAAGGTTTCTTCTGGGCCACCGGCGCAGAAAGTACACTTGTCCATCTTGCCACGACTACCAAAGGCAGTCTTTTTCGGGAATTGCGGTGCACCAAATGGACAAGCATAGAAGCAATAACCACAACCGATACAGGTATCTTTGTTGTGTAGCACTATGCCGTCTTCGGTACGGTAGAAACAATCTGCCGGACATACGGCCATGCAGGGAGCGTCAGTACAGTGCATACATGCCACTGAAATAGAGGCTTCGCCAGGTAGGCCATCGTTAATCGTCACCACGCGGCGACGTTGGATTCCCCACTCGAGAGCGGAGTCGTTTTCGTTCTTACATGCAGTGACACAACCGTTACACTCGATGCAGCGCTTGGTGTCACACAGAAATTTCATGACTGCCATAATGGCTTATCTCCTCATCAAGTAGGTTAGGCTTTGCTGATCTGGCACAAGCTGGACTTAGTTTCTTGCATCTGAGTCACAACGTCGTAGCCATAAGTTAAAATGGTGTTTGCCGATTCGCCTATCACGTAAGGCACTGTGCCTTCAGGATAGTTTTTCGCTAGGCTTTCGCCCTCAAACACACCAGCAAAGTGGTATGGCATAAAACATTCACCGGCAATAACGCGCGGTGTCACCATAGCCTTAACCGTGATCTTGGCGCCTTCTGGACCATGCACAAAGACATTGTCACCGTCACGCACGCCGCGATCCGCAGCATCCGCAGGGTTCATCTCGATGAACATTTCTTGTTGCAGCTCAGCAAGCCAAGGGTTAGAACGGGATTCTTCACCGCCGCCTTCGTATTCCACTAGACGACCAGAGGTCAGTGTCAGTGGGAAGCCTTGGGTAAAGTCCTTATCTTGGATTGACTTATACAAGGTCGGCAGACGCGCAACCATACGGTCTTCGTAGGTTGGGTATTTGGCGACTAAGTCACGACGAGGAGTGTAAAGTGGTTCGCGGTGTTTCGGGATATCATCTGGGAAAGTCCAAACGATACAACGGGCTTTAGCGTTACCATAGGGAATACAGCCATGCTTGATCGCAACACGTTGGATGCCACCAGAAATGTCAGTCTTCCAGTTTTTGCCTTCGGCGCGTTTTTTCTCTGCATCTGTAAGTTCATCCCACCAACCCAATTGCTTGAGCATGTCGGCGGAGAATTCAGGATAACCATCTTGAATCTCACTGCCTTTAGAGAAAGAACCTTCGGCAAGAATGTTGACGCCATCGTGCTCGACACCGTAACGGGCACGGAAGTTACCGCCACCGTCTTTCACGTGTTTTGATTGATCGTACAGGATCTGGGTACCAGGATGTTTCATCTCTGGTGTACCCCAACATGGCCAAGGTAAACCGTAGACTTCACCCTTAGCTGGGCCGCCGGGTGCTGTTAGATTATTGACATCGAAAGTGCCCCAGTTTTCTTGGTGCATTTTCAAACGCTCAGGGCTTTGACCTGTGTAACCCACTGTCCACATACCGGTATTGAATTCGCGGGTCACATCTTCAATCAAAGGCTCTTCGCCATTCACTTGAATGTGCTTACAGAATTCTTTTTCAACGCCCCATTTTTTAGCGAACTTATACATGATGATGTGATCGGGCAGAGACTCAAACAGTGGCTCGATGACTTTAGTACGCCATTGGAGCGAACGGTTTGAGGCCGATACTGAACCATAGGTTTCGAATTGCGTCGCCGCAGGCAATAGATACACACCGTCTTTACGTTGGTGCATAACACCTGCCATGGTTGGGAAAGGATCGACCACAACCACAGTATCCATCTTGTTCAATGCTTCACGCACTTCACGACCACGGGTTTCAGTGTTAACCGATTGTCCCCAGAAGAACGCCAGACGGATATTGTCTTTCTGCGCAATTTTGGTTTTATCTTCTAACACCCCATCGTGCCAGCGAGAGCAAGGAATACCGGCTGATGTTTGTGGTGTTTGGCCTAGGTATTCACCTTGGTCGAAACGGCTGGCAATCCATTTAGGATCGAGATCCCATACATTTGACCAGTGAGCCCATGCGCCTGTCGTTAAGCCGTAGTAACCGGGTAAGTTGTCGAATAACAAACCAAAGTCAGTCGCGCCTTGCACGTTATCGTGACCACGGAAGATGTTAGTCCCGCCACCAGAAACACCCATGTTGCCTAGGGCTAACTGTAAAATACAGTATGAACGGGTGTTGGCATTACCGACGTGATGCTGAGTACCGCCCATACACCAAACGATAGTGCCGGGTTTCGTTTCGGCCAGCATTTTAGCCACACGGTACATTTGCGCCTTAGGCACGCCTGCAACCAGTTCAACTTCTTCTGGGGTGTATTTTTTGGCTTCTTCACGGATACGCTCGATGCCGTATACGCGTTGTTTGATAAACTCTTTATCTTCCCAGCCGTTTTCAAAAATGTGCCATAACAGGCCATAAATGAAGGGGATATCTGTACCTGGGCGGATATGCACGTACTCGTCAGATTTCGCTGCAGTACGGGTGAAACGTGGATCAACAACAATCACTTTCGCGCCGCGTTCTTTGGCGACCAGAATATGTTGCATTGCCACTGGGTGGGCTTCACTTGGGTTTGAACCCACAAACATGATGCACTTAGTGTGGCGGATATCGTTAATCGAGTTGGTTTGCGCACCGTAGCCCCAAGTGTTAGCAACACCGGCTACCGTGGTAGAGTGACAAATACGGGCTGAATGGTCGACGTTGTTCGTGCCCCACAGTGCCGCTAATTTGCGATATAAATAAGCTTGTTCGTTCGAAAACTTGGCGCTACCCATAAAGTAAACGGAATCTGGACCTGACTCTTGACGAATCGCTGCCATCTTGTCGCCGACTTCATTAATCGCTTGATCCCAAGAGATCTTTTTCCACTTGCCGCCTTCTAACTTCATTGGGTATTTCAGGCGTTTTTCACCGTGGCCGTGCTCACGCAGTGCCGCACCTTTCGCGCAGTGTCCGCCTTGGTTAAAGGGATGGTCAAATGCCGGTTCTTGACCTGTCCACACGCCGTTTTGTACTTCTGCATATACACCACAGCCGACGGCGCAGTGAGAACAGATGGTACGTTTAACTTCGGTGGGAACATTGTGGCCTATGTCTTCTTGGGCTTGTGCTTTACGCATCATACCTGTGCCCAGCATGGACGCCGCAGCGATGCCACCTGTGGCAAGACCTGCCGATTTTAAGAACTGACGACGATTGAGACCCAGTGCTGGCGCTTTAGATTCGACAACCTGGTCTGTTTTGCGGGTTAATCGCATCACACACTCTCCTCTGGTTAGTTGTTCAACGACGCATAATAGTTACGGATATGGTCGGTTTCGCGGTAGTTCTCACTCTTAGGCTCTGTGGTTGCTGCCGTTTTTGTCGAAGCTAACGCCTGACTGCTCACGGTTACCACTGCGCCTGCCGCACTGCCGAGTGCCAATGCTTTGAGCAATTGACGACGGCCCATATCGGAAGCTGGCTTCTTCATAGTGTCTCCTTGTGTTGCGGGATAAGGTGGCACAAACGGCGACCACCTCGGTTATTGTGAAAGCCTAAGCTTTCGTTATTGTTGCGAAGGTGCGTGTGACTTCACCTTCGCTGTTTAAATCCATTTAGCACTGATATCTAGCGCGCACAGGTCGCGCTATTATTAAGCTTAGTCTTAGTTCATTAATTCCACTGGTTTTGCTAAATCGCTGGTGGCCGGTTGTAGGTCGGCGCTGCCTGGGCAATTGACGGGAATATCTAAGCTCAATTGTTCAAAGGCACTGGCTTCCATTTCAAAGAAGGCTTTTGCCAGCTGGGCTACAGTTGCGTAAAACGCAGCGCTGGGCGCCTTAGCTAAGTTGTCGCAGAAGCGGCCAATCCAACTGCCGATATGGCGTTGGTAAAAAGCCAGTTGGCGATAGCTCGGCGCTTCTAAAATCAGGGTTCCCATCACTTCACACAGGGCGGCCACATGATCTTCGGGTTCTTTGACGTTGTCTTCGCGTTCAAATCCGAGTTGCATCAGGTCTTGGCGCAATAATGCCAGCGGTTTGTCCATTAAGGAGCCAGTCATAAACCAGCTGCCATAGGGCAGGATTTCACCAGAGCCCACGCCGAGGAATAGTGCAAAATACTCGTCTTCAAGCTGTTCATCGTTGAACTGCTGGGCGGCAAGTTGGAGTGATAACCAAGCTTTGGTCATCTCGTTGTCTTCATTGGCATCGATTTCAAGATTGGCTAAAAATTGCAGCAGTTCAGGACTCGGCTGACGGCGCAATAGGGCGGCTAACAGTTGATAGATATCGGCTCTCAACTGATCGTTTTCTGAAACTTGTCTTACTGATTCGGTCATAGCGGATCTCTTATCGCAGTTGCTTTTCAGGATCTTGAAGAATGTCTTCAAACATGTCTTTTACCCGGCAGTCGCCACACATTTTCAAGCGCTCAATATTGGCAGAAAATGCGCTGTGCGCGCCGACCATATCCAGCATCCGATGCACCATAGATTGGGTCGCAAAAGGAGAGCCGCAGCGAATACATTCGAAGGGGGCTTCTTCTTTCAGGGTGTGTTGTTGCTGACGAGCAGCTTTATCAAAATTAATTTGTGGCGTTAGGCTTATCACTTTTTCAGGACAGGCCGCTTCACATAAGCCGCATTGCACGCAGTTTTGCTCAATAAAGTGTAGTGCAGGTTTGTCGCCGCCATCTTGTAATGCCACGGTTGGGCAAATTGCCACGCAGGACATACACATAGTGCACTTTTCGACATTCACGCTGACTTTGCCAAAGGGAATGTTGTTGAGGCTAAGGCAAGTATCAATTTCACCCGCTTGGCTATTGAGGTGATCTATCGCTTCAAACAGCGTGTTGCGTTTAGTGGTCGAGGCAAATGCAGCGGGCACGATCACGGGCCAATCTAAGCTGATATCGAGCATCGCATCTAAATCGGCAAGCATGCTTTGGTCAATGAGGCTGATACGTTGCGGCTGACCCATCTCATCTAAAATACTGTTGGCTAACGAAAGTTCGCCTTTAAGCATTTGCGTAAGAGTTGGCGCCGTGGCGTCGGTATTAAGGATCAGCACTTGGCGTGCGCCCCATGCGAGTACCGACAGCCAATGATCTAAGCTGGCAACCGTAATTTCTTCTAAGGCGACGGGGATAATATCACCCGCTAGATCATCGGTAATAAAGTCGGCGCCGACGGCATTATCGTGGAACAATATCACCGGTGCGGTTTGGGCTTGCTCGCGGAAACGACTAACGACTTTGTTCAGATATGAATGTAAGGCCTGCGGCGTCGGTAAATCGTAACTGATAGCACCCGTTGGGCAAGCGCTGGTACAGCTGCCCGCGCCGTGGCAAAGGTATGGGTCGATTTCAATTTTCTTCGCCACGCTACTAATCGCATCGGCTGGGCAAAAGTTAAGGCAACGATTACAACCATTGATGCCATTGCGGTCATGGGCACAAATATCTGGGTTGATTTTGACGTAGCGAGGCTTGTCGAATTGGCCGACGAGATCGGGAATTTGCGCGAGGGCATCTTCGAGTTTCTCAGTGTCTTGGCCGACATAGAAATAACCGGGTGGCAGCATTTCTAAGTTCAAACAAGCTGTGCTGCTCAAATCGAGTACGATATCGAAATGGGGTTTGCGAATCGACACTAAACTGAGTTCGGCCGCGCCATCTTGATGTTCAACACTGACTTGGAATTGGCCTAAAAAGCCTTTTACACCAATGAGTTTGTTGTAGTAACTTTCGACATCGGTTGCCGCTGCCATCACACGTTCGAGGTGGGCTTCATCTTGGCTGGTAATGGCTTCATTGGCTAAAATCACGCGATGGGCCATAGTGGACAATTTGTCCGCGGCAAGGCGAGCCAGATCTTCTGGGCCGATAATGAGGACATTGCCTTCGGTGGTGTAGCTGACGGTTGGCGGGATCAGATTCTGCAGCATCTGAGTTTGCGCTAACACCTGTTGCCGCGCTTGTTTTAACGCTTCTTGGGTTTGATTGGTCATCAAATGAGTGCTCACATTGCGTTCCTGAACAGTACTTTGGCTGTTTCTTGTTTTACTGTATCTGGGCAGATTTAGGCGGCTGGTAATAAGTAAGTCATTGCCTTTTCTGCTTTTATCTAAGCTTTTTTATGTCTTAGTACAGCAATTCACATACCAAAGTTACGGACATTAAAATTAGCTAAACTGACGTTAAACAACTCGGGTTTGGGCCTGAGCCGAGGGCTCTGGTGCATTTTGGGGTAGGTCATCAGTCTCCCCATCCAAATTGTCCGCTATCGGCTCTGCTGCCAATTCGGTTTCGACTTCTTGAGTCGTGGTTTCGCTTACATCTAGACTAGCGGATGGATTAGTTTCTGTAGCTTGTTTGGCTAAGGCTGACTCTTCATCCGGCGTTTCGCTGTCTTTGGTGATGTAGCGGAAGACTTTTTGCGCTAATTCTGCTGAAACTTCGGCGCTGAGTTTGGGCTGATTACTGTAATCGAGCGCATATTCTAAAAGCCCATCTATCTCGTTGAAATGTGGTTGTTTCCACAGTGCGCGCAGCGCCGCAGATTTCGCCGCCGGATCGACATTCGCGCCCATAAAACTCGCAAAGCTGCCGCCAATTTCAATTTCGTCGGGATTGGGTAAATCCGCCGCCGTGAGCATGCGATTCGGATCGTCATGTTCGGCAGTATTGGACTCTACTGCGGGTTCTGTGGGATTAAGCGACTCAACTGCCACAGTGGCTTCGGTCGCGATCGGCGCTTGAGGCGCGGCTTCTTCTTGAGTTTCTCGCGCTTGTTCAGCGGCAACTTGTTCGCGACGCTGGTTCCAGCGACTCAGTAGCCCAGCCGTTTTTTGCGTGGATTCAGCCATTAGTCCCTCCGAAGTGGATCGTGACTCGGGCCTTGATTCTTACGGCCATCGACATGCTTACGGCGATGGGCGGCGATTTCGACTTCGCCATGCTGGGTGATAAAGGCTTCAATCCAACAAGCGATAGCTTCTGGCATCAATAGGTTGATAACAGGGGTATTACCCTCAAGACAACCTGCGGCGACGTTTTGGTCTGCCGACAGTGCTGCGGGTATCCAAGTGCCATCGGCCGTTTCATCGCACACTAAATACAGCATAGCGTTGTCTACATCGAGATTGAGTCGATAGCTAGCACGCTCGTCTTTGTGCAGTTCGAGGAGCACTAAGGTCGCGTCGTCAGGGGCTTGATGGGTAGCGGGAAGTAGGTGTTCAATTTCCCATTGTACTGAGGTCCAGCGGCCAACTTGTTTCTCTACTTTTTTAAGTGAAACGTACATGGGCCAAACATTCGTTGTATGTTGCATTGTCTCTCCG
Source organism: Shewanella sp. SR1 (assembly GCF_020447145.1). Lineage (NCBI taxonomy): Bacteria > Pseudomonadati > Pseudomonadota > Gammaproteobacteria > Alteromonadales > Shewanellaceae > Shewanella > Shewanella sp. SR1. The sequence continues at coordinate 2,989 of NZ_JAJAEF010000019.1, read as the reverse complement.
TCTCAGCCGTGTTGATGGACGAACCGTAGATCGAACGGATCGGTTTTACCAACAAATTGCGATAAAAGGTCACTGCAATATTGGTGCCAGTAAACATGGGGTATTAGTTTGAACTAGATCATCAAAAACCCCCTCAAAAGTGGACATTTTGTCCAATGCTGGGTTTTGTTTGGGACATAAAAGGGCTAATGAAAAATCAGCATTGCGGCAGATCACGCATTTAAACCCGAGTTTTATACCTAGGTATAAATATTGCTATGCTCAGGCCATGACTCGTTAAGCGGTAGCATTATGATTTCGGAAAACAGCATGGGCACAGATAAAGAAGTAGCGGCAGCTAACCCCACTCAGAAGCCTCATCATCAGTGTTCTTTTGTGAGAACCCAAGCGGAAGTACCGTTAACCATTGCCGTAAAAGCAGTGAATGAAGCTGGGGAAGTGCTAGATAAATTTGTCGCCTGCGAACGTCCACTTACCGTTTATTTAAACTGGCGTCCGATAGTGACGCTGATGACCCTAGGGGCAAAACCTGAGTCTCTGGCGTTAGGTTATCTTAAGAACCAAGGCTTTATTTCGGATGTGAGCCTGCTGGACTCTGTCATCGTCGATTGGGATGTGAGTTCTGCGGCTGTGGTTACCCGTGAACAAACTGCCGATCTCGACGAGAAGCTCTCTGAAAAAACCGTGACGTCAGGCTGTGGTCAAGGCACGGTTTATGGCAGTTTCATGCAGGATCTAGATAACATCAATTTACCTACACCGAGTTTGAAGCAAAGCACGCTGTATAGCTTATTGAAAAATATCAACGAATATAACGAAACCTATAAGAATGCTGGCGCTGTGCATGGCTGTGGTTTGTGCGAAGACGATAGGATTATGGCCTTCGTTGAAGATGTCGGCCGCCATAACGCCGTTGATACCTTGGCAGGGGATATGTGGCTGACGCAGGATCGTGGTGATAACAAGATTTTTTATACCACAGGCCGATTAACCTCTGAAATGGTGATTAAAGTCGCCAAGATGGGGATCCCCATTTTGCTATCACGTAGCGGCGTCACTCAGATGGGCTTAGCACTGGCGCAGCAGTTAGGCATTACTATTATCGCCCGCGCTAAAGGTCGACACTTTTTGGTGTATCACGGCAGTGAAAATCTGCAATTTGATGCCAATACGGCTCCTTAGCCCCAAGTGAGCTAAGACAGTAATGCTAAGACTTGCATGCAGTAATAAAGAATAAGACAAGGAAACAAGATGACGTCTGCCAGTGAATTGGTTTACATGAGCGCGAAGCAAGTGGCCGAGTATTTAGATCTTAACGAGAAAAAAGTCTACGCCATGGCCAATGACAGAATTCTCCCCGCCACTAAAATCACCGGTAAATGGCTATTCCCGAAAGTGTTAATCGACCGTTGGGTAATGGATTCGTGCCACAGTGGCATGCTTACCGACCGTTTATTGATCACCGGCAGCGACGATCCACTCTTATCTATGCTGGTGGCGCGCTTGATGGCACAAGTCGGTAGTCGTGAGTTGATAAGCTACAGCGCGACAGGTTCACGCTTAGGATTAGAGTTACTCGCTAAAGGTTATGCCGATGTGTGTACCTTACACTGGGGCAGCATGGAGGATCGCAATATCCGTCATCCAGCCTTACTTAAAGGGTATAACAATCATCAACAATGGATCATGGTGCACGGTTACTCCCGTCAACAAGGGTTGATCATGCGTGCCGATATGCACCACAGATGCCAAGAGGAAGATAAAGTCGTGAACTTACCTTGGCGTTGGGTGAGTCGTCAGGGCGGCGCGGGTAGCCAGCAACATTTAGAACATTGGTTGTTAAAGCAAGGCGCTCGCTTAGATCAGCTAAATGTCGTGCTGACGGCCTATAGTGAACGCGAGCTGGCAGGTTATATCGCCCGTGGTGATGCCGATATAGGTTTTGGCTGTCAATCTGTGGCATTGGAGAGTGGTTTGAGTTTCGTGCCACTGATAAAAGAGTCCTTCGATTTCGTTATGCCGCAAAGCATTTACTTCCGTCGTCAGCTTCAACAACTCTTTACTATGTTGGCGAGCGGCCACTCGAGGCAAATGGCGGCGCTACTGGGTGGCTATGATCTTACCGACTGCGGACAATTACTCTGGAGTGCGAGCTAATCCGCTCGCTCGGTAATGGATCAAGCTAAATAGAGTCGAATGATCTCTGCCTTACTTATGACAGTTACTTACACTGCTACTTATATAACTAGTTACCTAATAAGTATTACAGAGATCTCTCCCTGTCCCTGAGTAAGTCATTTCAGCTTTACTATGGCGATGGGATGAAGGCAGCGACTATGACTATATAGTTAAAGTATCTTTATCGCCGAATGTGTTAGCGCGTCATCTATATTGCTCCCCGTTATATTCCATTAATGGCTCTGTATATAGATTTGGGAGGAGATATTCCGGTTCGAGCAGTCGTTATCCTTATCTAAAATTTGTAGAAGCTATGCGTAAATCTCTTCGCCTTGATGCAGTACATCCTCAAAATATGAGGTAGAACTGCAGAGAAAACGCTATTTTGTGGATAACTTTGGGGGTAAGTGGTGGGTATCTTGTGGCTAGTTTAGGTAATCAGAATTAACTGCAAATTTCCTTAAAATAGGGGTTGCGCACTTTCTCAATCTCCCTATAATGCGCATCCACTGACACGGCAGACAGCGAAAGCAAGCTGACGAGTTAGATTGAATTGAATGGCTTTTGACCACTTAATTCAATCGCAGCAAGAAGTTGAAAAAACTCCTTGACGCGAAACGGGAAATGCGTAGAATACGCAGCCCTAGCCACCTGGAAGCGTTCAGCGCTCAGCGTGGTACTCAAGTCCTCTTACGGATATTGAGTTGCTCTTTAACAAGATAAAACAAGAAATCTGTGTGGACACTCACAGGTGTTGAGTTAATCGAAACTGCTTAACCTTCGGGTTGGCAGTCAAAAATTTAAATCAATG
>NZ_JAJAEF010000018.1:0-104854 GCF_020447145.1 Shewanella sp. SR1 | reverse complement strand
CACGATTGGGGACGCGTAAGCTCTATACCTTGATACAGCCAAAGCTGGTTGAACATGATATCAAACTCGGGCGAGACGGGTTCTTTACCTACTTGAGAAGTGAAGGCTTGCTAGTTAAGCCCAAGAGAAGCTTCACAAAAACGACATTCAGCAAGCATTGGATGAAGAAGCATCCCAACCTGCTGAAGGAAGAAGGACTACACGATGCCGAGCATGTACTGGTCAGCGATATTACCTATCTCGAATCAGACCAAGGCGTGCACTATTTGTCACTGGTGACCGATACCGCGTCACGTAAGATAGTCGGTCATCACTTGAGTTCGGACATGAAAGCAGAAAGCGTAGTGAAAGCACTGAAAATGGCGGTCAAAGATAAGCGCTATAGCGCTAATGCGGTCCATCACTCAGACCGAGGTTCGCAATACTGCTCAGCTGTTTATCAAGATGAACTGCAGGCCAACCATATTCAGCCGTCGATGACAGACGGTTATGATTGCTATCAAAATGCGTTAGCAGAACGAGTAAACGGGATCCTGAAGCAGGAGTTTTTACTCTACCGATGTAAAACGTTGGAAGAGCTGAAAAGACTTGTTAGAGAATCGATAGCGATATACAACGAAATGAGACCGCATCTGAGTTTGGATATGGAAACACCCAATCAGGTGCATAAAAGAAAAGGCCAGCTACTGGAGCTGGCCTAGAAACTGTCAACCTATCTTAGGACGGGACACACACTCTTACACAGTTACAGTGTAATCGCTGCTTCTAATGTCATGATGATCATGTCATTGAATGTGGTTTGACGTTCTTCTGCAGAAGTCTTTTCACCGGTGCGGATGTGATCAGATACAGTCACAACACACAGGGCACGTGCACCAAACTCATGGGCAACACCGTACAGACCAGCCGCTTCCATTTCAACGCCTAACACGCCCATCTTCTCCATCACGTCGAACATTTGTGGATCAGGAGTGTAGAACAGGTCCGCAGAGAAAATGTTACCTACGCGAACTTTAGTGCCACGAACTTTCGCAGATTCGATAACCGCATTCATCAGCTCATAGTTAGCGATAGCAGCAAAATCTTGGCCTTTAAAACGTAAACGGTTAACCGCTGAGTCAGTACATGCACCCATACCGATGATCACGTCACGCACTTTAACGTCAGTGCTGATCGCACCACAAGTACCCACACGGATCAGGTTTTTAACGCCGTAATCACGAATTAATTCAGTTGCATAGATAGAGCATGAAGGAATACCCATGCCAGAACCCATAACTGAAATACGCTTACCTTTGTAAGTACCGGTAAAACCTAGCATGTTTCGAACATCAGTCACTTGCTCAACATTTTCTAAGAATGTTTCAGCAATATATTTTGCACGTAATGGATCGCCTGGAAACAGCATTGTCTCAGCGAATGCGCCCTCTACAGCATTAATGTGTGGTGTTGCCATCGAAATAACCCCTGTTTATTTTATTAAGACTTAAGTCTTTGTTTACTGGCGGCAAATGTCAGCCGCCAAATCGAAATAAATGCTAATTTGCCTAAAGGAAAGATTCACCATAGGCCATAGGTTCAAGCTTAAAGTGGCTCGCAATAGATTGACCGATATCGGCAAAGCTCTTACGACGACCCAGAGAACCTGCTTTCAATCCAGCGCCAAAGGCTAATACTGGCACATATTCACGGGTATGATCCGTGCCTTGCCATGTTGGATCGCAACCGTGATCCGCCGTTAAAATCAGCAGATCGTCTTCACCCAATAATGCGAGCATTTCAGGCAAACGGGCATCGAAATATTCCAACCCTTTAGCGTAACCAGCCACATCACGGCGATGACCATAGTGAGAGTCAAAATCCACGAAGTTAGTAAACACTATAGTGTTATCACCCGCAGATTTCACTTCGGCTAAGGTCGCATCGAAAAGCGCTTCTAAGCCGTTCGCCTTCACTTTTTTAGTGATACCGCAGTAAGCATAAATGTCGGCAATCTTGCCCACACTCACCACTTCACCGCCCGCTTCATTCAGCTTATCTAATACGGTTTTTGCAGGTGGCGCGAGCGAATAATCCTTACGATTGCCAGTACGGGCAAAGTCACTTGGGCCAGTACCATCAAATGGACGGGCAATAACGCGACCTATATTGTAAGGTTCTAACTCTTCACGGGTTATTTCGCAAAGACGATAAAGATTGTCTAAACCGAAGGTTTCCTCATGGCAGGCGATTTGAAACACAGAATCGGCTGAGGTATAGAAAATAGGCATGCCAGAGCGCATATGCTCTTCGCCTAACTCTTCTAAAATAGTTGTGCCAGAAGCATGACAATTACCTAAAAAACCATCCAGACCCGCACGGGCTAAAATCTTATCCGTCAGTTCTTTAGGGAAAGAATTTTGGTGCTCGCTGAAATAACCCCATTCGAATAGTACGGGCACGCCCGCCATTTCCCAGTGACCGCTCGGGGTATCTTTACCCGAACTTAACTCTTGGGCATGACCATAAGCACCAATCAGCTCAACATTGTCACCAAAACCTGGGGCAAAGGCGCCAGTACTTTCCATCGCCGCATGGCCTAAACCTAAGCGCGCTAGGTTAGGTAATTTAAGTGGGCCTTCACGGCCAATATCGGCTTTGCCTTCAGCACATGCTTTAGCAATATGACCAAAGGTATCGGAACCAACATCACCAAAGCTTGCTGCATCAGCAGAAGCACCGACTCCAAAGGAGTCCAACATCATAATAATGGTACGTTTCATAATTCTTCCTTAAAGATCCGATGCACGAATATAGGCATAGATCTCAGGTGTTTTTTCTGGAGCGGTTTCACCAATGTGAATCGCTTTTTTCACCGCGAGTTCCGCTTCCGCGAAGGCGGCTTCAGATTGTGCATGGATAACGGCAATCGGCGTCGATGAATCCACTTTATCGCCTAGGGCACACACTTGGGTTAAGCCAACACTATAGTCTAGTGCATCGCCAGGCTTACGGCGGCCGCCACCTAAGGTCACAACCGCTAAACCTAACTCACGGGTATCCATGCTATAGGCATAACCTTGCATATCGGCAAAAACTGGGCGAATAATTTGTGACTGCGGCAGGTATTTACTGTAGTTTTCAACAAAATCAACCGGACCACCAAGACCCGACACCATCTTGCCAAAGAGTTCTGCAGCGCGACCATTGTCGAGTACACGATTCAGTTTAGCGCGAGCATCGGCTTCATTGCTTGCAAGACCGCCCAGAAGCAGCATCTCAGCACAAAGACCCATAGTGACTTCATATAAACGCGGGTTACGGTAAGCACCCGTTAAAAAGTCGATGGCTTCTTTCACTTCAACCGCGTTACCTGCACAAGATGCAAGCACTTGATTCATATCGGTAAGTAAAGCCGTCGTTTTAGTACCAGCGCCATTAGCAACAGCTGCAATACTGCGAGCTAATTCTTCCGATGCCTCATAGGTTGGCATAAAAGCGCCGCTACCGACTTTCACGTCCATCGCCAACGCATCTAAATTACAGGCTAATTTCTTAGACAGGATCGATGCTGTGATAAGGGAAATGGATTCAACGGTGGCGGTATTATCGCGAATAGAATAGAAGCGTTTATCGGCAGGAACGAGATCGCCCGTTTGGCCAATAATCGCCACCCCGACTTCTTTAACCACTTTGCGGAACAATTCACTTGAAGGCTCAGTTTGGTAACCCGGAATGGCATCAAACTTATCGAGTGTACCGCCAGTATGACCTAGGCCGCGCCCAGAAATCATAGGCACATAACCGCCACAAGCCGCAGCCATAGGGCCAAGCATGAGACTAATCACATCGCCGACACCACCAGTGCTGTGTTTGTCGATGACAGGACCGTTGAGTCCCAATGATTGCCAATTAAGCACAGTGCCTGAATCTCGCATCGCTGTCGTTAAAGCGATTCTTTCATCCATATTCATGTCATTAAAATACACCGCCATGCCTAATGCGGCGATCTGACCTTCAGATACGGAGTTGGTGGTGATACCTTGAACAAAGAACTGTATTTCTTCGGAACTTAGCGCTAAACCATTACGTTTTTTACGAATAATCTCTTGAGCTAGAAACATGATACTGCCTCCAAGATAGACACTAACGACCCTGTCGCTAGTGTCTATCTTTGCAATGAAACATCAAAACTGTAGCAATATTACAAGTTAATACTATCGAAGTTTTGAGTTTGCCAAATAGATTTAGGTCACACTTAATTAGGCTCGCTATACGCTGATAGTATTAATCAGCGATAGTTTGCGATTAATAGCCTTGAGTTGGCTTAGGCGCATCAGCCAGTTCTAGTGTGTGCAGCAAGCTGTTTAATAAGCTTGAAGCACCAAATCTAAAGGTACGCGGTGAAACCCAGTCAGCCCCTAAAATACGCTCTGCAACACCGAGGAACTCAGCCGCTTGGGCAGCATCACGCACACCACCGGCAGGCTTGAAGCCTACTTGGGTATTCTTTTCGCTGATCACAGTTAACATGATCTCAGCCGCTTCGAGTGTGGCGTTTACAGGCACTTTACCCGTAGAAGTTTTGATAAAGTCAGCACCCGCATCGATTGAAAGCTCAGATGCACGGCGGATAAGCGCAGGATCAGCTAACACGCCAGATTCGATGATGACTTTTAACAAGACTTCACCACAGGCTTCTTTACAGGCTTTAACTAATTCAAAACCAATCGTTTCATTGCCTTCCATCAGCGCACGGTATGGGAATACCACGTCAACTTCGTCGGCACCATAGGCAACGGCAGCGCGGGTTTCGAGTACAGCAATGGCAATGTCATCGTTGCCATGGGGGAAGTTAGTCACAGTGGCGATTTGGATATCTTCAGCACCGATTTCATCGAGTGTCTTACGTGCAATTGGGATGAAACGTGGGTAAATGCAGATAGCGGCAGTATTGCCCGCAGCCGTTTTCGCTTTGTGGCACAGGTCGATCACTTTTTGATCTGTGTCGTCATCATTCAAAGTCGTTAAGTCCATTAACTCGATTGCGCGTTGTGCTGCTTTTTTTAAATCAGTCATAATAGCTCTCCAAAATAAAAATTAAATGAATAGAAATCAGTCGCATAAAAGCAACGCTTAAGAGGTGGCATTATTTTGATTATTTTTATGGCCGGGCCTTCAGGCGGTGCCGAGTAATTTGCTTATACAAACTACCTTGTTGTAGGTATTCAATCTTGCCTAAGTCATAAAGAGCAATAGGCATCCTGACACTTAAAATAACTTATAAGTGACCACGACTTGAATCCTTGAAGACCGGAAGAGAGGATACGAATAAAATCTTGCTCCTACTTTTCCGCGAAAAATCCATTTTAGCGCGAGAAAAACACAAACCTTTATATAAACCTACTTGTTAGCCTAATAGGCTTAGATAAAGACTCATGGTAAAACAAAGATGGAGCCGCATAATGCGGCTCCAACAAGCAACTAGTATTACAAGAAATTAGAACTTGTAAGTAGCTGACAGGTAGTGTGACCAACCTGTTGATTCTAAACCAACAATACCGCCTTTATCTTCAAGCAGATAAACGTCTTTGAAGCCTTTCAAGCCATAGCCCAGAGCATAACGATCTGAGTGCCAGTATAGGCCGAAGAAGATGTTACCGCCGTTAGAGGTTTTAGGCACATAAATGTCATTAGTCGCATCAGCACCAAATTGGTAATCGATGTAACCTTGGAATGACAGGAAGCTCTTGTTATCAAAGAAATAGAAAGGTTTAAACCAGTTAGCAGAGAACTGGTAGCCGTTCCATTCTTTAGCGTTCAGGTCATAGAAACCGTACAAGTTCATGCCAGTTTTACCTAACCAAGGCACGTTTACGTCAGCACCAACACCCCAGAATGAAGAGTTAACGCCATTGCCGTTAAGACCATCCCAGTTGAACAGAGTAGAGAAGTAAACTTCTTGGATTGGACCGAAAGACAGGTCTTTACCAGTCAAGGCATCGATAGATACACGTGGAGCAAACTTCATGAAAATTTTGCTTGTGTCAGAACCTGGGTTCTTGTCGCCGTTGCTGCTTGATTGGTTTGCTAAGTTGAATACGTCAACATAACCGTATAGATCGAATACGCCAGAACGACCGCCGAATTCCATTTCTAAATAGTTGTGTTGATCGCCTGTTGCTGGGTTATCTGGCTTTTCACCGATAGAGTACATAGCGTTGAACTGCATCCACTTGTAATCAGTACCGTGAAGATCAGTACGATCAGCGGCAAATGCGTTGCCAGAGATTGCAGCTACAGCAGTAGCGGCTAAAGCTAAAGTTTTAACGTTTTTCATCATCAACCCCATTTATCTTGTTTACTACCATCAAGGGTAGCGTTCTTTTTGTGGCGCTCGCATTCTACCTAGATTAAAAAAAATCTCAATAATCTAGCATAAAATTACAAACACAAAATTCTTAATTGTGAACAAAGTCGCGACTTCTGCATTACGATTAATTAACTTAACCGTGGAACTACGACATTTAAGACAGAATGACAGCTACATCTCAGTTGCATTCTGTGTTTTTCAATTGGAGAAACTATTCACTACAGGAATCACTACTGGAAAATGGTTGAATTAACTTAGGTCCCGCCCTGCATGGTCAGGACCCAGTTAGTGGGGTTTCCCCCGTGCGCAACTACTTAGCCGACATAGAACAAGCCAGCAAGTGTTGCACTCATTAAGTTAGCTAAAGAACCGGCGATAACCGCACGAATACCCATTGTAGCTAAATCATGACGACGATTAGGAGCCATAGCACCTAGACCACCAAGCAGAATCGCAATTGAAGACAAGTTAGCGAAACCACACAGAGCAAACGAAATAATCGCTTTCGTTTTACCTGACATAGCTAAACCAGTTTCTGCTACCACTAAACCGCCATCAGCAATGTCTTTTAAGTAAGGTGCGAAGTTCAAGTAAGCAACAAATTCGTTAATAACGATCTTTTGACCAATGAATGAACCTGCTACCAAAGCTTCGTTCCAAGGTACACCGATTAGGAAAGCTAAAGGCATGAACACATAGCCAAGAATGAGTTCAAGTGTTAAACCTTCAAGACCAAACCAACCACCTACACCACCAATAATACCGTTGACCATAGCGATCAAACCAACGAAGGCTAACAACATAGCACCTACGTTCAGCGCTAAGTGCATACCAGATGAAGCACCTGCTGCAGCTGCGTCTAATGCGTTAGCTGGTTTGTCAGGATCTTCTGGCAAATCGCTCATATCATTCTTAGCAACTTCTGTTTCAGGGTGCATCAGTTTAGCCATTAATAGACCGCCTGGTGCTGCCATGAATGATGCGGCAACTAAATACTCGATAGGTACACCCATCTGCGCGTAACCAGCCAATACTGAACCCGCGATTGATGCCAAACCACCTACCATGATCGCAAACAGTTCAGACTGCGTCATAGTTGGAATGAATGGACGAACCACTAATGGGGCTTCAGTTTGACCAACGAAGATGTTAGCTGTTGCTGACATAGATTCAGTACGACTTGTGCCCAATGCTTTTTGTAAACCACCACCGATGATACGGATGACCCACTGCATAATGCCTAAGTAATATAGAACCGCGATCAAAGAAGAGAAAAACACAATAACGGGTAACACGTTTACTGCGAAGATGAAGCCAAGTTTGAAGTTAGCTAAGTCACCGAACAGGAAACCGATACCGTTTTGTGCGTAACCAATAACGCTAGAAACGGCATCAGACATACCTTTAAGAATGTCTTTACCAACAGGAACGTACAGTACAAAACCACCGAAAGCGGCCTGGATAGCTAAAGCGCCACCCACTGTACGTAAATTAATTGCTTTTTTGTTATTCGATAGGAGGAAACCTATCGCAAGTAGGGTGACCACCCCTACTAAACTCATTAATATATCCATTAACCATCACCCTATTGTTAACACTTTTTAATTATGTTGTTAATCAACCTATTTCCGAGTCAGATTATACCCGAGCCCAAGTCGAAAATCGTCGTTTTGATCATATTTTTGGAGTTTAATTTCAATCGCTTAGTGCGGAATGCTAGTGCGACCTACACCTGTTTATACAAAAACAGCTAAAGGTCAAATAGTTGCGTAGCATTCGACATCAAGTGTTCTGATATTAGAACACTTGATTTTTTTTGCAAAGCGGCAATTTTGTCTATAAAAAGAACAAGGTTAGCGGGTTGGTTACGTTTTTCAGCAACATTTATCGGCGTCATAGCCGGAGAATCAGTCTCAAGTATGAGGTGTTCGAGCGGGAGTTCAGTGACAGTTTTGAGTAATTTTTTGGCATTTGGATTCATAATCAAACCACCAATTCCCAGCTTAAAACCTAACTTGATATATTCCTGTGCAATCTCAACACTGCCAGAAAAAGCATGTATCACACCGCCTCTAGGCAATTGATACTTTTTTAAACAGGCCAAAACCTCGGGATGTGCCTTCACACTATGAATAATCACCGGCAGATTAACGGATTTAGCTAACGTCAGTTGCGCCTCAAAAAACGCTAACTGCTGTGGCCATGTTGAGGAATAAAGCTTATCTAAGCCACATTCACCAATAGCAACAAAACGAGGACATTCGAGCAACGCGGCAACTTTAGATGTTAATGCTAAGATCGCTGCATCAACATCCTCTGGGCAAAACCAAGGATGGATGCCAAGGGCAAAATAGGTTTGATATTGTTCGGCAACAGCGAGCTGTTTGTGCCAGTGCTGCGGGGACACGCCAGGAATAATCAGATTATTAACCCCAACACTGCGCATTCGCTGCACCACAGCATCGCGGTCAAGATCAAACTCGGCAAAATCTAGATGTGCGTGGGTATCAATCACTGCAAATACCTCACTCTGTGGTCGATTTGCCGTTTGAATGCGCTTCGGGCGGCAATGCAGTTTCGTCAGCCGTAGTCGCTTTAGCGCATTTTACCGCTAATGGCGGATCTTCAAGGCGTGGCATACAACAACGACGATTTTCAGGTGTCAGCCCCATGCGGTCGCACCACTGAATATAAACCTGCCATGTTTTTGTGATCCAATTCGCCATCATTCACATCCAGAACCGTTTTTAGATTTCATTAGATACAAAAATGGCGGTGAATTCACCGCCATTTCAACAACTATTCTAAACCCAACCTAATTAATGCTCGCGGGTTTTCGCAAACTCAATATCAGGATACCTTTCCATCGAAAGATTCAGGTTGACCATAGTTGGCGCAATATAGGTTAAGTTGTCACCACCATCGAGTGCTAAGTTTTGGCTACACTTGCGGCGGAACTCTTCAAGCTTACGCTCATCCTTACAATAAACCCAGCGAGCGGTCGAAACACTAATACCTTCGTAAATGGCTTCAACGTTATATTCGCTCTTAAGACGACCAACAACCACTTCAAACTGCAGCACACCCACGGCGCCAACAATTAAATCGTTAGTATCGATTGGGCGGAATACTTGCACTGCGCCTTCTTCAGACAACTGTACTAAGCCTTTTAACAGCTGCTTTTGCTTAAGCGGATCGCGCAGACGAATACGGCGGAACATTTCAGGGGCGAAGTTAGGCACACCAGTGAAACGGAATTTTTCGCCTTGGGTAAAAGTATCGCCAATACGGATAGTGCCATGGTTATGTAAACCGATGATATCGCCTGGGTAAGCTTCTTCAGCACGCTCACGATCGCCCGCCATAAAGGTTAATGCATCGCTAACGTTAACATCTTTACCAATACGCACATGGTGCATTTTCATGCCTTGCTCGTAACGGCCTGAACACACACGCATAAAGGCGACACGGTCACGGTGTTTGGGATCCATGTTTGCTTGGATCTTGAACACGAAACCGGTGAATTTTTCTTCATCAGGCATGATAACGCGTGTATCGCTTTCGCGCGGTAATGGCTTAGGCGCCCACTCGACGATGCCGTCAAGAATATGGTCCACACCAAAGTTACCTAACGCTGTACCGAAGAACACTGGCGTCAACTCGCCTTTCAAGAAAGCTGCATGGTCAAATTCATGCGACGCGCCGCGCACTAATTCCATCTCATCGCGCAAATCAGCAGCGTAACTGCCAATCGCTTTCTCAAGATCAGGATTATTAATGCCTTTAATTACACGACGCTCTTGAATAGTGTGTCCCATACCGCCTTGATACAAGACAACTTCATCACGCAGTATATGGTAAATACCTTTGAATTCTTTACCGCTGCCAATAGGCCAAGTAATAGGTGCGCAGGCAATATTCAGCACGCTTTCGACTTCATCCATCAGATCGATAGGATCACGGATATCACGGTCGAGTTTGTTCATGAAAGTCACGATCGGCGTATCGCGCAGACGTGTCACTTCCATCAACTTAATAGTACGCTCTTCAACACCTTTAGCAGAGTCGATGACCATCAGACAAGAGTCAACAGCGGTCAGTGTACGATAGGTATCTTCAGAGAAGTCTTCGTGACCAGGCGTGTCGAGTAGGTTAACGAGGGCGCCACCATAGGGGAACTGCATCACAGACGTAGTAATCGAAATACCACGGTCCTTCTCCATTTCCATCCAGTCAGACTTAGCATGCTGACCCGATTTTTTGCCTTTAACCGTTCCCGCTTTTTGCAAAGCGTTTCCGAATAACAGCACTTTTTCGGTAATGGTTGTTTTACCCGCGTCGGGGTGCGATATGATCGCGAAGGTGCGACGTTTATCGACCTCTACTTTATTGCCTGACATGTTAACCTATGCACTAGTATCGCTAAAAAGGCGCAAATTATAGCGCCTCAGTTCGAGCTTGGCTAGGCAAAGCCCGAGATGAGCTCGGGCAGATGGGGGTTATTTTGTGGCTTCGAGCAAACCTTTGACTTTAGCGAGCTCAATACGCGCATATCTATGTTCGACAAAATCATAAATATTGGTCGCCAGTGCGAGGCGGAAATAGTTAGCAGCATCTTGATATTGCTTGTTTTCTATTGCCATTTTCGCCAGGTAAAAATAAGCCTCACATAAACGTTCGGCATATTCTTTTGGATGAGTTAAGCCGACTTTCGCAGCAGCAAACACCTCATCATGGCTTTTTGTACCTAAATAATAATCAACGATAACGGTCGCCCAAGCATCATTATCTAAATTCTTACGGTTTTCAGCTAACTGTTTTTTAGCTTCAACTGCATCATCTTTAAAATCAATCAAATACAGCCACAATGCGCGATAACCATCTTTATTATCACCAGCATAAAATGCCTGCATATCTTTAGTGGCTAAATCGTTACGGTCGCCATAGTACAAGGCAATACCGCGATTCAAATAGGCGTAATCGTAGTTAGGAGCGAGTTCTAACACGCCATCGAACGCTTCATAGGCACTAGCGTATTCGCCTTCTTGGGTGTAATAAATCCCAAGAAAATTATAAGCATCGGCGAGATCGGGTTGCAGCTTCAGCGCTTGCATAAAATCGATGCGCGCGAGCAGTCTTAAGCCCACACTGTCGTAAATCACACCGCGATCGTAATGAAATCTGGCTCTCTGCTCATTGGTTAATTCGACCGTAGCCAAAATCTCGTTGAGCTTCGCTAACGTCACTTCCACTTTATAATCGGGCATGACAGGTGCGATAACCAATTTACCTTCAACATCATTATGGTTATCTAAAGGAGACTGGGTGGTAGCGCATCCGGCTAACAACAGACTGGCGCCCGCCAGCACAGCAACGACAGCGGTTCTAATTTTAAGACTCATCCATTTCTACCTTTTTAGATTCCCAACATACGCAGAAGAATCTTCATGATAGCAATCCCACCTCAGGACTGCTATTGGGGAATTAAGATTAATACTGACTTTCTTAATGCCAAAAACAAAAAAGGAGATCATTTGATCTCCTTTTGATGCAATCACTTAGAAAGTGTGTGCCAATAATAAGTCAAAGACTCATTATTCAGCAGCGGCAGTTTCTTTAGTTTGTGCTTCTTTAATTGACAGACGTACGCGGCCTTGACGATCCACTTCCATTACTTTAACAGCAACTTCTTGGTTCAGTTCAAGGTGATCAGACACGTTAGCAACACGCTCATCACTGATTTGTGAAATGTGTACTAAACCGTCTTTGCCCGGCAGAATGTTCACGAACGCACCGAAATCAACGATACGGATAACTTTACCGTTGTAGATACGACCCACTTCAACTTCTGAAGTGATTTCTTCGATACGACGGATAGCTTCTTTGGTTGCTTCGCCGTTTGAAGAAGCGATCTTCACAGTACCGTCATCTTCCAGTTCAATCGTAGTGCCGGTTTCTTCGGTCAGAGCGCGGATAACTGCGCCGCCTTTACCGATAACGTCACGGATTTTTTCTGGGTTGATCTTGATAACAGTGATACGTGGAGCGTGATCAGAAATATCGTCACGGTGTGAACCAATCGCTTGATCCATCACGTTCAGGATATGTACACGTGCGCCATAAGCTTGTTGCAGTGCGATATCCATGATTTCTTTAGTGATACCTTCGATCTTGATATCCATCTGCAGTGCAGTAATACCATCACGCGTACCCGCAACTTTAAAGTCCATGTCACCTAAATGATCTTCATCACCTAAGATGTCAGAAAGAACAACGAAATCATCGCCTTCTTTCACTAGACCCATAGCTATACCCGCTACAGAAGTTTTGATAGGCACACCAGCATCCATCAGTGCTAATGAAGTACCACATACTGACGCCATAGAGCTTGAACCGTTAGATTCAGTGATTTCAGATACAACGCGCACGCTGTATGGGAATTCAGCAGCTGAAGGCATAACAGCATTAATACCGCGCCATGCTAACTTACCATGACCGATTTCGCGGCGCTTAGGTGAACCCACCATGCCTGTTTCACCAACAGAGTATGGAGGGAAGTTATAGTGCAGCATGAAACGGTTAGTGCGCTCGCCCATGATGCTGTCAATCTTCTGTGCATCACGTTCAGTACCTAAAGTACAAGTGACTAACGCTTGAGTTTCGCCACGAGTGAACAATGCGCTACCGTGAGTACGTGGCAATACGCCCGCTAACACGCTTAATGCACGGATCATGTCGGGTTCACGACCATCGATACGTGGCTCACCACGGATGATACGACCACGAACCACTTTCTTCTCTAAGCTACCCAGCAAGTTGTCTACTTCACGTAAATCAATGCTTGGATTGCTGGCTAACAAAGCTTCTTTTGTTGCTGCTTTAACAACAGAAACTTGAGCATAACGATCTTGTTTAACTTGGATTTTATACGCATCACCTAAACCAGCTTCAGCAAGCTCTTTGATTTGGGCAACTAAATCGGCATCTTGCGTTGGTGCAGTCCAATCCCAAGTTGGTTTACCAGCTTCTGCTTTAAATTCAGCAATCGCTTTGATAACCACTTGTTGTTGATCGTGACCGTAAACAACAGAACCTAACATCACTTCTTCTGGTAATGCTTGGGCTTCTGATTCCACCATTAATACTGCACCAGCTGTACCAGCAACCACTAAGTTCAGTTGGCTGGTTGCAAGTTGCGCAACACTTGGGTTCAACACGTATTCGCCATCAATGTAACCCACACGTGCAGCACCTAAAGGACCGCTGAATGGAATACCAGAAATAGCCAGTGCCGCAGAAGTACCGATCATAGAGATGATATCTGGCTCGATTTGTGGATCGACAGATACTACAGTAATGATAACTTGAACTTCGTTTTTGAAACCATTAGGGAAAAGAGGGCGAATTGGACGGTCGATCAGACGAGCGATTAATGTCTCATCTTCTGAAGGACGGCCTTCACGCTTAAAGAAACCACCAGGAATTTTACCTGCTGCGTAGGTTTTTTCTTGATAGTTAACAGTCAGAGGGAAAAAGTCACGACCAGCATCTGCTTCTTTTTTACCGACAACAGTGACCAACACAGTCGTGTCACCCATACTCGCTAAAACGGCTGCATCTGCTTGACGCGCTATAACACCTGTTTCCAGGGTGACTGTATGTTGACCATACTCAAAACTCTTTACAATAGGATTCACGTGACCCATTCCTTAATTAATGACCTTGAATTACGCGCGTAAGTATACTGCAAATCGGATCAATAGATAAAGAGCAGATAATGATGACAAATACGTAACTTTTCACTAAAGTGGTTAAATCAACAAAGAGTTGCGGTTTACATTGATACGGAAATTCTCGCAGATGGTGAATAATTATCATAAAGGATGCGCCCGATGACAGGCCGTTTTAAGTCACTGACGTGGAAACAAACTAACCTAGTCGTATTTACTGCCCTATTTTTTGCCATTGCTATTTTTATTGTTGAAATCGCTTTAGTCGTTGTATCAACCAAACAACAACTCACGACTACACAGCAAGAACTCCTTGATTCAGTTGAACAACCTGCAGCAAATGCCGTCTGGGCATTAGATGATAATTTAGCCCGTCAAACCTTAGAAGGTGCCATTAAGGTTGAGCATGTCGGCTCAGCAGTGATTGAGCTGGACGATGGTTCCATGTTTGTATCAGTCAGCAGTAATAAAAAGAATAACTCGCAGACTTTTATCAGCTTAAGTAACAAATTATTTGATGATCTTAAAGAAATCTCTCGCCCGCTGTACCGACCTTTTTATTTCGAAGGCACCCAACAACAGCAACTCATTGGCACATTAACGGTTTTCTACGATACCCAAGAGCTGACAAACACCCTTTTCTCACAGTTAAGATTTAGTTTTTTCGCCACACTTGCCCGCGCACTCTTACTCACCTTAGTGCTTTCAGTGGTTTTCCATCGTTTCTTGACTCAACCTATCGCGCGTATTAGTGAGGCCATAGATAAGATTGAACCCGACTCACCGGACGAAAACCTCTTACCTATGTCCAATGCGCATAAGGATGATGAACTCGGCCTAGTGACCTCGAAATTCAACCAAATTCTTATCCAATTTAGCCAAACCCAATCCAAACTGCGCAAAATGGCGACCCGAGATCCGCTAACGGGTTTACCGAACCGCACATTATTGCTCGAAACCATCGCAGTCACTATCCAACGTTCGCGCGTGCACAAACGCAGCTTTGCCTTGATGTTTATCGACTTAGATCGATTTAAGAATATTAACGATTCCCTTGGCCACGCATTTGGCGATCAATTCCTCGCCCGTATCGCCCGTATTCTCGAACGCTTCGTTGGCGATAAAGGCACAGTGTCTCGCTTAGGTGGCGATGAGTTTGTAATTTTAGCCGACACAGTACACACCCCTGACCAAGCCGCTGACTTTGTTGATAAGCTACTTACCCAGCTTAATGTCCCTATCCAATTAAATGAACATGCGATTCATCCTGCGGCCTCAATTGGGATATCCATTTATCCCGAAGACGGTAACAGCGCCGAAGATTTGATACGTCATGCCGATATTGCCATGTACAGCGCCAAAGCTGCAGGTTCGAATCAATGGGCCTTCTTTAAACAGCAGATGACAGAGCGCGCCGCTGTGCGTTTACGCACCGAAGCATCCTTGCATGATGCGTTAAAAAACAACGAATTTTTGCTGTATTTCCAACCTAAACTCGATCTGCAAACGGGCAAAGTGATTGCCTGTGAAGCCCTGATCCGCTGGCAAAAAGACGGCCGACTCATCAGTCCGGTTTCTTTTATCCCCGTCGCCGAAGAAACGGGGATCATCATTCCGATTGGCCGCTGGGTGATAGAACAAAGCTGCAAAGTCTTAAGGGAGTGGCAAAAAAAATATAACTATGCCATCCCGATTGCGATTAATGTCGCCTCACAGCAATTCGCCGACGCGAGTTTAGTACCCGATATCAAACAGATGGCTCTGCGTTATCAAATTCAGCCCGAATTGCTAGAAATTGAAATCACTGAAACCTCGCTGATGAACGACATTGAGCTCGCCATTGCTAAGCTTGAACAACTTAAATCAGCAGGGTTTGGTATTGCCGTCGATGACTTCGGCACCGGATATTCATCACTCTCATACCTGCGCCATTTGCCCATTACCACCATGAAAATCGACCGCTGTTTCGTGTCCGATTTACCAGGGGATAGCGCAATCGCATCGACCATTTTGATGTTAGGTAAGCAGCTTAATTTGACCATTGTGGCCGAAGGGATTGAAAACGAGCAGCAATTGGATTGGTTGAAGGAGAATCAGTGCCAAGTTGGCCAAGGTTTCTATTTTAGCCAACCCCTGCCCCAAGCGGAATTTGAAGCCCTGTATATAGCAACACAGACAGCAACGATAAGCAGTCTTGATGGCTTACGTGGAGCTTAGGTTGCTTTAATCAGAGCCAAGGTTTAGGCGGAGTTAAGGCCTAGGCATATTACTATCGACATGCTCAGGCCTAAATTCTACATAGCTTACGCGATCATCTACTGAATTTTAGGCAATAAAAAAGGAGGCTTAAGCCTCCTTTTTTGCGTTAGTCGACGTGAAATTAACGACGTAGACCTAACTTTTGGATCAGTGCAGTGTAACGTGCTACGTCAGTACGTTTCAGGTAAGCAGTTAACTTACGACGTGAGCTAACCATACGTAACAGACCACGACGTGAGTGATGATCGTGAATGTGCTCTTTGAAGTGAGCTTGCAAATGGTTGATTTGCGCAGTTAATAAAGCAACTTGAACTTCAGTTGAACCAGTGTCGTTTTCACAACGGCCAAAATCAGCCAAAATTTTTGCTTTTACTTCAGTACTTAGTGACATGTATATCTCCAAATAAATAATATGAATCTCTAGCCGATCACTAACTCAGCCAGAGGGCGCGCTATTCTACCCAGAAACCCACCCTAGCGCAATAAAAGGTGGAGACTAATCCATGAACTAATTTATTAATTTGTTCATGGATAGCGGGCTAATCAGTTTCTGCAGGCTCGTCATGGATCACTATGAGTCGTTTTGGCGCGAGTAGGCCGTCTTCGTTCATGGTGCCAATCCCCACAAATCGGCGAATGTCACCTAAAGTGATACGCACCAGTTCATCGGTTTTCAAGTCTGCATTAACGGGGACCCGAACAGCCTGACCTTGCATTAAGTAAGGGGCGATTGCATCTGGCACATTCACCTCAGGGAAATCGGCCACAGCCGTATCCATAGGTAATAACAGCGGATCAAGTAAGACACTCGGATCTATCTGTTGTTCATGTGCTTGAGCAACAAGCGCTTCAAGTTGTTCTAAGGAAACCATTCTTGCATAGGGATATTGTGCAACTTGAGTGCGACGCAACATGATGACATGGGCGCCACAACCGAGCATTTCACCGAGGTCGTCTATGATAGTGCGAATATAAGTGCCCTTAGAACAATGAATGTCTAAGGTCAGCTCATCGCCTTCAAGACCGATGAAATTAAGCTCAAATACCGTAATAGGGCGAGATTCGCGCGGCACTTCAATACCTTCACGGGCATATTTATACAGGGGCTGGCCCTGATATTTAAGCGCGGAATACATAGAAGGCACTTGCTGAGTCTCACCACGGAAGAAATCAAGCGCGGTTAATAACTGCGCCTCAGTAAAATCAATGGCGCGGGTTTGCACCACTTCGCCATCGGAATCACTGGTATCCGTTCGCTCGCCCAGCTTTGCGGTAACTAAATAGCGTTTATCGGCATCTAACAGATGCTGGGAAAACTTAGTCCCTTCGCCTAAGCACACAGGTAACATACCTGTCGCTAACGGATCGAGTGCGCCCGTATGCCCTGCTTTGTTCGCATTAAAAAAGCGCTTTACCCTTTGCAATGCAAAGTTAGAACTCATGCCAGTGGATTTATCCAGCAGCACTATCCCATCAATAAAACGACCTTTTGGACGACGAGCCATTAATCTTTACCTTCCGTTTCATCTGCTTCATCGGCAACATCATCACCTAAGACTTCATCTTCAACTGATGCGTCTTCGCTGCCAAATTGCTGCTGCTTCGCTTTGTCTTGGTTGATCACTTGGCTAACTAAGTTAGACATGCGCATACCTTCAACGAGCGAGCTATCATAGATAAAACGCAGTTCAGGCATCACACGCAGCTTCATACGGCCCGCCACTAAAGTGCGGATATAAGGAGCGGCGCTGATCAAAGCGTTTAGCTTTTCTTGAACAACGGCTTTGTCTTCCTCAAAAAAAGTCACGAAGACTTTGGCATAGCTAAGGTCACGTGAGACATCGACGTCATTCACGGTTACAAAGCCAATACGAGGATCTTTCATGTCGCGCTGTAGCACTTGAGCAAGTTCTTGCTGAAGCTGCTGAGCGATTCGACGAGTACGACTGAATTCTTTTGCCATAATATTTCTTACCATAGCTTAAATTGATAAGGGCGGCTAAAGCCGCCCTTATTATCGTTACAGAGTACGAGCAATCTCGACGGTTTCGAATACTTCGATTTGGTCGCCTACGCGAACATCGTTGTAGTTCTTAACGCCAATACCACATTCCATACCATTGCGAACTTCAGCAACGTCGTCTTTAAAGCGACGTAGAGATTCAAGTTCACCTTCGTAGATAACAACGTTATCACGTAGTACGCGAATTGGTGCGCTACGCTTGATGGTACCTTCGGTAACCATACAGCCAGCAATTGCACCCAGCTTAGGTGATTTGAACACGTCACGAACTTCAGCCAGACCGA
This sequence comes from Shewanella sp. SR1, assembly GCF_020447145.1. Classification (NCBI taxonomy): domain Bacteria; kingdom Pseudomonadati; phylum Pseudomonadota; class Gammaproteobacteria; order Alteromonadales; family Shewanellaceae; genus Shewanella; species Shewanella sp. SR1. Next base: position 86,206 of record NZ_JAJAEF010000018.1, on the reverse strand, counting down.
TAATTTGTTGTTTGAATTCAGGAGACAGCATACCTGTCATCGCTGCACGAACTTCATCAATCAAATTATAGATAACGCTGTAGTAACGTAAATCAACACTTTCGCTGTCGATTGTCTTACGCGCTTGTGCATCGGCACGCACGTTAAAGCCAACCAGGATAGCGTTAGACGCTGCCGCTAAGGTTGCATCCGTTTCAGTAAGAGCACCCACACCGCGAGCGATAATGTTCACTTTAACTTCGTCGGTAGACAGACCTGTTAACGAGTCAGTAATCGCTTCGAGTGAACCTTGTACGTCTGCTTTAAGAACAATGTTCAGTTCTTTCACTTCGCCTTCAGTCATGTTCGCGAACATGTTTTCTAGCTTAGATTTTTGCTGACGTGCCAGTTTCACATCACGGAATTTACCTTGACGATACAGGGCAACTTCACGCGCTTTACGCTCATCACGTACTACTGTTGCTTCATCACCTGCAGACGGAACGCCTGACAGACCCAGAATTTCAACAGGAATAGATGGACCCGCTTCAGTGATTGAACGACCGTTCTCGTCTTTCATTGCACGGATTTTACCGTACTCAAGACCACACAGAACGATATCACCTTGGCGTAACGTACCTTCTTGAACCAGAATCGTAGCAACTGGGCCGCGACCTTTGTCCAATTGTGATTCAATGACCACACCGGCAGCCATACCATCACGTACCGCTTTCAGTTCGAGAACTTCAGCCTGCAGTAAGATACCTTCTAACAGTTCGTCAACGCCTTCACCTGTCTTAGCTGAAACGAAGGCAAACATGTTGTCTCCACCCCAATCTTCAGACATAACACCGTGTTGTGACAATTCGCTCTTAACGCGATCGATATCCGCTTCCGGCTTATCCATCTTGTTCACAGCCACGATTAATGGCACGTTACCGGCTTTAGCATGTTGAATTGCTTCGATAGTTTGCGGCATTACACCGTCATCGGCAGCAACAACTAACACAACGATATCCGTTGCCTTGGCACCACGGGCACGCATTGCGGTAAACGCGGCGTGACCAGGAGTATCAAGGAAAGTGATCATGCCGTTTTCAGTTTCAACATGGTATGCACCGATATGCTGAGTAATACCACCGGCTTCGCCAGCAGCCACTTTAGCGCGGCGAATATAGTCGAGTAATGACGTTTTACCGTGGTCAACGTGACCCATGATAGTCACAACAGGAGCACGAGACTCTTGCTTGATGCCATCTTCATCGTCACGATCTTTAAGCACTTGGTGCTCAAGTTCGTTTTCACGGATAAGCACAACTTTGTGGCCCATTTCTTCAGCAACCATTTGGGCAGTCTCTTGATCCAACACTTGGTTGATCGTGACCATAGAACCCATTTTCATCATCTGTTTGATGATTTCAGTCGCTTTAACTGCCATTAAATGCGCAAGTTCAGAAACAGTAACAGTTTCACCGATACGCACATCACGGCTTACCGCTGCAACTGGCTTGTTGAAGCCGTGCGCCATAGACTCAGGTGCTGTACTGCGGTTACGCATGTGTTTTTCACGGCCGTCACGGGCATCTTTGCCGCCACGTTTTTTGGCGTTGCTCTTGTTACGAGCACGACGTCCGCGTTTTTCTTCATCTAGATCAGAAGTATCTTCAGCAGCACGAGCCACTTTAGAAGTCGTGATGTGGTGATCACCGTTTTTCTCGGCTTCTAGACGTTGGCGCTCTTCTTCGGCCCAACGCTTAGAATGTTCTTCAGCCAATAGGCGAGCAGTTTCTGCCGCTTTAGCCGCTTCTTCGTCTTGCTTACGTTTTGTCGCCGCTTCTTGTGCTGCTTTTAAACGTTCTGCTTCTAGACGAGCCGCTTCTGCTTCAGGTGACATATCTTTAACCACTTTTACTTCGGCTGCTGCTTTGGCTTTCGCCTTGGCTTCTGCATCCGCTTTTGCTTTCGCATCTGCTTCAGCTTTCGCTTTTACTGCCGCAGCAGCTTCTGCTTCGGCCTTTGCTTTTGCCAAAGCTTCTGCTTCGACTTTCGCTTCTTCTTCAGCCTTCAGAGTAGCCTCATTAGCATCACGCTTGACGAAAGTTCGTGTTTTACGAACTTCAACTTTAACATCTTTAGATTGACCACCATTACCGGCCACACTCAGGGTCGATACGGTTTTACGCTGCAGCGTCATTTTCGTTGGCGCATTTTCGCCACCGTGCTGCTTTTTCAGATAATCCAGTAACTGCTGCTTTTCAGCTTCAGTCACGTTATCAGCTTGGCCTTTCTTAATTCCAGCCTGAGAGAATTGCTCAATCAGACGTTCAACACTTTTACCCACTTCCGTGGCCAATTTCTCTACGGTAGTATCTGCCATCAGTTAAATCCCCCTGTTGATCGACTTATGCTTCTTCGCCAAACCAACAGATATTGCGGGCTGCCATGATGAGCTCACCTGCTTTTTCTTCTGTCAATTCTTCAATTTCGATCAAATCATCAATGCCTTGTTCAGCCAAGTCTTCTAGAGTCACAATACCTTTGCTAGCGAAAACATAGGCTAAGTGTCTATCAACACCTTCAAGTGCTAGTAACTCTTCACTTGGCTCCACACCATCCAGTGCTTCTTCAGTAGCGAGAGCTCGAGTTGAGATCGCCGCTTTTGCACGTTCACGTAAGGCTTCAACGAGATCTTCGTCAAAACCGTCAATCGCCAATAGTTCAGACACAGGTACATAGGCAACTTCTTCGAGCGACGTAAAGCCCTCGTCCGCCAGTACTTGTGCAAAATCTTCATCGACATCCAGTGAGTTAACGAATAATTCAACCACCTTGGCACTTTCTGCCTGATGTTTCTTATTCATATCTTCCACTGTCATAACGTTCAGAACCCAACCTGTCAGTTGTGTCGCTAAACGTACGTTCTGGCCATTACGTCCAATGGCTTGTGCCAAACTATCGGCTTCAACGGCGATATCCATAGAATGGTTATCTTCGTCAACTATGATAGAGGCAACATCGGCTGGCGCCATGGCATTGATCACGTATTGTGCTGGATTATCATCCCACAACACGATATCAACACGTTCGCCACCCAGTTCATTCGACACGGCTTGTACACGTGCACCACGCATACCCACACACGCACCGATTGGATCGATACGACGGTCATTCGACTTAACGGCGATTTTAGCGCGCGCGCCTGGATCACGAGCTGCGCCCATGATTTCAATCAGTTCGTCAGCAATTTCAGGTACTTCAACACGGAAAAGCTCGATCAGCATTTCAGGTTTAGTACGGCTTAAGAATAACTGCGCGCCGCGAGCTTCTGGGCGTACTGAGTACAATAATGCACGTACGCGGTCGCCTGGACGGAAAGATTCGCGTGAAATTAAATCTTCACGGAACAACACGCCGTCAGCGTTATTACCTAAGTCAACCACTACGCTTTCGCGAGTTGCTTTTTTGACTATACCAGTGATTAACTCACCTTCTTGATCTTGGAACTGTTCAACCACTTGAGCACGTTCAGCTTCACGTACTTTCTGTACGATCACTTGCTTAGCGGTTTGAGTGGTAATACGGTCAAACACCACGGACTCGATATCGTCTTCGATAAACTCGCCAGGTTGGATGTCTGGATTTTCGTATCGTGCCGCTTCTAACGTGATTTCGCGGTAAGGATTTTCTAACGCTTCACCGTGATCATCAACCACCATCCAACGACGGAAAGTATCATAACCACCGGTTTTACGGTCGATAGCAACACGAACGTCAATATCACCTTCGTATTTTTTCTTGGTTGCTGTGGCCAGAGCAATCTCTAGCGCTTCAAAAATTTTCTCGCGTGGAACGGCCTTTTCATTTGAAACCGCCTCAGCGACTAGCAGAATCTCTTTATTCATCTCGTCTTGCCTCGTTCACCTTGAAACCATCAAAACTTAGCGATTAAGTTGCCTTTGCGGATATTATCCAATGCGACAACTAACTCTTTACCATTCACTTTCAGTGAGAGCATTTGCCCGTCGACCGCAGTGATGGCGCCTTTTAAATTACGACTGCCGTCAACCGGCATAGTCAATTGAAGCTTTACATCCTCGCCCACATAGCCCGCATACTGCTCAGCAGTAAATAAGGGTCTATCAACGCCTGGCGAAGAAACCTCTAGGGTATATTCTGTAGAAATAGGATCTTCAACATCGAGTACAGCACTGACTTGGCGACTTGCATTGGCACAATCTTCAATATTGATACCATTCTCACCATCAATGAACACTCGCAGTGTGGAATGCTTACCCGCTTGAACATATTCAATGCCCCATAGCTGAAAGCCTAATGCTTCCACAGGTACTTTGAGCATTTCTGCCAGTCTGAATTCTAACGTTGCCAAGATTGACCCCCGAAAAAACAAAAAAGGGCTTAATAGCCCTAGTACAACGCCACATACGAAGCATGCGACAAATTTAAAAGTCCCAGATAACAAAAAACCCCGTAATCACGAGGTCATTAATTTCAAGAACCTGTAAACCATAACGAATTCAAACACTATTCGTTACTAGGAGCTGGTTGCGGGGGCCGGATTTGAACCGACGACCTTCGGGTTATGAGCCCGACGAGCTACCATGCTGCTCCACCCCGCGTCAACTGTGTGCAAGTATATTGACTATCGTCATTTCTTGCAATAACTAAGAGAGAACTTATATCGTCTATCTTAGTTATATTTGGTGCCGAGAGCGGGACTTGAACCCGCACGACCGTTAGGTCACAGCCACCTCAAGGCTGCGCGTCTACCAATTTCGCCACCTCGGCGACACCTTTTACTAGTCAGGAATTTTCGTTTCTGACTTTTGGGTTCCTTGCTCAACAGGTTGTGTTACCTGTTCAGTGTCTGAACCTAAATTTTTCCATGAATCTTCGTTTTTTGCGTGGTTTGCACTTAAGTTGCCAATCAGCAGACTTAAAGTAAAAAACGCAATGGCAAGAATCGCCGTAGTGCGTGTCAGGAAGTTACCTGAACCGCTTGAACCAAACAGAGTACCTGATGCACCGGCGCCAAAAGAGGCCCCCATGTCAGCTCCCTTACCTTGCTGAATTAATACTAGGCCGATCAGACCTAATGCAACCAACAAGTAAATAACTACTAGAACTTCATACATATTATGCGCTCATCGCTATGGTACACAGACTTAAAAACTCGCTAGAGTTTAAGCTAGCACCGCCAATCAGTCCACCATCAACATCAGGTTGGGCAAATAAATCTGCAGCATTACTCGGTGTTACACTACCACCGTAGAGAATCCTGATATTTTCTCCGATAAACGGAGACACTTCAGAGAGGCGTTTGCGAATAAACGCATGAACTTCTTGTGCCTGCTCTGGTGTAGCGCTTTTACCTGTCCCTACAGCCCAAAGTGGCTCGTAGGCGATAATGGCGTTATCAAAAGCCATAGTGCCGTTTTTCTGGATCACTATATCCAACTCTTCCGCAATCACCTCAAAGGTGCGTCTTGCTTCACGTGCTGGACCTGACTCACCCACACATAAAATGGGAGTTAAGCCATGCTTTTGTGCAGCGGCGAATTTCTCCGCTACGATATTACTCGTCTCTCCGTACATACGGCGACGTTCTGAATGCCCGATAATCACATATCGACATCCTGAATCTTTGAGCATCTGACCTGAAACTTCTCCGGTATAAGCGCCAAAGTCGTGTTGACTCAGGTTTTGTGCGCCCATCCTAACAAGTGAACCGTCTAACGCTTCCTTGTTTGCTTCTAGCAGTTGCCTAACGCTCTCTAGATAGATAGAAGGCGGGCATAAAACCACTTCAGCTGAATCATTTTGGAGCTTAGAGGCAAATTTTTTGAACAACTCTTGGGCTAATGCCGCACTGCCGTTCATCTTCCAATTGCCAGCTACCATAGGACGTCTGAGTGCCATCACTGTCTCCTCTGAAAGCGGCGTGAATAATAGCGAACCACTTATTAAGTTACAATAGCTAAATTCGAATTTTTTCAGATATCAGGTTGGAATGCTTATTTTTTACACGCCAAAGCTGATTTCTGTTCATTTGTGCAGCTAACACCTTAATTTTAAATTGGTATCAGCCGCACTCATTACAAAATAGGCAAATATTAGCTTGCCGATTTTACGGCATCCGCAATCAAATTTGCGTGCGCCAATACTGCACTATGATCGTCACCTTCTACCATGACGCGGATCAAAGGTTCAGTACCTGACTTACGTAATAGTACTCGACCACGTACGCCAAGCTCAGATTCAACCTGTGCCTGCGCCGCTTTTACTTTATCAGACTTAAGTGGGTCATGCTCGCCCTCAAAGCGCACATTGACTAACACCTGTGGCAACATTTCCATCGCAGAAGTCAGTTCTTCTAGTGTGGCATTTTGGCGACGCATGGCCGCTAACACTAAAATCCCCGCGACAATACCATCACCGGTTGTGCCGTGGTCAAGATTAAGGATATGCCCTGAATTCTCGCCACCGATGCGCCAATCGAGTTCTTTCAGTAATTCCATCACATAGCGGTCGCCCACTTTTGAACGTGCAAAAGGAATATCTAATGCTTGCAAGGCTAAATCAAGCCCAAGATTCGACATCAAGGTGCCGACCACACCGCCGCGCAATACGCCGCGAGATTTCGCATCACAGGCCAGAATATATAAAATCTGATCGCCGTCGATAACTTCGCCTTTACTGTTGACCATCATAATACGGTCGCCATCGCCGTCGAGCGCGATACCTAAATCGGCACTTTCGGCAATAACTGTTTCGCAAATCTTACCCATGGACGTTGCGCCCACTTTGTCATTAATGTTCATCCCGTTGGGTTTATCACCAATGGCAATCACCTCAGCGCCTAACTCACGGAACACGGCAGGCGCTATATGATAAGTTGCGCCATGGGCACAATCGACCACAATTTTTAGCCCAGTTAACGTGTGTTCTGCAGGGAAATTTCCTTTGCAATACTCGATATAACGGCCACGGGCATCTTCAATGCGCGACACTTTGCCTAACAGATGCGATTCAACGCAAACGAGGGGCTTTTCAAGTTCGGCTTCAATTTCTAGCTCTAAGTTATCGTCTAACTTACTGCCGTCGGTCGAGAAAAATTTAATGCCGTTATCGTAATAAGGATTGTGTGATGCGCTGATCACCACCCCAGCTTCGGCGCGAAACGTACGCGTCAAATAGGCGACTGCGGGCGTGGGCATAGGCCCCATTAACATCACATTAAGACCTGCGGCAGAAAGACCCGCTTCCAATGCCGACTCAAACATATAACCCGAAATACGGGTATCTTTACCTATGATCACCTTTTTGGTACCACTGCGGGATAATACGCGACCCGCTGCCCAACCTAATTTCAGTGCAAGCTCAGGCGTCATTTGACCTGAACCGACCTTTCCCCGAATACCGTCAGTTCCAAAAAATTTACGTTCTTTCATATCGCCCCACAAACTCAAATGTGTCCCAATGATTTGGGATCATAATATTAATTAAATGCTTAACGAGAGCATAACGATGCTTAAAAATACGCTTGTGTCGCTTGTAACACCTTGAGCATATCCACAGTTTCAGCAACGTCATGTACGCGAATGATATGAGCTCCCTTTTGGGCCGCTATCATAGCGCCAGCAAGGCTCCCAGCAAGACGCTCTGAGGTCGGTTTTGCTAAGAGGTTCCCTATCATGCTCTTACGAGACAATCCTATCAATACGGGTAAATCAAACTTGGTAAAAGAGTCGAGCTTTGCCAGTAATTCATAGTTATGTTCTAAGCTTTTACCAAAGCCAAATCCCGGATCGAGTATGAGTAATTCACAGGGGATCCCAGCTTGTATGCAAGCGTCAATCCGCTCGGTTAAAAAGCCAGAAACTTCTTCAATAACATCATAATAAGTCGGCGAAGACTGCATGCTCTTCGGCTCGCCCTGCATATGCATTAGACATATCGGGACGTGCAACTCTGCGGCAGCTTCGAGCGCACCGGGTTCCATCAAGGCACGCACATCATTAATCAGGTGTGCACCCGCAGCGACAGCTTGACGCATCACTTCAGCTTTACTGGTATCGACCGAAATCCACACATCATGGTGCGTCGCCACATATTTTACTAACGGGATCACCCGCGCAAGTTCATCGGCTAGGCTCACCTCGGCGGCGCCGGGCCTTGTCGACTCCCCACCAATATCAATCATCCCCGCGCCTTGAGCCACCATGTCATCGGCATGCTGACAGGCAAGTTCATAGGAAGAATATTGACCACCGTCGGAAAAGGAATCGGGAGTGACATTCAGAATGCCCATCACTATGGGCGAAGATAACGCGAGGCGTTTAGTGCCAGCAATCAGTTCAAACACGCATTTACTCCAATAATACGAACACTTACGATTTTACCTATAGGCATGACTTGCGTCATTAGTTTTAGCCTTCACTTTCTATCTGAGGTGACTGATGTCAGAGGCGAAATTTCAGTAATGGCAAAGTTGATGAATGACAGCGCAGTCAAATTGCTAACAAGGTAAAACAAGAAAACCCCTTTACGGGGTTTTCTTTTATCTCACAACAAATTACTTAGCAGGTGATTCATCAGGCTCTTTCAAGTCTGGTTCAGCAGATGCTGTAGTCACAGTATCTTCAGCTTTTTCAGCTGGCTCACCATGACCGCTGCCTTTGTCGTTAGAACCATGGTCATCCACTTGCCAATCGGCAGGTTGACGCACTTCACGACGCTTCATTAAATCGTCAATTTGAAGTGAATCAATGGTTTCATACTTCATTAAGGCTTCTTTCATCGAGTGCAGAATATCGAGGTTATCCGTCAATATCTGTCTCGCTCTCGCGTAGTTCTTGTCGATAAAGACTTTCACTTCCGCGTCGATGATAGTTGCAGTTTCATCGGACATGGCTTTGGCTTTACCCATGCTGCGACCTAAGAACACTTCACCGTCTTCTTCGGCATACAATAATGGACCTAGCTTGTCCGAGAAGCCCCACTGAGTCACCATGTTACGCGCAATAGAGGTCGCGTATTTGATGTCCTGTGATGCGCCAGTCGACACTTTTTCTGTACCGTAGATAAGCTCTTCAGCTAAACGACCGCCGTATGCGACTGAAATTTGGCTTTCTAACTTACGACGGCTCTGACTCACTGAGTCAGCTTCGGGTAAGAAGAAAGTGACACCCAACGCACGGCCGCGAGGAATGATAGTGACCTTGTGCACAGGATCGTGCTCTGGTACTAAACAACCCACAATCGCATGACCTGCTTCGTGGTATGCCGTCATTTCTTTTTCAGCTTCAGACATCACCATAGAACGGCGCTCAGCACCCATCATGATTTTATCTTTAGCACGCTCAAATTCTTCCATGCCCACAACTCGGCGATTTCCACGAGCCGCAAACAGAGCCGCTTCGTTCACTAAGTTAGCTAAGTCAGCACCAGAGAAACCAGGGGTACCACGGGCAATTACACTCGCCTTCACATCTTCAGAAAGCGGCACTTTACGCATATGCACTTTCAAAATCTGCTCACGACCACGCACGTCTGGTAAGCCAACGACCACTTGACGGTCAAAACGACCTGGACGCAGCAGTGCAGAATCGAGTACGTCTGGACGGTTAGTTGCCGCGATAACGATAACGCCTTCATTACCTTCGAAGCCGTCCATTTCAACCAGCATTTGGTTCAGTGTTTGCTCACGTTCATCATGACCACCACCTAAACCCGCGCCGCGTTGACGACCGACCGCATCGATTTCATCGATAAAGATGATACAAGGTGCAGATTTTTTCGCCTGTTCGAACATGTCACGCACACGGGATGCACCAACACCAACAAACATTTCAACGAAATCAGAACCCGAGATAGTGAAGAAAGGTACTTTAGATTCTCCCGCAATGGCTTTCGCCAGCAAGGTTTTACCTGTACCTGGAGGACCCACCATCAGCACGCCCGTTGGAATACGGCCGCCCAATTTTTGGAATTTAGTTGGGTCACGCAGATAATCAACTAACTCTTTCACTTCTTCTTTTGCTTCGTCACAACCAGCAACATCGGCAAACGTCGTTTTAATCTGATCCTCGCTCATCAGCTTGGCTTTGCTCTTACCAAAGGACATCGCGCCTTTGCCACCGCCGCCTTGCATCTGGCGCATGAAGAAAATCCATACCCCGATAAGCAATAACATAGGGAACCAAGAGATGAAGATTTGGGTTAGGAACCCAGATTCTTCGGCTTCTTGGCCCTTCATGGTGATGCCTTTACGATCAAGATCATTAATTAAATCTTGGTCATATAACGGCATGATAGTTGTGAACTTTTCACCCGTTCGCTTAGCACCTTCAATAGTACGTTGGTCGCTTTTAACTTCAACAGTAGCGACCTGCCCATCACGGACATTATCTAAGAAGGTAGAATAATCCATCTTCTGCGATGACGAAGAAGAGGGGGAGTAACCCTGAAACACTGACATCAGCACAACGGCGATGACAACCCAGAGTATTAGATTTTTTGCCATGTCACTCAAATTACTAGACCTCATTAAGTCTTGCGATTATTAACGCTAGGTTACTACAACTTGTACCCAGTCGCCACAAGATAGACTTCACGGGAACGCGCCCGTGAAGAGTCTGGTTTACGTGTTTTAACGACTTTAAACACTGCTTTTACCGCTTTCATGTATTCGTCAAAGCCCTCCCCCTGAAAGACTTTTACCGCAAAACAGCCATTAGGAGCCAATACTTGATGGCACATATCTAACGCCAACTCCACTAAATACATGGCACGGGGTTGATCAACACTATCTGAACCACTCATGTTGGGCGCCATATCAGACAACACAACGTCAACCTTAGCATCACCGACGCGAGTAAGTAATGCTTGAAGGACTTTATCTTCACGAAAATCCCCTTGCAGAAAGTCTACCCCGACGATGGGATCCATAGGCAAAATGTCACAGGCGATGACTTTACCTCTATCTCCCGCTAATTTAACTGCCACTTGAGACCAACCTCCCGGAGCAGCACCGAGATCAACCACAGTCATGCCTGGGCGAATCAGTTGATCCTTTTGCTGGATCTCCTCAAGCTTAAACGCAGCGCGAGATCGCAAGCCCATTTTTTGGGCGAGTTTGACATAGTGATCATCAAAGTGTTCTAGCATCCAGCGATTAGAACTGGCCGTACGTTTTATACCTGACATTTAAAATCCGCAACAATTGAGAGTTACACAAAGGCTATATAAGGGTAGAATAGCCGTTTTTCAACAGTAACTCAGCAAAAGTTGGTAGAAATGAACTTAACAACCAAACAAAAACAGCATTTAAAAGGTCTAGCGCATCCGCTAAAGCCAGTGGTGCTGCTTGGTGCCAATGGATTGACTGAAGGTGTACTCGCTGAAATTGAAAGCGCACTCGCTTATCATGAATTGATTAAAGTGAAAGTAGCCTCTGCCGACAGAGAGCTAAAAAATGCCATCGTTGATGCCATAGTACGTGAAACTCAATCCGCAAAAGTGCAACTTATTGGTCATATTCTGGTGATTTATCGTCAATCACCAGAAATGAAGATTGCTTTGCCAAAGGCAAAGTAATTTTTCTTGATTTTTATTGTGTTAACAAAGAGGCCACTCAATTGAGTGGCCTCTTTGTTTTTACTACAGATTAAAATAAAGCACTAAGGCGTATCAGAAATCACTTGTTCCTTATAATGCTCAGGCGTTAAACCTAATAACTCAGGCAATGAGGTGCCAACAGAAATCGATGAGAATGTCCCAGTTAAAATACCGATAAACATCGCAATCGAGAATCCTTCCAGCGGCCCACCGCCCATGATCCACAGCGCACCGACCGTCATTAAGGTTGTCCCTGATGTCACCATAGTACGGGAGAATGTCGCCACAATCGCTTGGTTATTAATTTCTTGAATCGCAAGCTTTGGTTTAGCAATCAATAATTCACGGATACGGTCAGCAATGATAATCGAGTCATTTAACGAATAGCCTAAAATCGCCAGCACAGCCGCCAGTACCGTTAAATTAAACTCCATCTGCGTCAGCGCAAAAAACGCCAGTACGAAGACGACGTCGTGCACTAGCGCAAACAAAGCACCCGATGCGAGTCGCCACTCGAAGCGATAACTTAAATAGCCTAAAATACACAGCATAGCGACTAACAGCGCTAACCCGCCCTGCTCCGCCAGTTCTTGACCAATCTGCGGCCCAACAACGCTGCTGTTAAGGACTTGCACTTCAGAGTTAAGTGGCGCTAATGCCTGCTGAATATCGACATTGCTTTGCTCAGTATCAGCACTCTTTATATCACCATAGCGTAATACCCAACGGCCCGGCTCACTGGCCGAGATCACAGAGACTTCCTGCTGATAGGCAGCGTTAAGCAAAGGTTGTAACTCACTGCTGGTGATTTTTCTATCGAGCTGAACCTCAGTCACCACACCACCGGTAAAGTCTAATCCCCAGTTAAAACCCTTTACACCTATGATGGCTAATGACGTTATCATCAATAAAATTGAGATAGCACTGGAGACATAACGCCATTTTGTTAGATTAATATTTTTCATGGTTATACCCTCACATGACGACTAGCATCACGTCCGTAAACTAAGTTAATCAAGGCTCTTGAAGCAAAGATACCGGTAAACATGCTGGTCAACAGACCTAGACCTAAGGTCAAGGCGAAACCTTGAATTGGGCCATTACCGATGGAATACAGCACGACAGCCGTGATCATAGTGGTGAAGTTAGCGTCGAAAATGGTCGAAAACGCACTATCAAACCCTGTATCAATTGCCAGCGCAAAACTGCGACCTTCTTTTAACTTGTCTTTTATTCGCTCAAAAATCAGCACGTTGGTATCGACAGCCATACCCACGGTTAACACTAGGCCAGCAATACCGGGTAAGGTCAGCACAGCACCAGGGATAAGCGCCAGTAGGCCAAACAAGATCACCATGTTAGAGATCAGCGCGATATTCGCCACCCAACCGAGACGGCGATACCAAAGCGCCATAAACAACAAGGTAATCCCCATACCTAGACCAAGCGCAGCAAAACCGTTTTCAATGTTTTCAGCGCCTAACGTCGGGCCAATAGTGCGCTCTTCCACAATCGTCACTGGCGCCGTCATAGAACCCGCTCTTAGTAACAGGGCTAATTGCTGCGCTTCTTGATAGGTGCCAGCGCCAGTGATGCGGAAGCGGTCTCCAAGCTGGGATTGAATGGTCGCGACGCTGATAATCTCTTGAGTTTGCTTAGCCTTGCCTTGTTCATCACGGCTGTATTCGCTGTAAGACGTCGCCATAGGTTTGCCAATATTGGTACGGGAAAACTCAGACATTTTCTGCCCGCCGACACGGTCGAGGTTAATGTTCACCTCGGCCATGCCCATCTCACCTAAACTCGCTCTGGCATCGACAATGTGATCGCCACCCAGCACAGGCGTGCGGCTCACATAAATAGGCTTACCCGACTTGTCGTTAAGCACCATGGCATTCACAGAGCCTGACTCTTTCACCTCGAAAAAAGCCAGACTCGCTGTAGCACCAATGACGTTTTTCGCGGCTGCAGGATCTTGCACGCCAGGCAACTCAATCCGAATACGATGATCGCCTTGGCGCTGTACTAAGGCTTCTGTTATGCCAAGTTCTTCAATACGACTGCGCATCACTTGCAAGTTTTGCTGCACAGTCAAATTACGCAGTTTAGTTTGTTCCTCTTGGCTCAACTTAATCTGTAAACCCGCGCCATTGGTATTGGATAATTGCCAATTTGGATAGGACTGTTTCATCATCTGACGCACGGCGGCGCGGGCGTCATTATCGGGCAGCGTCAGGTTTAACTGGTTAGTTTGATCCAAATAGACGCTGGCGCCACGGATCTTTTGCTCACGGATGAATTGACGTAGCGAATCAACTAACGCCTCACCCTGAATTTGATACACAGGGTCAACATCCACATCGAGTAGAAACTGCACCCCACCACGTAAGTCGAGCCCTAGTTTAATCGGCTGAAAACCTAAGTTTTGCAACCAACTCGGCGCGGCACTGGCAAGGGATAAGGTCAACTCTTTGGGCTCTGTCACCATAGACGAAACCAAGGTTTTGACTAAGGTTTGTTGGTTATCCGCATCGAGGACAATCAGGGTTTCGCCATTCTTTTGGTCGATGCGTTTTACCGCCACGCCTTCAGCTTGCAGCTTATCTCTAAGGGCTACGGGCGTGAGTGTTAACCCAGCCTTAGCGCCCACTTGCACCGCGGCATCCTCACCATAAAATGTCGGCAAGGCACTGAATAACATCACTATGATGGTGACGATAAGAACTATATATTTCCAAGCTGAATAGTGATTTAGCAGCCGTTTATTGGGTTTTCTTTCCATGGGATTAACTCGCTATTTATCACCTAACTTTTAAGTCAAAAGCTAAGCGAACATATTGATATCACTCCGAAACCTATCATTGAGCACCAGCAAATCTAGCCTGTTAGACTCAAGTCATCACAGCGAATGTAGCCGCGATAGAAATGGTTTCGGTGAGAACAAAAATGCAATGGCATGCAAGTTCTACGGGAGTGGACTCCTGTCGATAGCACACCTAAATAGGTGGGTTAAGCGGCTTGTTGGCTAAATCGATATTGAAGATTTGAGACTTTCCAACCCGAAATTCGGGCGGGGGAAGATACAGCTGAAAGCGTCCAATCTGATGCGATATCCAGATCGGTCGGTTCAACGACATTGGGTGTCGGTTCGGCAGTAAAGTCTATCGCGAGTAGATATACCGGTTTCACCTCACGCACATCGTGCTGGGCAAGACTGATAAAGCGCGGCGAATTTATTGGGGCAAAATTTAAGTCGTCCGAATGACTCACGTAATCAGAGCTTGGACAAGGTATTGGCTGGGATGCTGAGTCTGAATTGACACGATTGGCATCATGACTATGCAATGAGCCGCAACGTTCAACGGTTTGCGCATCAGACTGTACATTAGATTGGGCATTGAGCTGTGCATTGTCTTGGGTGATAGCGTCGGCATCGGACAAGCTTTGAGGCTCAGCGCTTAGCATTGCATGGTGAGTCGAGCTATCAAGACTCACAGTGTTCATCTGAGCCGTTTGCTTCAGAGCTGTGTGTTTCTGAACATAATGACGAGCGGCATCACTGCGTTGAACTGAGGTTTTTGGCGTATAGCTAGCCGAGTGCGCGATCAACATGATCGCCACGCAAACTAACATCAATCCTGTACGCCAATGTTTTACCAAAGCGTTCCCTCTTATAAAACGAAAGATAAACCCAGTCATACTTAGTTTTTGCTACATAACTGTGGGTTTATAAAGCGAAACTCGCGCTAAATCAATTACACAATACTGAGTTAATTCTGATAAAACTTTCTGATGAAGCTCTAGAGTTGCAGCTTAAGTAAAAGTGCACCAAGAGACAAATTAATCTTTATCCATCTTTCAAGTTCAACCCTGAAGCGCCTTCTCCATCCTTGGCTAAACCTTAAATTCGAACGCAAAGTGCAACCCTAAACACGCATACAAACTCAATGAGCAGATAACAAAAAACCGCCCTAGGGCGGTTTTAGAACGAGCGAGAATCACACTCTCGGTACGATTTAGCAGACTCGATAGCTAAATCGATTCGCTGATTATAAATACTGTACTGAGATGATTTCGTAATCTGTCATGCCACCTGGCGTGGTAATCGACACTTCATCACCTTCATTTTTACCCACTAAGCCACGGGCTATCGGTGAGTTCACTGAAATCAGGTTTTCTTTAATATTCGCTTCATCATCGCCGACTATGCGATAAGTCACTTCAACGTCAGTATCGAGATTTAAAATAGTCACAGTGGCGCCAAAAATAATACGACCGTTGTTCACCATCTTAGTGACGTCGATAATTTGCGCGTTAGATAACTTACCTTCAATATCACGGATACGTGCTTCACAAATACCTTGGTCTTCACGAGCCGCATGGTATTCCGCGTTTTCTTTCAGGTCGCCTAGCTCTCTCGCAGAGGCAATCGCTTCAGTGATCTTAGGGCGACGGTCAAACTTGAGAATATCTAACTCTTTACGCAGCTGTTCTGCACCGACAACTGTCATAGGAACCTTAGTCATAACTTCTTTCGTCTCCTTTAAAACAAAAGCAACCCGTGCCAACGCTAAGGTCAACACAGTCAAATGAGGGTGGAATTGCGCTATTCTAATCGTTATGCGCCTTTGATGCATCAAGAACAATGCATTGACGCAGCTTACCCAACCTTAAGCAGAGTTACCAGCAATGAAATCTAAATCCGCGAGCCAAATAGAATCATAGTGGCTGCATTGATTAATAGCCGTATAGATAAAGGGTTTTGAATATAAAAATGCCCACTCGCCGTAGAGGTTGTGGGCATTTAACGGTGAACGTTACGTCATTTATAACGCTAAATCATTTATAACGAGTCACTTATAACGCTTACTCACTTGAGCGGAAGACTGAATCCTATTCAAGTCCAGCTTCAAACGTAAGGAAAATCTCACTGACGGTTTTATCGGCAAGGGATGTGTCTGCATTCGGACGCTCAATAGATGCATGTAAAAGATAACGTCCCGCCGCAGGCAAGGTCATGGCCACGTTACCGTCTTTATCTGAGGTTAAAGCAATTTCTTCTGGCTTGTTTCGGTATAGGCTACCGTCTTTCATAATCGCAACACTCACACCTGCAACGGGTTTACCATCATAAACAAACTGCAGTGTTACAGGTTCATTTTCAACGATATCAGCAGGATGGGTAACAGGGACTAGTTCCAAGTACTCGCCCTTAGGAGCCAAAACCTTATCCGTCGGCTTATTTCGGGTTACGTAGGTTTCCACCCGCGACACATTTAAAGAACCTTCTAATTCAGAGGCCTCCTTTGGCATGACAGCGGCGGTCGCTTTTTTATCTAAACGACTGCGGACAAAGCCTTCTTTGCCTTTCACTTTATAGCGGGAGAAATAACGCGGCGTGACTTCTTTCTCGAACTTATAGGTGCCATCTTGCATTAACTGCACATCAAATACCGATTTACGGCCGCCGGTATAACTTGAGCTTGGAGAACTTAAGTCGCCATTAGGCAGTAACACACGTACGTCACTGGCGCTGAAAGGTTTATCCATCATAAACACTTGATTGCTGGCAGACACATCAGAGGTTATCCACACAGCTTCTTGGCTTTCGGCCGAAACGTTAAAGTGGCTAGGTAAAATCCATCTGTCGTGGCTGCTTGCCAACGGGCTAATACAAAGTGTGCTAAGTAATGCAATAAGACGTAATTTCATGCCTTTTCCTTAAGTTTAACGAGTAATGTACGGGCAATATATTCAATAGCAGGCTCAGCGAGCCATGCCGCTTAAGCGTATGTCGATAACGCCGGTTTCAGTGGTGGCGGGTAACTGCACTGAGAAGTCCCCCGCGGCTAAATCGATGTTTTGTCGCACGAGATCGCGACCGCCATGCTCACGCACCACTTCTATAAACACAGTGTAACGAGCAGGCTCGAGTGCTTTGCCAGCCTCATCTTTTAAATCCCAATCGATTTTGTAATGACCCGCAGGACGTGTGGCAGATGCAATACCATCGACAAAACTCATATCGTCACGACCCGCTTTACGCCACCAACGACGGATGTCTTTAAGCCATTTATGGCCTTCATCCCAAACCCAAAGGCTTAAGGTTTTTACCGGTTGCCCTTGGGTATTTTCAACCCACACGGCCACATAGGGTCTGTGATATTGGCCTTCGGTAATTTCAGGTAAAGTTAAATCAACAGTCATTTGCGGCGCCGCAAACGCAGCAGAACTCACAAACAAAGCACTCACCGCAATGGTACGAATAAGATGACGCATACTCGGTCTACACTCCTTATGGAACGAAATAAACATACACAAGTCCGCAACTACCGCTGACAAGTACCATGTATAACAATGACTTTTTGAGGCGCTTAGTTTGAGGCAATAATAAGTAAGCCCCAGTAAGCGAAAATAAAATAATCAGCACGGCGCTAAGATCGAGTATCCAAGCCCATGCAGTGCCTGTGTTGCGGCCCTTATGCAAATCATTCACTACAGCAACAACACCGTACTCTAAGGTTTCGACATAGGCTTGGCCGTCGAGTAAGTCCAACGTCAGGCTGCGGTAAGTGCCGGGCCCTTTGCTGACTAAGCTAATTTCGTCTTCATCTATATCGGCAGTGGCCATATCCATAGCCCATTCACTTTTCAGCCAATGGCCCGTTGCCAAGCGCCACTGGGCATCTTGTGTATCGACGGGTAATAAATAGGCAGGGATGGGCACTTGCTCCCGTTTAGGTTCCTGATCCGCTTGAGAAAACCAATTAGGGTGATTTAACGTTATGCCTGTCACCGCAAAAAACAGCATCAGCAGCAACAACGCCATAGACACATAAACATGGATAATTCGAGCAAAGGACAAAGACGACTTACTGACTCTTAATTTCAATGGTGCACTCTCAAAAGCAACCCGAAGAGAAATGCCTCAAGAATCGGCTTTCCCTATGCAGCCTAAGACTGAAATGAGCTGCATTAAACTAATTTAATGTGCGAGATTAAATGAGATCGATTATCAAATAGAACAAAGTTTACAAACTTTACATATTCAATACTGCAAAAGAAGCTGAAATATAGGATTGAAGAATAAGACTGAAAAATAAACCGCTTACAGACAAATCTGCATTTAACACTCAAAAGCCATTATCTTTGATTAAATTAGCAGCAAGTCATTTACGGTATCATCTGTAAATACTCATTGGGTTCATAGGGATAAAATCCAACATTCACGCTAACTTTTTGGCATAAAATTTACTTTACGCACCCTCTCGTTTACCTCATTACAATCGGCTACAATCCGCCGCCGGCGACTTGCTGGTACTCCCAAGGAAATATCATCTTGAGTACATCTCTGCTCAAAAAAATGCGCTGCCTGCATATTCTGTGGCTCGCGTTAATGCTCAACGCCTGTGTTGCTCCACTCTTATTAATGTCACCCCAAGGTCAACTAATGTGGGCCCTGCTCAAACCCCTGGTCGGTTTAGATCCAAATGATGTCGGCTTATTCGAACAGCCACTCATCAAAAACCGTATGCAGGAATTGCTGGGTAAAAATTACGATACCACTCTGTCGCTGCTCAAAACGGCCGATAAGATCCAGCAGGAAGGTCCACTTATTTATTTAGTGTCAACTTATACTCCTGTACCTGAGATGGCAGAAAAAGCGGGTCTAGTTTGGAACTCAGACACCAACCAAATGGCAGTCATGCTAATGAAAGGCGGCGCGCCCTTAGTGATCTCTGAGCAATTCAGTAATCAGACAGAAAAACGGGTGCCAAGTTGGCCGAAGGAATTAGCCGACTATACCGATCCACAGAAGTTACAACAAAAAGCCTTAGATGCGGGCGCGAACCAAGTGCAGCAACAGTTAGCAGTGCCTAATGCCGTCAAAGCGGTTGCCACGGGTGAGGTTAACGCGGTTCAAAGTGCAGTCACTGAGCATGCAGTATTGCCAGCAAGGATCACTGATGCGGCAGCAAAAGTAGCCATGCCAGCAGTTCCAGCGGAAATAAAATCGCTGCCTGTCGTGCCAGAAGTCAAAAAGCAATAACACAGCTCACCACAGTGCCTAATCAACTGGCACTGTGGTATTCACTGTCGTTATATAACAATGCCAACTCCCCTTCCTCGATATCCTGATTCAAGCCCAGCTTCTTATGCCTGCTATTATGCTGGTGCTTATGTTGGCTATTATGCTCACTCATAGACTAGTTGTGCCTGCTAACTCTAAGCCTCACTCCACACTCTGCATCCCAGAATTAAACGGATAAGGCTTATTCAGCTCGCTGACGACTTAAAATCCAATACATCATTATTGAGTTACCCAACCTATAAACGGCTAGATAAAAACAAACGACAGAAATTCAAGCCAGCTATAGCAAGGACATTGATAGAAAAGGGAAATGCTAAACGAAGAAAACGAAAGAAACCAAACTGCGAATAATGCGAAAGCAGATAGAGAGTGAGAATGAATAGTAAGGATATAGTGAAAAGCTAGAAAGCAAAAAGCCTGTCCGAAGACAGGCTTTTTAACTTTTGGCTGGGGTACAAGGATTCGAACCTTGGAATGCTGAGATCAAAACCCAGTGCCTTACCACTTGGCGATACCCCAATAAACTTGTTTAATCTTCTATCGAAGATTGCATTTTGATGGTACGGGAAGAGAGACTTGAACTCTCACACCTCGCGGCACCAGAACCTAAATCTGGCGTGTCTACCAATTTCACCATTCCCGCATCAAAATGTACCAAAATTGTCTATTCAACAGCTTTGGATTTTTCTCTGAAAAATCACTTTAACAGAGTTAAATATGGTAGCAATGGCGGGACTTGAACCTGCGACCCCAGCATTATGAGTGCTGTGCTCTAACCAGCTGAGCTACATTGCCATGGCTGGGGTACAAGGATTCGAACCTTGGAATGCCGAGATCAAAACCCGGTGCCTTACCACTTGGCGATACCCCAATCAACTTGGAAACTGAGAAAAAATGGCTGGGGTACAAGGATTCGAACCTTGGAATGCCGAGATCAAAACCCGGTGCCTTACCACTTGGCGATACCCCAACTAACTCTGTTTCAAACATCCGCTATCGCCGATGCTTCTAAATTTATATACCTAAAATAATGGTACGGGAAGAGAGACTTGAACTCTCACACCTTGCGGCACCAGAACCTAAATCTGGCGTGTCTACCAATTTCACCATTCCCGCACTGCTTCATGTTTACATCTTGAACAGATGCTAGCAATCAATGCTAGAGTAAAGTCGACGTCTATTTTATATAAGAATATGCTTCTTAAATAAAATGGTAGCAATGGCGGGACTTGAACCTGCGACCCCAGCATTATGAGTGCTGTGCTCTAACCAGCTGAGCTACATTGCCACTTCAATATTACGCGCCCCTCTCAGCGAGGAACGGGGCGTATTATGCTTATTCGAGGTATCTAGGTCAACAGCTTTTTTTCGCTATTTCCCTTGGGCCAAGCTGTTCGGCTATTACTTCACCAAAGTGAGCAACAGATGTGCTAAATAACACACTATTGCTCGTACTTAGCTTAATTTATCGAGACTGACTACTTGGATAATCCTTGTTATACGTTAAACAAGAAATGCATCACATCGCCATCTTTAACGATATAGGTTTTACCTTCCACACGTAACTTACCGGCTTCTTTCGCGCCAGCTTCACCTTTGTGGGCAATAAAATCTTCATAGGACATGACTTGTGCACGAATAAAGCCGCGTTCAAAATCGGTATGGATAACACCCGCCGCTTGTGGAGCACTTGCACCTACTGGCACAGTCCAAGCACGCACTTCTTTCACGCCTGCGGTGAAATAAGTTTGTAGATTCAGTAATTGGTAACCAGCACGAATAACGCGATCTAAACCTGGCTCTTCGATACCCAGATCTGCCATAAACTCATCGCGATCGGAGATTTCCATCTCAGCCAGTTCAGATTCAATCGCAGCACACACAGCAACAACGATAGCGTTTTCTGTGGCTGCAATAGCGCGAACAGCGTCTAAGTGTGGGTTGTTCTCAAAACCATCTTCCGCCACGTTAGCAATATACATGGTCGGTTTTAAGGTTAAGAAGTTAAGGTAAGCAACAGCTTCCAGTTCTTCTTTAGATAATTCCATTGAGCGCAGCATTTTCGCTTCGTCTAGAATTGGACGCATTTTTTCTAATACTTCCACTTCAAACTTAGCGTCTTTATCGCCGCCTTTAGCACGTTTCTGCTGGCGTTGAACCGCTCGCTCTAAGCTGTCTAAGTCAGCTAAGGCTAATTCAGTGTTGATGACTTCGATATCGCCAGCAGGATCAACCTTGTTAGCAACGTGAACAATGTTGTCATCATCAAAACAACGCACTACGTGACCAATGGCATCGGTCTCACGGATGTTAGCTAAGAACTTGTTACCTAAGCCTTCACCTTTAGATGCGCCAGCTACGAGACCTGCGATATCTACGAATTCCATGGTGGTCGGTAACACACGTTGTGGATTCACAATCGCAGCTAACGCATCCAGACGTGGATCCGGCACAGGTACAACACCTGTGTTAGGTTCAATGGTACAAAACGGGAAGTTAGCCGCTTCGATGCCAGCCTTAGTTAACGCATTAAAAAGCGTTGATTTACCTACGTTAGGAAGACCAACAATGCCGCATTTAAAACCCATATGCTTACCTTTCTCTCGATTATTGGCTGACAAGTCACACTCATCAGCGAGGTTTAGTCGTCCTGCCCTATGGCAGCACATTACTGAATTAATTAGTTAATTAACTTGAGTCTCGCCACAGGCAAAACCTACTCCGCTTTAAAGGAGTGTAATCTGTTCATGGCTTTCACCATGTCTTGCTTGAACAAAATCTCGGTAGAACGCACGGCTTCATCTATCGCCGCATCGATAAGCTCTTGCTCTTTAGCAGGTGCTTTTCCCAGTACGTAACCACTCACTTGGTTTTTATCACCGGGATGACCGATACCTAAGCGTAAACGGTAGAAGTTTTTATCGTTAGCTAGTTTAGCAATAATATCTTTCAAACCATTGTGGCCGCCATGGCCGCCACCGAGCTTGAACTTAGCCACGCCGGGCGGCAAATCGAGTTCATCGTGAGCGACCAGTATCTCTTCCGGTGTGATACGAAAAAAGTTCGCCAAAGCACCCACGGCTTTACCACTTAAATTCATATAAGTCGTCGGGATCAATAAGCGGACATCTTTACCGTGCAATACGGCTCTGGCGGTCAAGCCAAAATACTTACTGTCAGCCACTAAAGTCACGCCGCAAATTCGAGCCAACTCTAATACGTACCAAGCCCCCGCATTATGGCGAGTGTGCGCATATTCAGCACCTGGGTTAGCCAGACCAACTATTAATTTTATTTCGCTCATGACACTCAATATCGTTATTTCGTCGATGGCAGCCGCGCAGAGCGCCGACTGAACTGACCATAGCTGCTAAAAACGCGGCATTTTAGCACTCAAAGCCCAAGTCAACAAATGCCACGTCATCGCACTGAGTCAGAACGCAGAACAACACAGGATTAATTAAGCCCCATTGCATATTTAAGAACGGTCTTTTTGATCGGAGAATTGATGTTTGCCAACTTTAACGCGCCATTACGCAGCAGCTTAAGCGGCAGGATATCGTTACTAAAACCTGCATAAAACAAATCCATCGCCGTCATCATCAGTTGGTTATCGCGATAGCGCTTGCGCTGATATTGGGCCAGCACTTCACTCGACCACCAGATATTATCTTGGGCTAATGCATCCTTGATAACCGCCAAAAACGCTTCAACATCCTTAAACCCAAGGTTCACCCCTTGGCCAGCGAGCGGATTAATAGTGTGGGCGGCATCCCCTAAAATCACCACGTTCTGACTATAGTAACGCTGGGCATGGCGACGAGTGAGGCCAAAACTGCCTTTATTCTCAACGGTGAAATCGGCATCTAAGCGCGCAGGGAAATGCAAACGTATCTGTTCGGCCAACTGTTTGTTGTTAAGCTGCATTAACTGTTTTATTCGGTTGGCATCGTCGTACCACACCAGCGACGCGTTGTTGCCGGGCAGAGGTAATAATGAACGCGGTCCTTTAGGCGTAAACTGTTGCCAAGTGACATCTTGCTGGCCCTGTGCGGTGTTGATATTGATCAACATCGCCGATTGAGCGTAATCCCAACCGGAAATACCAATCCCCGCCCATTGGCGTACCTGCGAGTGTGCACCATCGGCACCGACCAATAGCTTAGCGTTAAGTTTACTATTCGATTGTAAGTGCACACTGACGCCATCACTATCACGGGCAAATGCCACCACTTTATCGGGGCAATATAAAGTGATGCCAGTCAATTGCGTCATTTGTTGCCACAGGGCAAGTTGGATTAAACGGTTTTCAACTATATGACCTAAATGACTGGCGCCAATTTGCGAGCTGTGGAATTGGGTGATGCAGCCATCGAGCTCCCAAGTTTCTAAGCCAAGATAAGGCACATTGCGCATCTTCAGCAGTGAATCTAAGGCGCCAAGACGTTCAAGCAGCGTTTCAGAGGCCACACTGATGGCCGAGACTCGAACATCTAACGGCTGCTCGGCTTGATAAGCCTCTGGCGCAAATGATTCAATCACCGCCACTTGCAAGCCCTGCTGGGCTAATCCAATTGCTGTCGCCGCACCGACCATACCGCCGCCGACGAGAATGACATCGAACTCAGAGCTTTCAACATGAGTGCCTTTAACATGAGTCACGTCAGAATGTGTTGTATCGGATGTCATCGGTGCACTTGTTTCATCAATTTGGCTCATCTTACTTACCACCTTAGTTACCACCTTTATTGCCTTGTTTATTGCGACCCAAGCGACGTCTTTACACTATCTATGCGCAAGTCTATGCGCCAGCTATTTTACTCAGACTGCATTGACTAAACCTGATGCACGAGAAAGCCACGAACTTTGTATCAAAAGTATGTCTCCTAGCACTCAAACGTGAGCAAATGTTGCTATCACCCCGTCTGCTCACAGTTGCTTACAAAGACAAGATTTACCCGTTTCAACACTGACTAAACTCAAGTGGCACAGGCATCATAGCCAATATCACTTAATCGAGATTTTGTGATTTGGCTAGCGTTATCCGTGCTGAACACTCTCACTTAACTAGCACCCAGCCCTAAGCCGTATTGGACGAGTTAATAAGTGAATCCACCGTATAAATTAGCGAGGATGTCATGAAAACACTGACTCTTTTACCCATAGCCAGTCGCTTATTAATTTGCAGCGCACTTACACAAGGCACAGCATTTACATTGGGCACTGCACTCACATTAGGCATTGCACCGCTAGGTCAAGCCATCGCCGCTGGCTCAGCGGCTAACTCAGTCGCGAGCCCAAACATTGAAACCATCACAGTGACCTATCGCGACCCGCTCGATTATGCCTTATATCTACATACCACGGAAATGTTGAGCGCATTTCGACTCGAAATTCGTGAAGACATAGGCATTCAAGCACACAATAGCTTGATGGAAATGGCCAAAGCTCAGCATGTTAACCGTCTTAACCTCACCCAAGTACAAGCCAGTAATAAAAACCTAGCATTTGTATGGGTATCGCCCTCGGCAAAAGCCAACAGGTAAAAGTGAGGACAAAGCTGGTCAGCAGCCATAACAGCAGGTAAAATGTCGCGCTATTTTTATTGGTCATCTTAGGGCGACACAACTGATGAGTAAGAAACTCCATATCAAGACTTGGGGCTGTCAAATGAATGAGTATGACTCATCCAAGATGGCTGATCTGTTAGGCGAATACCAAGGTTATACCTTGACTGAAGAAGCGTCTGAGGCAGACATTCTCCTGCTGAACACTTGTTCAATCCGTGAAAAAGCGCAGGAAAAAGTGTTCCATCAGCTAGGACGCTGGAAGACGCTTAAAGATAAAAATCCCAATTTGATTATTGGCGTGGGCGGCTGCGTTGCTTCACAAGAAGGCAAAGCGATTAAAGACAGAGCCCAATGTGTCGACATTATTTTTGGCCCACAAACGTTGCACCGTCTGCCCGAGATGATCGAGCAAGTGCGCCGTGGTGACAAAGCGGTTATCGATATCAGCTTCCCTGAAATCGAAAAATTCGACCGTCTGCCAGAGCCCCGCGCCGAAGGTCCAACCGCGTTTGTATCTATCATGGAAGGTTGCAGCAAGTACTGCTCGTTCTGTGTGGTACCTTATACTCGCGGTGAAGAAGTCAGCCGTCCATCGGACGACATCATCCTTGAAATCGCCCAATTGGCGGAGCAAGGTGTGCGCGAAGTCAACCTGCTAGGTCAAAACGTGAATGCCTATCGCGGCGCAACTCACGATGGCGCTATCTGTACCTTTGCTGAGTTACTGCGTTTCGTGGCAGCCATCGACGGTATTGACCGTATTCGCTTTACGACCAGTCACCCGATTGAATTTACACAAGATATTATCGACGTTTACGAAGATACCCCAGAGCTAGTGAGCTTCTTACACTTGCCAGTACAATCGGGATCTGACCGTATTCTCACGGCGATGAAGCGTGGCCACATGGCGATTGAATATAAGTCAATCATCCGCCGCCTGCGTAAAGCCCGTGAAGGCATTCAAATCAGCTCAGACTTTATCATTGGCTTCCCAGGCGAAACCAAAGAAGACTTTGCCGATACCATGAAATTAATTGAAGACATAGGTTTCGACCACAGCTTTAGCTTTATCTATAGCGCACGTCCGGGCACGCCAGCGGCGGATTTACCCGATAACGTCGATATGGAAGAGAAAAAGCAACGTCTCGCGATTCTGCAAGACCGCATCACCCAGCAAGCCATGCGCTACAGCCGCCACATGATGGGCACAGTGCAACGTATTCTGGTTGAAGGTCCATCGGTGAAAAATCCAATGGAACTGCGCGGCCGTACTGAGAACAACCGAGTGGTGAACTTCGAAGGTCAGCCAAAACACATTGGTACTTTCGTGGATGTCGAAATCGTCGACGTTTACACTAACTCACTGCGCGGTGTCTTTATCCGCGGCGAAGATGAAATGGATCTACGTCGTAACCTGCGTCCAGCTGAAATTTTGGCCAAGCGCAAGCAAGATGATGAGCTGGGTGTGACTCAATTTAAGCCATAAGCTTTAAATCGGCTTAAACAGTACCCATATCAGTACACATATAAAGAAGGGCGACTTAGTCGCCCTTTTGCTTTCACGCACTTTTGTTTAAGTCTACCGAGGCAATTGCTATTTTCCGTTAGCAATTATCGGCCATGGCTCGTAAACTAAAATTATCTTGCGATGGTTAACCAACCTCGTACCTTGCTTTCTTATTCGCTATTGGGAGTGCTATTTGTCCAGTAAATTAACTACCATGAATCTGTATCTCGAACCCGCAGAAACACGCCGTTTGGCTTCACTGTGCGGTCCATTCGATGACAATATCAAGCAGATAGAACGTCGCGTTGGCGTTGAAATCGTTCGTAAAAACAATCATTTCCAGATCACCGGACTGCCACGCAATTGTTTAAGCGCCAACAACTTACTCAAAGAACTCTATATCGAGACCCAAACGGTCAAAGGCAGCACGCCCGATCTTGAACCTGAACAAGTCCATATCGCCATTCAAGAAGCCATCGCCCTAGAGCAAGAAGACGCGAGCGACGACAGCAGCATTAATATCAAAACCCGCCGCGGCGTCATTAAGCCACGCAATCCAAACCAAAGCCTATATGTGGCCAATATTGTGCGCCACGACATTACCTTTGGTATTGGTCCTGCGGGAACCGGCAAAACCTATCTTGCGGTAGCAGCGGCAGTAGATGCGTTAGAACGCCAAGAAGTGCGCCGTATTTTGCTGACTCGTCCAGCGGTAGAAGCGGGTGAAAAACTCGGTTTCTTACCCGGTGATTTGAGTCAAAAGGTCGATCCTTATTTACGTCCACTTTATGACGCACTATTCGAAATGCTCGGCTTTGAAAAAGTGGAACGCCTAATTGAGAAAAACGTCATCGAAGTGGCGCCGCTTGCCTATATGCGCGGTCGCACCTTGAACGATGCCTTTATTATTCTCGATGAAAGCCAAAACACCACAATCGAGCAAATGAAGATGTTCCTTACCCGTATCGGCTTTAATTCCCGCGCCGTGATCACCGGCGACATCACCCAAACCGACTTGCCTAAACATCAAAAGTCCGGCCTACGCCACGCGATTGAAGTGTTAAGCCAAGTAGAAGAAATCAGCTTTAACTTTTTCGTCTCCCAAGACGTCGTGCGCCATCCTGTGGTTGCTCGCATCGTCGAAGCCTATGAGGCCTTTGATTTAAAAGAGCAAACCTTAAAGGTCAAGAAAGAAAGCCAATACCTGAAACAACAGGAAGCCGCAGCACATGAGTCTTGATTTAGCCTTAGATATTCAACATGCCACCACCTGCGACTGGTTGCCAACGGACGAGCAATTCGCCCTTTGGGTCACAACCGCGATTGGCAATAGCATGGATGAAGCTGAATTAACTATACGTATAGTCGACAGCCGCGAGAGTCAGATGCTCAATAGCACCTACCGCGGCAAAGACAAACCGACCAATGTGTTGTCATTTCCCTTTGAGGCACCGCCAGAAATTGAA
This sequence comes from Shewanella sp. SR1, assembly GCF_020447145.1. NCBI lineage: Bacteria > Pseudomonadati > Pseudomonadota > Gammaproteobacteria > Alteromonadales > Shewanellaceae > Shewanella > Shewanella sp. SR1. Next base: position 57,955 of record NZ_JAJAEF010000018.1, on the reverse strand, counting down.
CTTCCTTTACTAGGAGATCTTGTCATTTGCGCGGCAGTCGTTGAAAATGAAGCCCGTGAGCAACAAAAAACCTTAGAAGCGCACTGGGCACACATGGTTGTACATGGTTGCTTGCATCTGCTAGGGTATGATCACATCGAAGATGAAGAAGCTGAAGAGATGGAGTCGTTAGAGACCCAACTCATTGAAGGCTTAGGCTTTACTGACCCATATAAGGAACAATAGTTAGCTAAGATAATCCCTATCAAAAGCTAATGAGAAAACTATGAGTGACGATATCCCCCCGAGTACGAACGCCCACAAGAAAGGTTGGTTTGATAGAGTAAGTCAGCTATTTCAGGGCGAACCTCAAAATCGCGAAGATTTAGTCGATGTGATTGATGGTGCAGAACAGCGCGATCTGATCACTCAAGACACCCGCGAGATGATAAAAGGTGTATTAGACGTTTCTGATATGCGTGTTCGGGATATCATGATCCCAAGAGCTCAAATTGTCGCCCTCCAGATAGACAACTCGGTCGAAGAATTACTCGCCACTGTGATTGGTTCAGGTCACTCGCGCTTCCCCGTCGTTAACGAAGATAAAGACCATATCGAAGGCATTTTGCTTGCTAAAGATTTGATCCCTTACGGTTTCTCCAACAGTGATGAGCCCTTCTCACTGGATCGGGTGATCCGTCCTGCTGTGGTTGTACCCGAAAGCAAACGCGTCGATGTATTGCTAAAAGAATTCCGCTCACAGCGCTACCATATGGCGATTGTGGTCGATGAATACGGCGGTGTGTCAGGTCTGGTGACTATCGAAGATATTTTGGAAGAAATTGTCGGTGAGATTGAAGACGAATTCGACCACGATAGCACGGAAGAAACCGAGATCCGCAAAGTCGGCAACACGGTTTATATGGTTAAGGCCTTGACGCCAATCGAAGATTTCAACGAAGAATTCAATACTGAATTCAGCGATGAAGAGTTTGATACCGTCGGTGGCTTAGTCTCACACGCATTTGGCCATCTGCCAGAACGCAACGAGAGCATCATCATTGAAGGCATTGAATTTAAAGTTATTAATGCTGACACAAGGCGTTTAATCCAACTCAGAGTTAAACTCCCCGATCCTAATACTGGCGAAGACGTAGAATAATCACTCGTGCTAAAACAAATCCGGGCTTTTGCCCAACAAAAGTCCCGACCTAGTGCTTTGAGACTCGTACTGGCATTTGCCCTTGGCGCCAGTACGGCGCTTTCATTTGCGCCCTATTCCATTTGGATAATCTATCCGTTTGCCATGGCGATTGCCCTCTGGCACAGCCGAGCACTTGGCGCTAAGGCGAGCTTTTACTATTGGTTAAGCTTTGGATTTGGCTGTTTTGCCGTAGGGATCAGCTGGGTACATGTGAGTATGGATACCTTTGGTGGTATGCCGCTCATCGCCTCCGTAGGCTTGATGGCCTTGTTGGCTTTGTACTTAGCCTTATATCCGGCACTAACAGGTTTAGCGCTGGCTTGGTTAACTAAAACGCTCTGTAAAAATGGCGAAACCACGTTTAGCCTTTGGCGTAATCTCGCCCTCTTTCCCGCCCTGTGGACCTTGACCGAATGGGCTCGTGGCTGGGTGATGACAGGTTTCCCCTGGTTATGGGCCGGTTACTCGCAAACCCAAGGGCCGCTTAAACCCCTTGCCAGTATCATAGGCGCACTCGGGTTAAGCTTTGTGCTGGCCATGCTCGCTGGTGCATTAGCCCTTTTTTTTACTAAGCGTTATAAGAGTTTACTGCTTTTATTGCCACTCAGTATTCTGGCCGTTTGGGCTGCACCTAAGGTTTCCGACATTCATCCTACGGGTGAAAATGTTAAAGTGGCACTGGTGCAAGGCAATATTCCCCAAAGCATGAAGTGGGAACCCGACGCCCTGTGGCCGACCCTATTAAAATACATGGATTTATCCCGCGAACATTTTGATGCCGATATCATTATTTGGCCAGAAGCGGCAGTTCCCGCGCCAGAATCTATGGTGCAAGAATTTTTAGATAACGCCAATAAAGTCGCCAATCTAAACCATACGTCAATCATCACTGGCATTATTAGCCATCAAAATAATGAGTTTTATAATTCATTGATTGTGCTCGGTAATCATAATCAGAAACAACAAGCTGGCCCTGACTATGAGGGCGATGGCAGCAATCAATTTAAGAAACATCATCTGTTGCCGATTGGCGAGTTTGTGCCGTTTGAAGCGCTACTTCGCCCGATTGCGCCTTTCTTTAATTTGCCTATGTCCTCCTTTGCCAGAGGCGAATATCAACAGCCAAATCTAAGTGCCCTAGGCCATAAAATTGCGCCCGCGATTTGTTATGAAATTGCCTTCCCAGAGCAGTTACGCGACAGTGTTAATCAAGGGACAGATATACTGTTAACTGTCTCAAATGACGCTTGGTTTGGCAGTTCAAACGGCCCATTGCAGCATATGGAAATTGCCCAAATGCGCGCAGTTGAATTGGGGCGCCCTTTATTGCGGGCAACCAACAATGGTGTGACAGCGGTAGTCGATGAGCATGGCAATATCACAGCATCCTTACCCCAGTTTGAAACAGGCGTGCTAAGCGCAACCATTCCCTTGGTGACAGGCCAAACTTGGTTCGCAAAATTAGGTCAAACACCCCTGCTGCTACTCTGTGGCTTACTGGTATTACTCGGCTTTGGCCGACGTGTAAAAGCGCAATAGGATCGAGACCATGCATTACCCAATCAATAAACAAGATGCGGCTGGCTTTACCTTGATAGAACTGGTCGTGGTGATTATTGTACTTGGGATCTTGGCAGTGATTGCCGCGCCTAAATTTATCGGTTTGAGTAAAGAGGCTCGGGTACAAACCTTGAGCCAATTACAGGCCAGCGTAAAAACCGCCAACACACTCGCCTACTCAAAAACCCAAATGCCCAGCCTGCGAAGCCAAGCCGTTGCAGGCCGCGACGATATTATTGATATCGACCTCAATGGTGATGGCACGCCCGATACCAGATTGAAATGGGGTTACCTTGATAATACCGATGTGGAAAACTGGATAACCTCAGATGATAAGCTCATCATTCAATATCAAGGCGTTGATATCACTTACATAGGTTACGATCTTAACAACAATACCTTAGTGGATGACGATCAATGTTATTTCCGCTACACCCAAGCCAGCGATGCCAACACCCCGCCGCTATATGATGTCAACACCCAAGGTTGTTAGGCTGACACTCAGTTAACCTGTGTTATCCCGCAATTGTCTGCGAATAGATTAGGCTGATTGCGCGTTCCACGTTAAGGTGAACGATTAGACGTGGCCTTATACCAATCATAGTTACTGTTGCTGTTACTGTGTCTGCATAGCCAATAGATTGGTACCATTACCTCGTTCCTTAACTAAGGTACACATCAAGGCAACTCTATTGCACTGCTTCGCGTGCGCTACCAAACTCACGAGTTTGGCGATCTCGATATTCATGTCAGAACCCTAAGAGATAATCAGGAATTTGACGACATCGATGGCGAAGCTGAAAAGCTCGGTATTTCCTCCGCAACTTGGCCGTTATTTGGCATAGTCTGGCCATCGAGCCAAGTGCTCTCGCACCACATGGCAGACTACAAAATTGGCAATAAACGTATTCTTGAAGTGGGCTGTGGTATTGGGCTCGCGAGTCTAGTGCTCAACCATAGGCACGCCGATATCACAGCAACCGACTATCACCCAGAATCAGGAAATTTCCTTAAGCAGAATGTCGATTTAAATCATGGTCGGGCGATCCCGTTTGTGCGTACTGGCTGGGCAGATGCAGAAACGAATTTAGGCTTATTTGATCTGATCATTGGTAGCGATCTCTTGTACGAACAAGAACATGCCGATCTGTTGTCACAATTTATTGAGCAGCATGCTAAACCGGTTTGCGATGTGGTCTTGGTCGATCCCGGTCGTGGTAATCATGCCAAATTCAGTAAACGTATGGTCACCTTAGGTTACGAACACACACAACATAAACCCATTCACACTGAATTCTTATTGGCGCCTTTCGGTGGCCAAATCCTCAGTTACTGTCGTACGAACAGCTGATATTGTCTGATTAACCAAGATAGCGGTGATTTCGGTTTAATTGATCAAAAAAAACGACGCAGATGCGTCGTTTTAACGAAATAAGATCGTTAACGCGACTAAGGCGTTAGCGGCTCACGGGTAAATTCTTCGTGATCACACTCTGGGCAATCAGGGATGGGACTCGGAAATTCAATACTCATTTCATTGCCACAGTTAGTGCATACCATGATGCCCTGACTTACTATGTCGCCACTTTTGTAATAACCATTTTGCTTAAAATCTTGCGTTAATTCATGCCATTCCACTTGGCTGCGATCGGTTATTTCACCCAACCAATGCCAAAGCGTATTCTCCAAAGTAATCACAGTTTGGCTGTGGCTCAGACTATCGGCGTTCTGCTCGCGAAGAAAACTGGTAATATCACGTTTTAAGAATTGTTCTACTAAAGCGAGCTCATCTTCTCCAGCCTGTTGTTTAAGACGTAAAAACTCCTTACCTTGAGTGACAGAGTTAAATAAGTTCTTTACAGTCAGCGTGTTATCTTCTGCAAATTGAGCTTTCACTTCGGTAATTAAGGCTTGATACAGTCCTAGTAACACGTTACTTCTATCATTCATAACCAATACTCCTTCATACGAACCTTTTTAATGCATCGCTTCTAGTTTATTCTATGCAGATCTTACTCGCGCTGATATGGCGTTAGATCAAATAATAGGCGGCACTGCCGGAAATAGAGTGATGCAAGAGCAATATAATCCCTCAGAAATTGAAGCCTTAGTGCAAAAGCACTGGCATGACAACAAAACCTTCGAAGTCACTGAAGACGCAAACAAAGAAAAGTTTTATTGCCTTTCGATGTTTCCGTACCCTTCTGGCAGACTCCACATGGGACACGTACGCAACTATACCATAGGTGACGTAGTTGCACGCTTTCAACGTCTTCAAGGCAAAAACGTGCTCCAGCCTATCGGTTGGGACTCATTTGGTCTGCCCGCCGAAAATGCCGCGATTAACAACAAGACTGCGCCTGCGCCATGGACCTATGAAAACATAGAGTACATGAAGAACCAGCTGAAACTGCTGGGTTTTGGTTACGATTGGAGCCGTGAAATCGCCACTTGTACCCCAGAATATTATCGCTGGGAACAATGGTTCTTCACTAAGTTGTACGAGAAAGGCCTAGTCTATAAAAAGACAGCTTCAGTCAACTGGTGTCCAAACGATGAAACCGTACTGGCGAACGAGCAAGTTCAAGACGGTTGCTGCTGGCGCTGTGATACCCCTGTGGAACAAAAAGAAATTCCACAGTGGTTCATTAAGATCACTGCCTATGCAGAAGAATTATTAAACGATATCGATACCTTAGATGGTTGGCCTGATCAGGTCAAAACCATGCAACGTAACTGGATTGGTCGCAGCGAAGGTGTAGAAATGACCTTCGGCGTCGCAGGCCACGATAAAAGCTTCGATATCTATACCACGCGTCCTGATACCTTAATGGGCGTGACTTATGTGGCGATTGCTGCAGGTCATCCATTGGCTGAAATCGCCGCGCACAATAATCCTGAGCTTGCCGCCTTTATCGATGAGTGCAAAAACAGCACAACATCTGAAGCCGAACTCGCGACCATGGAAAAACGCGGTGTCGCCACAGGGCTTTTCGCCATTCATCCTATCACTGGTAAGCAAGTCCCGATTTGGGCAGCTAACTTTGTGTTGATGAACTATGGCACCGGCGCTGTAATGTCAGTTCCAGGCCACGATCAACGTGACTTCGAATTTGCGAAAAAATACGGCCTGGCGATTGAAGCTGTGATCAAGCCAGTTGATGGCGACGTTGATATCAGCGAAGCCGCTTATACCGAAAAAGGCGTACTGTTTAATTCGGGAGAGTTTGACGGTTTAGACTTTGAAGCGGGCTTTAATGCCATCGCTAACAAGTTAGTCGCCGAAGGTAAAGGCAAGCGCCAAGTCAACTATCGCCTACGCGATTGGGGTGTTTCACGTCAGCGTTACTGGGGTGCACCCATCCCTATGGTGACCTTAGCCGACGGCACTGTGATCCCAACGCCAGCAGATCAACTGCCAGTATTACTGCCAGAAGATGTCGTGATGGACGGTATTCAAAGCCCAATCAAGGCCGATAAAGAATGGGCGAAAACCCAAGTCAACGGCCAAGATGCGCTGCGCGAAACCGATACCTTCGATACCTTTATGGAATCGTCTTGGTATTACGCCCGTTACTGCAGCCCGCATGCGGACGAAATGTTAGATCCTGCTAAAGCCAACTACTGGCTACCTGTGGATCAATACATTGGCGGTATCGAACACGCTTGTATGCATTTGTTATATTTCCGCTTCTTCCACAAGTTGCTACGTGATGCAGGTCTGGTTAACTCTAACGAGCCAGCCAAACAACTGCTGACCCAAGGCATGGTGTTGGCCGATGCTTTCTACTACATCAATGAAAAAGGCGCCCGTGTGTGGGTTTCTCCTTTAGATGTAGCGACCACAGAAAAAGACGACAAGGGCCGCATTACTAAGGCTATCGACAAAGACGGCAACGAGCTGGTTTATACTGGCATGAGCAAGATGTCTAAGTCGAAAAACAACGGTATCGATCCTCAAGTCATGGTCGAAAAATACGGCGCCGATACCGTTCGCCTATTTATGATGTTCGCCTCACCACCAGAATTAACTCTGGAATGGCAAGAGTCTGGCGTTGAAGGCGCACACCGCTTCATTAAACGTCTGTGGAAACTGGCAAACGAGCATGTGAACCAAGCTAACAGCGAAGCCTTAGATGTCAGCACGTTAACAAGCGACCAAAAAGCGCTGCGCCGTGAAGTCCACAAGACGATTGCTAAAGTGACCGACGATATCGGCCGCCGTCAGATGTTCAACACTGCGGTTGCCGCCGTGATGGAACTGATGAACCATCTGCAAAAAGCGCCACAAACCACAGGTCAAGACAACGCCATTATCGGTGAAGCCTTATCCGCCATAGTGCGTTTGCTGTACCCTATCATTCCGCATGTGAGCTTTAACCTGTGGAACGAGTTAGGCAATGCAAGCAACATCGAAGACAGCCAATGGCCAGTCGTTGATGAAGCTGCGCTAGTTGAAGACAGCAAGCTCATCGTTGTGCAAGTTAACGGTAAAGTTCGCGCAAAAATCACAGTGGCTGCCGATGCTGATAAAGAATCAGTAGAAGCCTTAGGCATGAGTGATGAGCACGTGATCAAATACCTAGACGGCCTGACTGTGCGTAAAGTGATCTATGTGCCGGGCAAACTGCTTAGCATAGTGGCCAATTAACCGCTGCTAATAACTAGCTATACCCTAAGTTATTGAAGTGGCAGCAAGGCGGCAATTAACAACAGCCCATGAGCTTAAGTTTTCTAAGTGATTGGGTTACTTGAAAGCCGCCAACAAAGCTGCCGCTTCAAGCCAGCAGGTATACAACGAATAGGAAACCGCGAAATCTATGCTAATCAAACGCATATGCTTCGCAATCATGGCGCTAGTGATGATGACCAGCGCCGGTTGCGGTTTTAAGCTTCAACGCAGTTATCAGATCCCCGATGTTCTCAATCATTTGAGTTTGAGCAGCGCGGATGAATACAGCGAACTCACCCGTTTGGTGCGTGAACGCCTGCGCTTGAACAATATCCAAGTTGTCGACGCCGCCGATGACGTTCCAGTATTAAGGTTAATCACCGACTCTCTAGAACGCTCGACCTTATCTTTGTACCCCACAGGTAACGTCGCCGAGTATGAGCTGATTTATTTAGTCGAATTTGCTGTGGCACTGCCGGGCAAAGAAGCGCAGCCTTTCAAGGTTGAAATTCGCCGCGACTACTTAGACGATCCACGTACCGCATTGGCAAAGAGTCGTGAAATGGAATTGCTGACGAAGGAAATGCGTATCCAAGCTGCGGATCGTATTCTGCAAGCGATGGCCAGTACTGAGGTGAATTAATGCGGGTCATCAATTAAATGCGGATAATCTACTAAATGCGGATAATCAACTAAATGAGAGTCTATCCCGATCAACTCTCCCGCCACCTCAACCAGTTATTTCCTTGTTATCTGATTTTTGGGGATGATCCTTGGTTGATTGAAACCACCAAAGATCAGATCCGCCAATTCGCCAAGCGTCAGGGTTTCGATGAAAAAGTCCAACTCATTCAAGAGACGGGCTTTAATTGGAACGACTTGACTCAGGAATGGCAGGCCATGAGCCTGTTTTCCAGTAAGCGTCTGATTGAGTTAACCCTTCCACAATCTAAGCCCGGTGCCGAAGGCTCAAGCACACTGCAAGCCCTATTGCAGACGCCCAATCCCGATATGCTGTTGATTATCGAAGGGCCAAAGCTCGCCAACGAGCAAACCAACAGCAAATGGTTTAAGACCTTAGATGCCCATGGCATGTATCTGCCCTGCGCTACGCCAGAGGGCGATCAGTTTATGCGCTGGCTCGATGGCCGCATCAAGCACTTTAAGCTCAATCTGCAGCCGGATGCCCGCGCTATGTTGCATTCGCTATATGAAGGCAATTTACTGGCTGCCGATCAAGCCATGCAGTTGCTGCAACTCCTGAGTCCAACAAATCCCGTCAGTGCCGATGAACTGAGCCACTATTTTGAGGATCAGTCACGCTTCACCGTATTCCAACTCACGGATGCATTACTGAATAATAAACAAGATAGCGCGCAGCACATGCTGGCCCAGCTCAATGGCGAAGGCACAGCCTTACCTATCCTGCTGTGGGCCTTGTTTAAAGAGCTCGGCTTGTTATTCAATTTGAAATGCGAGCAAGCCCAAGGCGTCGCGCTGAGTGCGCTCTGGAGTAAACATCGAATTTGGGATAAACGTAAACCTCTGTATCAAGCGGCGCTGCAACGACTTAGCCTCGAACAGTTAGAACACATGCTCGCCCTTGCCTCGAAACTTGAGCTCAACTTAAAGCAGCAGGGTAAAGAGGATTGGACTGGTCTTACCCACCTGTGTCTGTTATTTGATCCTAGAGCCCATCGGCATCTGGCACATATAGCCATAGACTAATCATAGGTTAACCAAAGAGTTGATATGCGCATTGGTATTTTAGGCGGCACCTTCGACCCGATACACTATGGTCATATCCGTCCGGCGATTGAAGTAAAACACGCATTAGCCTTGGATAAAATCCTACTGATGCCGAACCATATTCCACCCCATAAACAGCAGCCTAACTTAACCACAGCGCAGCGGCTCAAGATGGTTGCCGATGTCTGCTCGCAGCTTGATGGCTTTGAGCTGTGCGATATCGAAGCAAAGCGCGACACGCCTTCCTACACAGTGGTCACCCTTGAGCAACTGAAAAGCTTACATCCTGAAGATGAGCTGTTTTTTATCATGGGGATGGACTCTTTCATCCAATTAAAAAGCTGGTATGAGTGGCAACGCCTATTCGACTTTGCCCACCTCGTTGTCTGCCAGCGCCCCGGTTGGCAGCTCGATGCTGCGCATCCTATGCAGCAGATATTGACGGCCCGCAGTCACGCGCACCAAGAAACACACGAAGGGCATGCTAAAAATACCCATAAAAACAGTGGGCAGATTTTCCCTGTGACAATTACGCCACAGGATATTTCCTCGACTCAAATCCGCGAACAACTGGCAAAAGGCGAAATTCCCGTCGATTTACTCATGCCCGTCACGCTAGATTACATCCAAAATCAACAACTTTACTTACCTTAGCTCGAACCGTAAGCAGATATCGCCAACTCAACTGCCAATGGCAATGTATTCCCAGCAGCAACACTGGTATACTACCGCGCTATTTAAAATTAATGAGGTACGCCAGCGTGCAGAGCGCGGAATTAAAACAGTTTGTTGTCGACAAGATCGACGACTTGAAAGCCAGAGACGTTGTTGTTCTGGATGTCAGCAAGCAATCTAACATCACTGACTACATGGCCATATGTTCAGGTACATCAAAGACTCACGTTAAAGCTATCGCCGAAAACCTTGTGGTTGAAGCGAAAAAAGCCGGTATTCCACCTTTAGGTGTTGAAGGCCGCGAAAGCAGCGAGTGGGTTCTTGTGGACATGGGCGATGTGATCCTGCACGTTATGCAAGATCAAACCCGTGATTTCTACCAGCTTGAAAAGCTCTGGTCAGAAAAGCAAGACTGATGAAGTTACAGCTCATCGCAGTAGGAACACGGATGCCCGATTGGGTTACCCGTGGTTTCGAAGAATACCAGCGCCGTTTTCCCCGTGATATGGCGCTGGAGCTCATCGAAATACCCGCTGGAAAGCGGGGGAAAAATGCCGACATTGTCCGGATCCTTCAAAAGGAAGGCGAACAAATGTTGGCGGCTATTCCCAAAGGCAATCATATTGTTAGCTTAGATCTCCCTGGCAAAAACTGGACGACCCCCGAGCTAGCAACCGCGTTGACTAAATGGCAACTGGATGGTCGCGATGTCAGTTTACTGATTGGCGGACCGGAAGGATTAGCGCCAGCTTGCAAAGAAGCGGCAAACCAAAGTTGGTGCCTGTCGGCATTAACCTTACCTCATCCCCTAGTACGGGTTGTGGTCGCCGAAAGTTTGTACCGCGCGTGGAGCGTGAACACGAATCACCCCTACCATAGAGAATAGCGGGATCTTGATGTTAACGAGTGTCAACCACCCGTCATGGGATCAGCCGGAGATAGCATAAGTGTCGCCAAAAAAGCGGATAACAATGCATGATCACGCCGCCGAGGCGTCTCTTTTTAAGCGCCGAGCGCTATTCACCTTTTTTTGCGTTTTCGCCCTATTAAGCGTGTTAGTCACCAACCTTTATCATTTACAGGTTGAATCCTATAAGGATTATGAAACTCGCTCGAATGATAACCGTATCCGCGTTGTCCCAATTGCTCCTAGCCGTGGTCTCATTTACGATCGTAACGGCGTACTATTAGCTGAAAACTTACCCTTCTATTCACTCGATCTAGTTCCCGAAAAAATCAGCAACATGTCAGAGACCTTAGATGAGCTCGGCAAGTTAATTGAGATCAGTGAGGATGAGCGTGAAACCTTTACCGAAGCGCTGAAATTTCATCGCCGCTTCAAACCACTGACGCTGAAAAACCAACTGACCGAAGAGCAAGTGGCGATTTTCAGTGTTAACCAACATAAATTTCCAGGCATTTCAGTCGAAGCGGGTCTGAAGCGTAACTACCCCTACGGCGCGCAAATCACCCATGTACTGGGTTATGTCGGCAAGATTAACACCCGAGATCGCGCCCAGTTAGAGCGCAGCGATCTGTGGAAAAACTATGCTGCTACCAAGGACATTGGTAAGCAAGGCATTGAAAAATTTTATGAATCCCTACTGCATGGCAAACCGGGTCACTTAGAAGAAGAAGTGAACAACCGCGGCCGCGCGATTCGCACCTTAAAAATTGTGCCGCCAGAGCCGGGGCAAGATATTTACCTGACATTAGATCTCAAGCTGCAGCAAAAAGCAGTTGAGCTACTCACAGGTCTGCGCGGTTCTATTGTTGCAATTGATCCCCGTGACGGTGGCGTTTTAGCTATGGTGTCGAGCCCAAGCTACGATCCAAACCAATTTGTGCAAGGAATTAATAACAAAGATTACAGCGCCTTACTCAACGATAAATCACGCCCGTTAATCAACCGTGCGACCCAAGGCCAATATGCGCCCGCATCAACCATCAAGCCCCATCTCGCACTCTTAGGTTTAGATGAAAAAGTCATTACCGAGAGCACCCGTGTGTGGGACCCTGGTTTTTGGCAAATTCCCGGTGTCGAACGTAAGTACCGTGACTGGAGACGCTGGGGACACGGCTGGGTTAACGTTTACAGTGCCATTACCGAATCCTGCGATACCTTCTTCTACGAACTCGCCTACAAAGTTGGGGTAGACCATATTGCCCGTTTTATGGAGCAATTTGGCTTTGGTCAAAATACCGGAATCGATATCTTTGAAGAATCTTCTGGCAACATGCCATCCAAAGAATGGAAACGCTTAAAGTACAATCAAGCTTGGTACATAGGCGATACCATTTCCGTCGGTATTGGCCAAGGTTATTGGACTGCAACCCCATTACAACTGGCGAATGCCGTTGGGATCATGGCTAACAAAGGCCGTCGTTTTCCGCCGCATCTGCTGAAGTCCATTAAAGACAATACGGCCAAGATTGACTCACCGATTAATGAGTTGCCACCCATTGAGCTTAATAGTCCCCGTAACTGGAATATCATCAACGAAGCGATGCGCCAGACGGCGAATAAATCACGCTTTACCGATGCCACTTACACCGCCGCGATGAAAACCGGTACGGCGCAGGTTATTGGCGTAGCAGAAAATACCAAATACGATGCGAGTAAAATTGCCGAACATTTCCGCGATAATGCCTTAGTTGTGGCCTATGCGCCCTTCGAAGATCCTAAAATCGTCCTCGCCGTCGTGATGGAAAACGCTGGTTGGGGTGGCGCAAATGCTGGCCCTGTCGCTCGCGCCATGCTCGATGAATATATGCTTAGAGATACTTGGAAACCGCAACCATGAGTACCCATAGCCAATATCAAAACATCTGGCAACGCTTGCACATAGACTTACCATTATTGCTCGGCCTATTGGCTGTGATGGGCTTTGGCCTGTTCGTCATCTATTCTGCCAGCGGCGAAGATTTAGAGATGATGGAGCGGCAGCTGTTCCGTATGGTGTTGTCGCTCGGCATCATGTTCACTATGGCGCAAATCAATCCTGAGGCGCTTAAACGCTGGGCCTTACCCATTTATCTGGCGGGGATTGTCTTACTGCTTGGGGTGCACTTTTTCGGTGAAATCAACAAAGGCGCGCAGCGCTGGTTGAACTTAGGCTTTATGGAGTTTCAACCCTCAGAGCTGATTAAACTCGCCTTCCCTATCACTATGGCTTGGTATATCAGTAAGTTCCCTCTGCCGCCGAAGAAGCGCTATCTTGCGGGTGCGGCGGTGATCTTGCTGGTGCCGACTCTACTTATCGCTAAACAACCCGACCTCGGCACATCGATTTTGGTGGCTGCATCAGGCATTTTCGTGCTGTTTTTATCCGGCATGAGCTGGCTCATTGTTGGTGGCTTTATCGCCGCAGTGCTCGCCTTCCTGCCTATCCTTTGGTATTTCTTGATGCACGATTACCAAAGAACACGGGTATTGACACTGCTCGATCCTGAGCAAGATCCCCTCGGCGCGGGTTATCACATTATTCAGTCGAAAATCGCTATCGGCTCCGGCGGACTCTGGGGCAAAGGTTGGCTCGACGGCACTCAGTCACAGCTTGAATTTATCCCTGAACGTCATACCGATTTTATCTTTGCGGTGATCGGTGAAGAATTTGGCTTAATTGGCAGTATCTTACTGTTAATTATGTACCTCTATATTATTGGCCGCGGCTTAGTCATTGCTTCGCGCGCCCAAACCAGCTTCGCTCGACTACTGGCCGGTAGTATCACGCTAACTTTTTTCGTTTATGTTTTTGTGAATATTGGCATGGTTTCAGGTATCCTGCCCGTGGTAGGTGTACCACTGCCCCTTGTCAGTTATGGTGGAACCTCCATGCTGACATTGATGACAGGGTTTGGCATTCTTATGAGCATTCATACCCATAGACGTTTCGTAGATAGATAATTTTTAGGGACTTTTCATGCCTACTCTCCGAGCTTTTTTAGCTCCACTCGGTTTACTGTGTTTTAGTTCATTGTTAGTCGCCTGTACCACGGCGAACGAACCGACACCCGCGCAGGCACCCGTTCCAAGCACGCCAGTGGCTCCGGCCGCTGAAGTCGCGCCCACAATTCCCGCTGAACTCAAAGAAGAGTTTATCCAAGCTCAAGTAAAACAAGGTTTTACTCGTGCAGAAGTGCTCGCTTTTCTCGACAAGGCAAAATACAACCAAGGGGTTATCGATGCGATGACCCGTCCATGGGAAGCAAAACCTTGGCATGTGTATTATCCCATCTTCTTAACCGAGAAACGCCTCGACGCTGGTCTCGCCTTTTGGAAAAAACACGAGAAACCCATCGCGAAAGCCGCGGCTAAGTACAAAGTTGACCCACAGATTATTGTCGCCATTATCGGCATTGAAACCTTCTACGGCCAATACACGGGCAATTATCCCGTAATTGATGCCCTCTATACCTTAGGGTTTCACTATCCGCCGCGCGCCACCTTTTTCCGTAAGGAATTTGGCGAGTTGATGAAGTTAGTGAAAGAAGAACATTTAGATATAGATACCCTCAAGGGCTCCTACGCAGGCGCTATGGGTTATGGCCAGTTTATCCCTCAAGTTACCGCCATTACGCGGTTGATTTCGATGGCAGCGGCAACCGCGATTTATTACAAAGTCCTGAGGATGCCATCGGCAGTGTGGCCAATTATTTCCACGAACACGGTTGGCAAGCCAATGCGCCGGTCGCTTTACCGTTAGTGAATAACAGCAAAACTGCACCTAAAGCGAAAGTGTGGGCAGGTGAAAAGCTGAACTATAAAGTTGCAGATATTTTAACGCCGACCTTAGCCTTAGCCGATGCGCGGGACTTAGATGTTTCGCAAAAAGCCTTACTGATTGAGCTTGAACAAGCGGATCACAGTGATTACTGGCTTGGCTTAAATAACTTTTATGTGATCACTCGTTATAATCGTAGCCCTTTGTATTCAATGGCCGTTTATCAATTTAGCCAACAATTAAAAGAACAGCATGCCTCTAAAAAATAATCTTTTACAGCTTGCCGCCTTGGTTATGTGCTTCGCCCTTGCGGCGTGTTCTTCAAGCCCAAACAACGCCAGCAAGAAAAACATGGACCCGAACAAGGGCCGTTATTCGCTGAAGAATGACAAGCTGCCGCTGAATCCACCGAATGTGGATAATGTGCCGAACGCGACGCCTAAGTACGAGCCTTATAGCCGCCGTGGCAACAAGCCCTATACGGTTTATGGCGAGTCTTATACTGTGATGAACACGGGCCAAGGCTTTAGTGAAACTGGCCGCGCCTCTTGGTATGGAGAGAAATTCCATGGCTACGAGACTTCTAATGGCGAGCCCTATGACATGTATTCCATGTCGGGTGCCCATAAGACACTGCCACTGCCAAGTTACGCTCGGATCACTAACTTAGATAACAATAAGCAAGTGATCATTCGCATCAACGACCGTGGACCATTCCACTCAGATCGTATTCTCGATGTCTCCTATGCCGCCGCCTATAAACTCGGCATGCTCGGCAAAGGCACAGCGCGGATCAAATTGGATGTGGTTTATGTTGGCAGTGTTGCAGCTACTAATTCGGCCGTAGTCAGCGCGCAAGATACGGGCAATCATTACATTCAGTTAGTGGCCTCCAAAGATAGGGCCAAACTCAATGCCATGGCGAAAGAGCTTGAACAGAAATATCAGGTCAAGACCCGTGTACAAGCGGCAAACAATATGTTTAGACTACAGCTCGGCCCCATAGGTCAGCCAGAGTTAGCCGACAAGCTACTCAATAACGTCAAGCAAAACGGTTTTCCTGAGGGCTATATCGTCCATGAATAATGGCCGTTTGCTCTGATCAGAATTGATTTAAAAATAGAGATGAAGGAACCTTCACTAAAACCCACTGTCGGAAAGTGGTACACTGTTGAAGATCTTCTCGAATCCTTTCCATTTCATACAACTAAAAGACGTGCCAAGTTAATGATGAATTTTGTAAAAAGTCCCATTAAAACATTGCTGCTAATTTCCAGTGCCTCTCTCCCCGTTTATGCTGCGCAGCCTATTATTACACCTGATGCACCTTCAGTAGCCGCCAAGGCGTTCGTATTGATGGATTATAATTCGGGTCAGATTATCGCTGAAAGTAACGCTTATGAAAGCCTTAACCCAGCCAGTTTAACTAAGATGATGACCAGTTACGTGATCGGTCAAGAAATCAAAGCGGGCAATGTCTCCGTTGATGATGATGTGACTATCAGTAAAAATGCTTGGTCTAAAAACTTCTCTGACTCTTCTAAGATGTTCATTGAAGTGGGCACTACGGTTAAAGTGGGCGATCTAAACCGCGGTATCATCATTCAATCGGGTAACGATGCGTGTGTGGCGATGGCTGAACACATTGCCGGTACTGAAGGCGCCTTCGTTGACATGATGAACTCATGGGCGAAGCAACTGGGGATGCGTGATAGCTACTTCGAAAACGCCCACGGTTTAGATGCAGAAAACCACAAATCAACCGCCTATGATATGGCATTACTGGGAGCTGCGTTAATCCGCGACGTGCCAGATGAATACCACATCTATAGCGAAAAATTCTATACATTCAATGGTATCAAACAATACAACCGTAATGGTTTATTGTGGGATAACAGCATGAACGTGGACGGTATAAAAACCGGTCACACCTCAGGTGCGGGCTACAACTTAGTGGCATCGGCAACCAAAGACGGCATGCGTTTAATTTCAGTGGTGATGGGTACTCAAAGTGAATCTGCCCGTAAAGCTGAAAGTAAGAAATTACTGACCTATGGCTTCCGTTTCTTCGAAACCGTAACACCATACAAGGCGGGCGATAGCTTTATCACTCAGCAAATTTGGTACGGCGACAAGAGCACGGTTGATTTAGGCGTGGCAACTGACACACCTATCACCATCAGCCGTGGCCGTGGTAAAGACTTGAAAGCTAACTTCGAGCTGACTAAGCCATTAGATGCACCTTTAAAGAAAGGTGAAACTGTTGGCCGTCTATTCTTCCAACTTGATGGTAAAGACATCGCCCAGTTCCCACTGGTGACGTTGCAAGAAGTCAACGAAGGCAGCTGGTTTAGTAAATTAGTAGATTACTTTAAGCAGATGTTTTCTGGATGGTTTAGCTAAGCTAAGTCACATAAATAAAGCCACCTTCGGGTGGCTTTATTTTTTTGGGGAGTGCATCGCCCTTGAATCGGGTATAATCGTCACCATATATATCCCAATATAGCCGCTAAGAGTACTGAGTATGTTAGACACTAAATTTGATGAACTGATGGATTTCCCCTGCGCATTTCCTTTTAAGGTCGTCGGTGAAGCCCATGAAACGTTAACTGACAAAGTTGTGGCTGTGGTACAGAAACATGCACCAGGTGATTACTCACCGTCGACCAAAACGTCGAGCAAAGGCAGCTATCACTCCATCACGATTCGCGTGACAGTCACCAGCAAAGATCATATCGAGATTTTGTACACTGAACTTGCCGCCATCGAAGGTGTACGCCGCGTACTATAAATATTCCTCAAGGCCATGAAATGTGATCTGTCTTACATTTATGGCCAATAAGCGTATAATAGCCCACTCATTTCTAAGGGGAGAGGTTGCCCTTGCAAGACACGACTTTGCACATTCGACATCTTGGAAAACAAGATTACGAATCAGTGTGGCATGCGATGCAGCATTACACTGATACGCGCGACAGCGAAAGCCATGATGAACTGTGGATTGTCGAGCATCCGCCCGTGTTTACCCAAGGCCAAGCCGGCAAAAGCGAGCATATTTTGAATGCTGGCGATATTCCGGTTATCCAAGTGGACCGTGGCGGTCAAGTCACTTACCACGGCCCAGGCCAACTAGTGGTATATCCTCTTCTCGATATAAAACGTAGTAAAGTCGGCGTACGTCAACTCGTCACCCATATAGAGCAAAGCATTGTCGATATGCTCGCCAAATACGACATTAACGCTTATGCCAAGGCCGATGCGCCTGGCGTATATGTGGATGAACGCAAAATCGCATCCCTAGGATTACGCATTCGTAAAGGCTGTTCATTCCATGGATTAGCCCTCAATGTCGACATGGATCTGGCGCCATTTCGCCGCATCAACCCTTGTGGTTATGCCGGTCTTGAAATGGTGCAATGCAAAGCGCTTGGCGGACCACAAACCGTGATTGAAGCGGGCGAGCAACTCACCATTACTTTTAGCCAATTACTGGGCTATCAACACCTAGTTCATCATCAAGGATTAGCAGCGTCATGAATAGGCCTGAACGTTTACAACCCGGAGTAAAATTAAGAGATGCCGATAAAGTGTCTCGTATTCCGGTCAAAATCGTCCCCTCAGAGCGCGACACTATGTTGCGTAAACCCGATTGGTTACGGGTTAAACTGCCGGCATCGAATCAACGCATTTTAGAGATCAAGCAAGCGCTGCGTAAAAATGGCCTGCACTCGGTCTGTGAAGAGGCATCTTGCCCTAACCTCGCAGAATGCTTTAACCACGGCACAGCGACCTTTATGATTTTGGGTGCGATTTGTACGCGTCGTTGCCCATTCTGCGACGTAGCCCATGGTCGTCCGCTTAAGCCTGACGCCGAAGAGCCGGTTAAATTGGCGCAAACAATCCGCGATATGAAGCTGAAATACGTAGTTATCACTTCGGTAGATCGTGACGATTTACGTGATGGTGGCGCGCAGCATTTTGCCGATTGTATCCGCGAAATTCGCAAACTGAATCCAGATATCAAGATTGAAACCTTAGTACCTGATTTCCGTGGTCGTATCGATGCCGCCTTAGATATTTTGTCGACTGAGCCGCCTGATGTGTTCAACCACAACTTAGAAACGGCGCCAATGCATTATCGTAAAGCGCGCCCAGGTGCGAATTACCAATGGTCGCTCGATCTGCTCAAACGCTTTAAAGAGCGTCATCCCAATGTGCCAACTAAGTCAGGCCTGATGATGGGACTGGGTGAGACCAACGAAGAAATAGCTCAAGTATTACGTGACTTGCGCGCCCACAACGTTGAAATGCTGACCTTAGGCCAATACCTACAGCCGTCTAAGTTTCACTTGCCGGTTGAACGTTATGTGCCACCAGCAGAGTTTGACGAGCTTAAAGCCTTAGCCGATGAGCTAGGTTTTACCCATGCAGCCTGTGGCCCATTAGTGCGCTCAAGCTACCATGCAGACTTGCAGGCCCAAGGTAAAGAAGTGAAATAACCTTCTGACTTAGATGAGGATAACCTTGATGCAAACTTCAGGTGATGCTGAGTTTAAGTGAGATAGAGTTCAGGGTTATCCAAATAAAAAACAGCGCTTAAGCGCTGTTTTTTTATGGAATTTTTTATGACTGCCTTTTATGAAAACTGTTAGCATTGCTATCGTTTTACGACATGAATGCGAATGCTCAGCTTATTCTTGGGTTATCGCTAAATCCATCAAGATAGCGTCTTCTTTACCGCCTGCTATTGGGTAGTAACCTTTGCGACGTCCCGATTCAATAAAGCCAGCCTTTTGATATAAAGCGCGGGCGGCAAGATTGGATTCTCGCACTTCTAGCATAAGCACCACGGCGGCTGATGCCTTGGCCGAAGCCACCACAGCATTCAGTAATAACTTGCCGTAGCCTTTACCCTGCTGGCTTGGTAATAGACAAATATCCAATAAAGTCACTTCATCAACAATTTGCTGCACTATTGCAAAGCCTAAAAGGCCATCAACCGAATCCGGATCTGAAGCAGCGTCAGTATTAGCATCTGATCCTGCACTCAGCTTTAAACCTAAAACCCGGTACAAATGCCCGAAACAATCGGCAAGGTTCCCCTCACTCATGGGGTGGCTATGGGCCATAGATTCAAGCTTCGCCATTTGAGGAACAT
Source organism: Shewanella sp. SR1 (assembly GCF_020447145.1). NCBI lineage: Bacteria > Pseudomonadati > Pseudomonadota > Gammaproteobacteria > Alteromonadales > Shewanellaceae > Shewanella > Shewanella sp. SR1. Next base: position 38,234 of record NZ_JAJAEF010000018.1, on the reverse strand, counting down.
AGGTTGGTGTCAGCGCGACCAGTTCCACAGGCAAACCTAAGTTGAGTTGTGTGGCAAGCAGCGCTGCGAATGGGCTATCGACTGAAGGGGTGTTCAAAGCATGTATTCCAAAATATTCGTTATTAAACTGTTCAGTGTTCGGGAGACTTATTTAAGACTGACTTCAATATGCTTTATAAGGTATGAGCTATGACTTAACCACAGCTTGGCCGCTAACTTGCTCGCGCCATTGATAAATCTGCTGCCAGAGCGCGCTTTTAGCCTGCCAACCCACTAATAAATCGGCTAAGGGTTCAGACACTAACCATGCGGTGCGTGGCCTCACTTTATGGCGGCGCAAATCCCAGACAATCTGCTTCCCAGTATGGGGCTCACAGTCAAAATCACACTCTTCGCGTTTTACGTCGATAAGCTTGAGCACTGCATCGATAAGTGGTTCAGCCTCGGGTAACTCACCATTTTCATCCCAAATCACTAAATAAGGTTTCACCTTAGTGTCGCGCACTCGCCAAGTTGTCACATTCATGGCGGTTAAATAGGCTGATTTATTCATTAGGGTCAGTTTTATTCAATTCAAGTATCGACTCACAATATGCCGCTAGGATAGCAGTTCTGCCTAGGCATTGTTACTGCCACGCGGCTAATGGAGCTGATATCAAGCCGATTAATGGCAGCACCATTACGGCGTTTAACGCAGGAATGTTCAATCGGATTTATAGATGTATAAAATCTAATTTACTCATTTTACATTTAATATCAGAAGATTAGACTGAACACACTCAGTAAGACAATAGCAGGAGAACGCCATGATAAACATAGGTATCAATCAAGCCAACAGAGAAGAAATCGCCGCTGGCCTCAACCAACTCTTGGCCGACAGCTACAGCCTGTATCTGAAAACCCACAGCTTTCACTGGAATGTTACCGGCCCCATGTTCACTAGCCTGCATTTGCTATTTGAACAGCAGTATACCGAACTTGCCCTTGCGGTTGACCTTATCGCAGAGCGGGTACGTGCATTAGGTGCCAGAGCGCTAGGGTCCTATTCGGCCTATGCCGCGCTGACCGAGATTAAAGAAGATCAGGGCGTCACCAAAGCCGAAACCATGATCCGCGAACTGTTAAACGATCAAGAGTTAGTGATCCGTAACGCCAGAGCCCTATATCCACTGGTGAATCAAGCCAATGACGAAGCGACTGCGGATCTGCTTACCCAACGTATCCAGCTGCATGAGAAAAATGCCTGGATGCTACGCAGCTTATTAACGGAATAATTCGCTAGCCGTATTATTGCGCTAACCAAAACAAAAAAGTCGCCAAGCGGTTACGCTTGGCGACTTTTTCTTTAAAGCGACATGACTCAAGTTTAGAAGTGCTTAGATTTAGAGGCGCTTAGATTTAGAAGCACTTAAATTTAGAGGTACTTAATCCAAGCCTGAGTGCTGTGTTTTTTATACTCGCTAAAGCGCTTAACGGGATAATACAGCGCGATGACTAACACGCCCGCGATAAACCAAACCCATCCCATGTTGCTCACGCCAAAGTACTCACCATGGTTTGCGCCAAAGATGAATTTCGCCAAAGTATAGAGCAGTAACAGCACGTACAAATGTAAGATATAGAAGAACATAGGGACTGAGCCAAACACAGACAACCCATGGCCGACTCGCGCTAATCTCTCACTACCACTCTCGCCCGCTTTTCCTGCTGATGAAAAGTGTCGCTCAAACACTACCAAGCAGAAAAACATGCCGCCTAATGTCACCAGTAAAAAGCTTAATGATGGTGGGTATTTAGTTAAGTTGAGTACCGACATTAAGGTTTCACCCAAATGTGCCCCCGCCTGCCAAGGCAAGGTTTCGCCATAGATGTTAAACCCGCGTAGCAATGCAAAAAGTACCCAACAGCTTATCCCTAACTTCAGCAGTGTTTGCTGGCGCTGTGAAGCTTCAAGCGAGTTAGCATTCGATTTCTGAATGAAAATAGGCCCAGCGACATAACCCAGTAAAATCACGCCCATCCAAGGCAGCGCGGGATAACTCACTTTGATCTTAAGCGCACCTTCGCTAATCAGATATCCACGATCGTGCAATATGGTCCACAAACCGTAAGCCCATTCACTCGGCTGAAAATGAATTGGCGTCAACAGATTATGACCAAAGACAATCACGAAACCTAAAAGGGCCATCCAAGTTCTAGGTAGGTTTATCAGCGCCGCCAGCGTTAACATACTCAGGCCGATCACCCAAATGACCTGCAACCAAAGCGTATGGTAGTTGCCCATCCAAGAGATGTTGATCACTAAGATTTCGAGCGCGATTAAAAATAAGCCACGTTTAATCAAAAACGCCCGCGCTGAACGCGGCTGTCCATGACTGCGATTGGCATAAAGCCATGCAGAAACCCCTGTTAAAAACACAAACACTGGCGCACAAAAATGCGCTGCAAAGCGGCTTAGAAAAAGCCCCCAAGAGGTCGAACTCAAATCCATGGGGTCGCTCACCTGCATATGCAGGAAAAACCGTTCCCGCACATGGTCGAGCAGCATGATAAGCATCACCAGGCCGCGCATCATATCGATACTATTGATACGGCTACGGCCAATAGAACGACTCAGTTCTTGCTCGGCAAAACCTGACGGTAACTCAGGACTTGTGTTTATGTTCGAACTGATGTTAGAGCTGTTATTAGAACTACTAATGTTAGAACTCATAGCTGACACTCACTTTAATGCTACGTGGCTCACCGGGTACCGCCCAGAGCGCTGAATAACTGCTGGCGATATAGTGCTCATCTAGCAAGTTATCCAGAGTGACGCCAAGGACGAAGTTGTCGCTCAGGTGAGTATTCATAAACACTCCAAGCAACTGATACGACGGTAATTGGAAACTCGGATCGGCAGAATCACCCAGACGAGAATCCACATATCGCCAACTCATGCCTAAATGTCCATCGATAGAAAATGCATTCAAATCCCGCTTCAGCACCACACTTGCGGTATGTTTTGGCACATTCACCAGAGGACTTCCCGCAGGAATAAGCACGCCCCAGTCGGGATTCAAGCTGTCGTTGGCAGTGCGGGTATTCAAATAGGCGTAGGATAATTTTGCCTGCAAATCCTCCGTCAGCTCGGCAACTAAATCGAGTTCAACACCACTGCTTTTTGCTTTACCTAAAGTGGCAGAAAATCCGACATTGACTGGATCTGAGGTCAGAATATTGCTTTTTTGCGCATCAAACACCGCCAAACTGCCACTGACTGCTGTTCCTTCAAATCCTAAGCCTGTAAACCAATTGCCATTAAACTTCATCCCTAGCTCAACTGACTTGCTCTCTTCGGCTTCGAAGGGCTGACCTGCAAAGTCGGTTCCAGAAAGCGGTAAAAAGCCTTCAGAATAAGAACTATAGAAACTTAAGGCATCGGACCATAAATACACCAGACCGACTTTAGGGCTAACCCTACTATCGGTTTGCTCTGATAGGGTATTTTTCGCGACTTCACTGATATCTTGCTGATAACTATCGAACCTTAACCCAAGATGCAGCTTCCACTTTTCAGTGAGATCCATTTGATCTTGCAGGTATGTGCCCCACGCCTTTTGGGTTTCGTTATTCTCATACAACAAACTCACCTCTGGCTGAGGCCCACCATATTGCGGCTCATAAATATCAATGGCATATTCGCCCTTTTTGCCGCGATAGCGATACAACCCCGTCTCTAAACTGTAGTGATAGGCATCGGCGCCGAGCAGCAAATTGTGGCGAATAAAACCCGTATCCACATGCCCGCTTAACTCTAGACGCAGTGAATTATCCTCGGAGGCATAATCGCGGTATCTGTGCTGTCTGGTAAGCGTGCGACCATCATCAAATAGCGATTGTCGACCCTTTGCCAACTCGGCATCGGACGAATAGCCCTTCAAACTCGAATCACGATAGTTATAGCCCGCGGTTAATGACCAATCATCATTTAATTCATAGTCATAGGTCAGCTGGTGCCCAGTGGCATTGACCACAGTTGCGCCATCATTAGGCTCACCTAAATAACGCGAGCGTGGCACAGTATTGATATCGTTGTTGAGCACAATAATGCCGCGATCGAATAACTGTTCTTGCTTGAGGTATTCCATTTCATAGAGTAGCGAAGCTTTATCAGAAATCTGCCAACGCACTGACGGCGTGACGATTTTTTTATCGCTGAACACATGATCGCGAAAACTATCGTGTTCCTGCCACGCGCCGTTAATTCGAAATGCCACATTGTCGGTCAAGCCGGAAGTCACATCTCCCTCTAATCGATATTGATCGAAACTCCCTGCCGATGCCTTTAAATAACCACTGGTTTGATACTGAGGTTTCTTAGTCACAATATTGACTGTACCGCCGGGCTCTGAGCGACCATAAAGCGCCGAACCTGGGCCTTTTAAAATCTCAACATAGGCCACATTCGATAAATCTCGATGACCACTAAAACCTCGACCACCATTAAAGCCATTGATTAAATAGCCCGATGGCATGTTTTCGTTGCCCGGAAAGCCGCGCAGGGAAAAGCTATCCCACAAACCGCCGCCATTGTTTTGCCGCGCCACACTGGCGGAATAATCCAGTACATCTTGAAACCGCGTCAGTCCCGCATCTTTTATCAATTGCTCGTCTAACACACTTATCGCTTGCGGAAGTTCAGTTGCAGACACATTGCCACGATAGGCTTGGCGATAGTGGATACTTAAACGTTCAATGTCAGTCTCTAAAATAGCATTACCAGATTGAGCATCCTCCGCAGCCAACAGCATTGAAATAGGATTGAGCACAAACAAGGCGCCCAGCAAAAGCGCAGCGCGCTTGGGAATATAAAAAGAGGTCATTTTCACTCCGAAAATAAACAGCATCGGCGCCTTAGCTAAGCCAAGGCGCTCAAAGTTAATTAAGATAAACTGAATAAACAGTAACTTATGCTGTTAAGGGCGGAGCACGACTATTGAAGAAACGACTAAAAGGTCGCTTAAAGGAAATGGCTTGGAACTCAACCGAAATATAACTCTGCTGAGCCAATTGAAAATGAAAGGGCGTACTGGTTATCGCATGTTGCAACTGGTGCTGATGTAAGCACAGCGAACAATGGGACTTAGGGTCTTCATTGGCATGGGAAATACTGTGAACAGCAATGGTCACAGACAATAGCACCAACATGGCGGCAAGCCATATCGCTAGGGTGCGTCTTGTTTGCATCACACTATTCAAACCATACTTCCTCAAATAATTTGGCAGGCGATTGTATGTTAAGCACAACTAAAGTTGCAAACCGATTTACCTAAGCCGCAGGGCTTAAATGTTACAAGAGGTATACGACAGTTTTATGAGAAACAGTATTTGTGAGAAAAGGCGATAACCGCGAATGAATAGAGAGGGCGCTGAATATATTGAGGCTAAATGGCAGAAAAAATAAAACGGCTCGCATATTTCTATGCAAGCCGTTGTTTTATTTGGCAGGGGTGGCAGGACTCGAACCCGCAACCATCGGTTTTGGAGACCGCTGTTCTACCAATTGGAACTACACCCCTGTTGACGTGGGGCATTATGCTAAAAGCACTTCCAAAGGTAAAGTACTTTTTATGACAAAACTCATTAACTGAAGGTTTTTCAAACAAGTTAGCCAGTTACTGTTGAATTAAGTGCCACTGAGATTAAAAAGCCGCCGCATATTGGGCTTAATGTTTTAATGGATACATTATCAAGAGAGTTAGCGCCCCAATGTTCCAAGGCAAATCGCTGCAATAAATTCGACGGATATGGCTGTTTCGGCAATTTTTGGGCCGCTTAAGAGTAAAAGCCACGCATTTATCGAAAAAAGATCTGAGTTCGATTTATAAAATCGGCGTTTTATAGTATAAGCATCGTCAATTTCATACACTGCTCGACGGAACCAAGATGTCAGACAAATTTTTCTTCAAAGGTCGTAAAACACCTAAGCCAAAGCATGAGAGCTTTGGCTACAACACTAAGCGTGCCGCTAAACCGGGTACAGAAGCCTTACCTCTGCAATTAATCGTTGCCGATGAAACGCGTAAACTCGAAGTTGCTGCGATTGTTGCCGAACACCAACTGTTTGCTAATATCGAAGTCAATGCCGATGTGGCTGAAGATATCCTTGAGTTAGAAGGTTTATTGAATAAGCCTAAGACCACGACGTTCGAGAAAAAACCGAATCGTAACGAGCCTTGCGCTTGTGGTAGCGGTCAAAAATTCAAGAAGTGCTGCGGCAAGTAAACGCTTTAATCAGCGTTATGAGTAATAAAATAGATAGGGGCTTTTGCCGTGACGTTTTTGTACGTCAGGAATAGCCCCTTTTCTCTCCCCAATTTTAGTTTCTGCCCAAAGCTAATCCTCCAGCTTCGAGATAAAAATCCGCTGCAAATCGTTATTCCACAGCTGAATAATTTTGCGGGTCTTTTCTTTATTCCAAAAACATTTGCCAAATAAAATCAATCCCGCACCTTCTAGATCGCGTTTATCTTCTATTTCAAATTGCGCTAATAATGGCAGTTTTATCCCATCGATAGGAATGCCGATATCTTTACTGTCGGCGGGATTAAGCCAGCTCATGGTCGGATCAGTGTGGGAGATAGTGCCCCAATACATGTGGGGTTTGTTATCAAGCGGGTCGGCATCGGCAAAGTTGACGAACAGGTTCTTCGCCCGCCAACGGTATTTACGCTCAGTGTCTGTGTATACCCAGAGATCAGATTTCGCCAAATCTGTGCCACGCAATAAACTGTGCAGTAACTTTTCGAGCCCTTGGCTTGGCACCCGTTTCTCGGTTGTGCGCGCTGCAGTGTTAACTTGATAGTCTGTTTTCGACTCTTGCACTTGACCGTCCGCTGACGATGTAACAGGTACTGGTGACGACTCAGATATAGCAGATGACTCAGATATAGAAGACGACTTAGCCGTTGGCGCTGTTTTACTTTCGGATGGCACGGTTGGCGCTTTGTTTGCGGGAGAATGGCGGCGGGGCTTGCGACTAAAATCGATCATTAACGCATCGGCGTCCACCAGCTGCTGATGCACTTCGATGGCATCTTGCTCCTCGCGGGACTTTTGCGCCGAGGGTTTAAATTCAATGCAATCGACTTGGTGATAACGCGAGCCGAAACAGGCGGCTTTGCCATCCTTTGAAGCTTTACGAAAATACGCTTTACCGCCGCACGCGGGGCAAATTAACCATTGCCGCAAACGTTCGATATCGTCATCGGATAATTCTTGAAACTTAAAAACACTGTAAGTGGTTCTCGCTGTTAAATGATCCTCTGTTTCGAGTTCACAAATGGCATCTAACATAGCGTTCTCCTTTATTTTTACCTGTTGGCACTGATGATCACAAAATCACTAAGCCCAGGCATTTACCCCAAGGGTGATCATCGCTAACAGGATCAACATGCCCAGCACGCGGTAAATCAAACCTAAGGTACTGGTGCCCTGCGAGCTCATATCCGAGTGTGATGGCCTGATGTTTTCCTTTGCGGCATCTTGGGTTTTGCGCTTCATGCAACATCCTTAAAATATTTCGCCAATGGCGCCGCTAGACTCAAAGGGATTAACGGCGCAGCTTTTGTGGCACTCGATACATGATAAAAAGGCGTCAGCTGAGTGATTAACGCATTGAAACACATGAGCGCCGCCAAGGCATCGGCGGCGGCATAATTGATTTGCGCGCCAGATAATGGCACATGCTGCCAATTCGATAGGGTGATTTTTTTCGGTTTATCGATACGGGTGCCCAGCAGAGTCGCCACCAATTGGCGCGTCCCCATTTCTTTCTCCGCCCCAAGTTGCGCCAGTGCCCAGTTTAAATCTAACTTTGAAGTAACATTGATGCCCCATTGCCGCTTGAGGGCCTTCGCATCGCTGCGTAAACCGACGCCGACTTTGAGTATATTTTCATCTTCTAATACGGTTTTTAACTGGGTGAATTGCTCACCTAAAATGGCATGTTGAAATAGATAACAAGCGTCCGCTGTCGCGATTTGGATAAGGCTCAATGGATGTTGTACGCCGCGCTCAAAACTCGCACGGGTTTCAGTATCAAAACCTAGGACTGGCTCAGCCTGTAATCGCGCGACAACCGCATCAAACTCCGATGGTTGAACCACTTCAATGTGGATCTGTTGAAATTCAAAGGCAGCTAGTGCCGCCATATCAGCATCATCGATACGAGTCGCTAAGGCAATCCGCTGCTGCAACCACAAATACGCCAACTGACGCTGCGCTTGCCGCTTAGTCTGAGTCTGAGTCTTCGCATTGGTGGGCGTGTCAGTCTCGGCCCTCACCTCACCTTCTAGCGGCTCTCCCTCTAACGCCTCGGTCGATGCATTGAGCTTATCGAGATAAGCAGTGCCCGCAGCATCCATTGCCGCAATCAAGCCGTTGGCATCTTTACCCAATTCTTTGCGTAACCAAGCCAACTTACTCGGGGAGATACAGTATTTCATTAACTTCATCTTCGCCCTTCCTTGTTGAGTTAATCCTCGATTGTCGATGCGCGCACCTCACTCGCCACGCAGTTTCTGTATCCCTGTCATCACAGCGAGTGCGACTGCGCCAGCAACGACGCCAAATAGGCCATTGAGCACACTTGGCGTCAGCACGGCAAGCACAGGTCCGACAAAACTCATCGCCGCGACGGCTTGCTCAGCATGCTGGATTTGCTCGCCAATCATGTGTAAGCCATGGGTTAAAATCCCGCCGCCCACCATAAACATGGCCGCAGTGCCGATAATGGTTAAACTTTTCATCAGCACAGGTGCGGCGCTCAATAAGCCAAAACCCAGTTTACGGTTCATTTGCGTTAATACCGACTCGCCTTCACGTTGACTCAAGTACAAACCCGCATCGTCCATTTTCACAATCGCGGCCACTAAACCATACACGCCTATGGTCATGATGATCCCGATAACGGATAAGGTGAAAAACTGCGTCGATAGGGATTTGTCCGCCACTATGCCTAAGGTAATCGCAATAATCTCCGCCGATAACACAAAGTCGGTACGAATCGCGCCTTTGACTTTTTCAGCCTCGTAAGCGGCTAAATCTTTGATGTCTGGGAGTTCGCTTTCCTCCTGCGTTTCGCTGTGTGGCTGGCCTTTTCTGTGGCTATAGCTGTGGTGCAGTTTTTCGAATCCTTCGTAACACAAAAACAGTCCACCAAACATCAATAACGGTGTTACCGCCCAAGGAATAAAGGCGCTGATCAGCAGGGCTGCGGGCACTAAAATGCATTTATTACGAAACGATCCCTTAGCTACCGCCCAAACGACAGGTAATTCACGCTCGGCACTCACGCCTGTGACTTGCTGGGCATTGAGGGCTAAATCATCCCCAAGCACACCCGCGGTTTTCTTTGCCGCCACTTTACTCATTACCGCTACGTCATCCAAAATCGATGCGATATCGTCAAGTAAGGTTAATAAACTTGCGCCAGCCATGCTAAATCCCTCTACCAATCATCTATAAACCATTCTGCTTTTGCCATAGTAGCTTAGTTAGATTAGTGGCGTATAGCGAAATGCTTTCTAACTTAACTGCTTCTGTTACTTAGGTTATTGGGATCACTGACTCATGTCGACAAGCCTGCAATCTAGATCACACCTAAGGCTGAATTGCGCCACATTATTTATCGGAAAAGAGTATACTAAGCGCAGAATTTTTTACTCATTTGCCGTTACAGGATGTCAACATGACTCAAGATGAAATGAAAAAAGCTGCCGGTTGGGCCGCACTCAAGTACGTTGAAAGAGACAGTATTGTTGGTGTTGGTACTGGTTCGACTGTGAATCACTTTATTGATGCACTGGCGACCATGAAAGCTGATATCGAAGGCGCAGTCTCTAGTTCTGAGGCATCAACTCAGAAAATGAAAGCGCTGGGTATTCCCGTTTATGACTTAAACAGCGTTGATCGTTTGTCTGTCTATGTGGACGGTGCCGATGAAATCAACGACTGTATGGATATGATCAAAGGCGGCGGCGCGGCGTTAACTCGTGAGAAAATTGTCGCGGCTGTGGCTGAAAAGTTTATCTGTATCGTGGATAACACTAAGCAAGTCGACATCCTAGGTGAATTCCCACTGCCAGTTGAAGTCATTCCTATGGCGCGCTCTTATGTGGCACGTCAGTTAGTTAAGCTAGGCGGCGATCCAGTGTACCGTGAAGGCGTTGTGACCGATAACGGCAACGTGATCCTCGATGTGTACAATCTTAAGATCCTTAATCCAAAAGAGTTGGAAAGTCAGATCAATGAGATAGTCGGTGTCGTCACTAACGGTCTGTTCGCCAAACGCGGCGCAGATGTGTTGTTAGTCGGCACCCCTGATGGCGTAAAAACCTTTACCGCCGAATAAGTTAAGCGTTAACACTTACATCCCAGTCACACGGCTGCAGATGTAAAAATTCGTTACAAAAATGCCAGCCACTTTATTCAAGGGCTGGCATTTTTTATGGTTCTTTTTAGGGTTAAATGTTATCTGACTAAGACATCTATTCTCTGACTAAACGGCCTATTCTCTAACTAAACCCACATCGCAGGCAGCTTATATCAAGCGCTTGGCTTAAGCTCTGGCGGCTCTTGCCGCTCTTACCAAGCTCTGGCAACTAAGCCTTTTAAGTAGAATCCTTCTGGGAAGGCGCTACCGATAGGGTGATCGCTCGCTTGGCTTAAGCGTTCGATAAACTGGATTTCGCGTTTTGCGTCCAACGCCGCATCGGCCACGATTTTTTGGAACAGATCCGCAGGCATTAATCCCGAGCAAGAGAAAGTCAATAACACCCCACCTGGATTCAACAACTGCAATGCAATCATGTTGATGTCTTTATAACCACGGCATGCCCCGTTCAACTGTGCCTTGTTATCGGCAAACTTAGGCGGGTCGAGCACGATAACATCGAAGGTTTTACCTTCATCACGGTATAGACGCAGCAACTTAAACACATCGGCTTCGTTGTAATGCACATTGTCATCACTCAAACCGTTCACTTGCATGTTCTGGCGCGCCGTCGCTAATGCTAAAGAAGACACATCGACGTTTTCTATGCTGGCAGCGCCTGCTTTCGCGGCGTACAAACCAAAGGTGCCTGTGTAGCAGAAACAGTTCAATACCGATTTATCTTTCACAAAACGGGCGGCAATGGCGCGGTTATCACGTTGATCGAGATAGAAACCTGTCTTATGACCTTTAATCACATCGACGGCGATCTTGATGCCGTTTTCTTCGATAATCACCGGCATTTCAGGCAGCGTGCCGTGCAGTAAACCGGTAACTGGCAGCAGGCCTTCTTTCTTACGGGAATCCACATCGGAGCGCTCATAGATAGCGCAATCAGGATATTGCTCAGCCAATAACTCAACTAAGGTATCGCGCCATAAATCAGCACCCGTGCTCAGTAACTGGCAAACCAACACATTGGCATATCTGTCGATGGTGATCCCAGGTAAACCATCGGACTCAGCAGCCACTAATCGATAACCCGTTAAGCCTTGCTCGCGGATTAAATCATTACGACCAATTTGCGCCCGCTGTAAACGTCTGGCAAAAAACTCGCGATCAATTTCTTCTTCGCGATCGAAAGTCCAAATCCGCACTTGGATTTGCGACTCAGGCGACCAAGCACCACGACCTAACCAATGACCATCATGCGCGACCACATCGACTGTTTCACCGGCTTCTGGTTTTCCCTTAATGTTATGAATAGCATTGGAAAATACCCAAGGATGGCGACGCTCGAGCGACTTCTCGCGGCCGGGTTTAAGTTTGATTCTGATAGCCATAGTGCTGCCTGTAAAATAGTGCCGCCACTAAAAAGGGCTGCAGTCTAAAAATGGGAAACGGATGATATACCCAATGTCACCTAAGTGCGAGTACCGAACGCGCCGCAGCGCTTATTTGCCATCATCCACGGGTTGCCGATCATACCTTATTTACACCACGAAACCTGCGTAAGAAACACCATTTTTCCCACAAATTGGGCAATGTCTCTGCTCTCTCGATCGCGCTGGTCTCGATTTTCACAACATCATTTTAACTTAAGTTGAAAGATATTGGTCTGAGTGCGGGTCTCATTAACGCAACAGGAAAAAGCACTGCGCATTCGAAAGGCTCGTTTAGCCCGCGCACAAGATATTCAAACGAATCGCTCGATAACAACTAGGCTTACTCCTGTATTTATTAGTCATTGCTTTATAAGTCGTCGATTTACAGCAGTCGTTATCAAAGCAACCAAATCAAGATTACTCATTAGCAGTCACACTCAAAAGGATTAGAACCATGAATAAGAAAACACAAACTGCACTGACTGGCGCCGCATTAGCGATGGCAATGGCAAGCATGGCGGGTTATGCCAATGCCGCCGAACCTATGGCTGGCGCCGACAGTACCGATCTCGTACATTGTTATGGCGTGAATGCCTGTAAAGGCCATAACGATTGCAAAACCGCTGATAACGCCTGTGCTGGACACGCCAGCTGCAAAGGCAGTGGTTTTGTAGCTATGCCATCAAAAAGCTGTGGTGATGTCGGCGGTAAAGTCGCAGATGACTGGGTGGGTAAAATTGCTAACGCCGAACTCGTTCACTGCTATGGCATTAACACCTGTAAAGGCCATAACGATTGTAAAACTGCCGACAATGCCTGTGCGGGCCACGCCAGCTGTAAAGGCAGTGGTTTTGTCGCAGCACCGGCAAAATCCTGCGGTGATATCGGCGGCAAAGCAGGCGCTTAAACGCCAGTATGCTGATTAAAAATCGTGACCAGCTTAGTGCTGGTCACGTTTATCCCCCTGTTTACCACACATTCAGCAGAAAACTTAAGGATAAGGAGTCAATGTGGCGCAAGATGTCATCACCCAAGCACCATTAGGTTTTGGCTTAGGTCTGAGGACACAGCATTTTGATGCCGTGCTCAATACTGAGCCCGATATCGATTGGTTTGAAGTGCTCTCGGAAAACTACATGGTCGCCGGCGGCAAACCCCGCTATTACCTCAAGGAAATTGGCGAGCGCTATCCCCTGGTGATGCACGGTGTTTCTCTGTCGATTGGCAGTACCGACCCGCTCAATATGGATTACCTTAAAGCCTTAAAGCAGCTCGCTAACGATGTGCAGCCCCAATGGATTTCCGATCATATCTGCTGGACCTCAATTCACGGGGTGAACAGCCATGATCTCCTGCCACTGCCCTATACCGAAGAAACCGTTAAGCATGTGGCGCAGCGGATTAAAACCGTCCAAGACTTTTTAGGCCGCCGCATTCTGATGGAGAACGTTTCTAGCTATTTGTCGTATCAAGATTCCAGCATGGACGAATGGGAGTTCGTTAATGCCGTTGCCGAGGCGGCAGACTGTTTAATCTTGTTAGATATCAATAATATTTACGTCAGTGCCCGCAATCATAATTTCAATCCGTTGGACTACTTGAATAAAATCAATCCCAAGCGAGTGCAACAATTCCACCTCGCCGGACACAGCGACTATGGCGACTATGTGATAGACACGCACGACCATGATGTACCGAGCAGCGTGTGGGATCTCTACCGCGCGGCACTGAAGCGTTTTGGCAGCATCAGCACTATGATAGAGCGCGACGCCAATATCCCCGAGTTTTACGCCCTCGAAGCCGAACTCACGATTGCCAGAAATATCGCCCGCGATACCTTAGGTGAGGTACATCCACTCAACGCCGCCAAAGGTAGAAAGAACATGCATGAAGGAAAGGTTATCGCATGAGCCAACTTCAGCAGCTGCAACACGCATTTATGGATTATCTGCTGGCGAGTGCTGCAGTTGATACGCCGTCAACCCTTGAGCAAACCACGCAAACCTTCAAAGATAAGATTGCCGAGCAAGGCGGCATTAATGCTGATATTCGGATGCAGATCTATGCCAATGCCTATCGCATTCGTTTAACCGAAACCCTCGAAACCGACCACGAAATGCTGGGCATCTATCTGGGTGATGAACTCTTCGAGCGTATGGTCAAAGGTTATATTGCCAGTCAGCCATCGGCGTTTACCTCACTGCGCAGTTTTGCCGATGCCCTGCCCGACTATTTAACCCAAGATGCGTTTTTCAGTCAGTATCCGATCATTGCCGATATTGCTCGCTTCGAGCGGCGTTTATTGAATGCCTTCGATGCTTTTGATACCGAACGCGCCACTTTTGCGCGCCTGCAAGCACTGCCTGCCGAGCAATGGCCAGGTTGCCAACTGCGCTTTCACCCCAGCGTTCAGCTATTCCAATGCAACAGTAATGCGGTTGAGACTTGGCAAGCATTAAAACAGCAAGCATCACCGCCAAGTCCCGATTATCAAGGCAAACGAGCTTGGTTACTTTGGCGCGGCGAAAGCCGATTAACTGAGTTTATTTCCCTATCCGAATATAAACTCGCCCTGCTGCTGGGATTTATTGGTGGTGCCACCTTTGCCGAACAATGCGAAATGATGTTGGCATTTTTTAGCGACGTGCAGGCGCCGATGCAAGTGCTGCAGGCACTGCAAGCTTGGTTTCAAATGGGGCTTATCCGCGATATCGCCTGATGCTCTAATCGGTTTGGAGATTGAGTGCTAGCCTGATTTAAAGTGAATTAACTTGAGTGAGTTTAAGTTATTTTATTTGGCTTGATTTAGCGAGCTCAACTGAATGACTAATTAACTCCGCAGCGCCAACTCAACAATCACTGGCGCATGGTCAGTACTGTAGGCATCGCGCTCATATTCGGGTCTGACTAAGTGCCTGTCGCAGGTTTGATAATCCACCACTTGCGCCAAACTGCGGCCATGGCTCGCATCGAACTCGCTCGAAAGCAAAATATAATCCAGCACAGAACCTTTGGGGCCGTAGTAATGGGTCGCCGCTCTGTGCTCCCTATGGAAAGCGATATTGCCCGTCAAACTGTCCTGCTGATTGGCCTCAAGACATAACTCATAGGCATCCTTAAGCTGATATTGAGCAAACACCGCCGCTAACGCCGCATCCGATAAATGCCCAAGGCCAGCGGCTTTAATATCATTACTGTGAAGGCTCTCGCCCTGTATCGTTAGCGCATCTAAAGCGCCCATCGTCAGGCTGTCATTAAAGTCTCCCATCACTATGACGGGATGTTTAGATGCTTGCCTGCGTACTAATATGCCATTGAATAATAACGCAGCTTCCGCGCCGCGCTGCATGGTTGATGCCCAGCGGCCTAAGGCTTGCTCTGTGAGTAATTGAGTTTCTGAATGCAGTTTCATGCTCGCTGCGGGCGCCGAGTTATCGAATCCTAGGGGCTGATTTTCAAATCGCTTAGGTTCAAGTGGCTGATGTTCAAATAGCTTAGGTTCGAGCGCTAATCCGGCGCGTTTAGACTTAAAGTGCACCACATAAAAATCACACTTACCAATGTGCGGCACCTCAACGGTTGCGCGCAGCACCTTACGGCTAAAAGCAAATTCACTCGATAATCCCATCGCCGCCACTAAGCGCGCATCAGGTTCGACACTGCTGATTTCCACTATGGGATAACGGGAGGCAAGCGCGACCACAGGGCTGCGATAAATGTAATCACTGATAAGGGTAGGCGCATCAATGACAGCAAAATGCACTAGCCCTTGCTCGCTGGCGATTCGTTTGAGCGGTTCAGGACTAAACACTTCTTGAAATCCGACAATATCGGGCTGACGATGGGCGAGAAACTCACTCAGCCATTGGCACTTTTTCTGCCACTGGCCATGGCTATAGATATTTTCAAAGTCGTAGTAAGCCAAAGGCGGCTCAATAAAGTTAAACAGATTGATACTGGCTATCTTGATATTGGCGACTCTCATCTGGGCGATATCATTATGCTCAACAGCCACAGCTATGGAGTCCAACTCATCAACATCGATATTGTGTGCCACAGCTTAATACCTCCAAATCTGAATACGGCGACCAGTCTTGACCTGTCTGAACCTGTCTGAATGATCACTTTGACTCACAGGTACAGACACAACAAGGGTATACCCGATGCGCATCAATGCCAAATAATCCATTTGAGATAAGGTGTTAGCCAAACTTAATCGACGCATCAATATCCGATCCCGAGACATCAATACCCAATACCCAATGCCCGATATCCGATAATAAAGATTAGACACCTCATAGAGACAGCATTACAGCCAACGCCCATAAAACAAACAAATCAACAACAAACCACTGTACATAAATTCATCAAGCAGCCCAATAACCATACACAGACCTAAGCAGCATCATAATGTTAACATTTAATTAAAATCTAAATTTAAACAAAAACATAGGTAACGACTTGTGCGGTTGACTTTAACTTTTGGCCCATTAGAATGATGGCGACTTTTAATCATTGCGGAGACCCACTGTGGGCACACACATAAGCGACAGTAGATGCCCTGTCCAAAAGACAGGATTTAACGCCTAGCACTAGCCCGCAATATTTTGCTGCTACCTGCTAAGCAGGGTAGTAGTGTGAACCATTCTTCACTCCGCCTCCCCCAAAATATCAATCACAAACCATAAAGCCTGAGCCTATGGCTGCGCTTTTCGCAATTCCAGCATATTCGCTGGGGTTCAGTTATGTGTATTTTTTGCATCTCAAAGCAAGTTTTTGCCTCAGTACCCTCCGTTTACCCGATGGATTAACACCTAAGGGTTTACACCTGAGGAGCCTTAACATGGCTTACATAAACAACGCAGCAATTTTGCGGTCTTTATCCTGTGCAAGTTTCAGCTTGTACTACAGCATGAGTGCGGCAGCATCCCATCTCGAAGTGGATGATCCCGCCCTCGCAGAACACTGCGAATTAGAACTCGGCTGGCAACAACCTAGGTCGGATCATGCTCGCCCACAATTTAACGCAACCACGACTTGCAGCCGCAATCAATGGGAATGGCATTTAGGATTAGCATCCAATGCCAATGACGATAATCGTGAGGAGCAGGCTGAATTCGGTATCAAGCTACCGCTCAACGTAAATTCCCACTCCGATTCAGATCGGCAACAGGATGATTGGCACAGCGCAGTGGTGATCAACTTGCAGAAAAACCTCGATAACGGCAACGGATTTGCCACCGAAGCCTTCGGCATTGTTGGCAAAACCTTAGGCGACTCCGATGTCAGCTTGTATGCCAACTTAGGTTTTACCCATGAGTTTAATGAATCGACCCAATTACTTGCGGGCATCGCGGCGGCCTATGAACTCAGTAGTCACCATCGCGTGATAGCCGAGCTTTATCAAAAAGAGTTGAGTGAGGCTGCCTATCAGTTCGCCTATCAACACACGCCGCAACGACAGCTACAGCTGGAATTGAGCTTAGGCAATGCCCTTCGTGGCAACGCGCTGCAACTTGGCGCAGACATCACCTTTTACTTTGGTCACTAGATCGTTGAGAGAATGAACTATGAACATGAATAACAGCACAAACAACACTAAAAAAATCATCCATAACCTGCAAATGATTATCGAGCAACGCAGTGCCAGCGCCATGGCTGAATTAGCCGAAAAGCGCCACCCTGCCGATATTGCAGCGGTATTTGACGTCTTTAATCAAGAGCAACAAGTCCTATTGTTGCAACTGGCCTCACCTAAGGTTTGCGCCAATTTGTTTCGCTATCTGACCGACGAATTGCAGGCGAGCTTAGTTCAGCAGCTAGAAAAAACCACGCTTTCTGCGCTGCTCGTGCACATGGCGGCCGATGAACGTGCCGACCTTTACAATCTGCTCGATGAAACCCAGCAAGCGGCCATTTTACCTGTGCTCGCATTGGCCAAACGGGAAGATATGCGCACCCTCGCCGCCTATGACAAAGCGAAGGTCGGCGCGGTCATGACTTCGGATTACACCTTGCTCAATAGCCGCCATACTGCGGCAGAAGCCATTGACACCCTACGCACTGAGGCCGCCGATAAGGAAACCATTTATCAAACCTATGTGGTGGACATGTTAGGTCGCTTGATTGGTACTGTGTCTTTAAGACAGCTATTGCTGGCGCAGCCGCACGAGCGAGTGGTCGATTTTATGAAGCCCGACCCCGTCGCGCTCGATGCCAATGCGTTTCGCGAAGAAGCGGTGCAGATGATCGCCCATTACGACTTGATGGCGCTGCCTGTAGTCAATGGTAAAGGCCAGCTTGTCGGTATCGTCACCTATGATGATGCTATGGATATTGCCAGCTCACAGGCGGATCTTGAGTTCACGAAAACCGCGGCCATCGGCAATATTGACCATAACCTCAAGACCGCCAGCATAGGCTTACTCTACCGCAAGCGCGTGGTTTGGCTGGTGATTTTGGTCTTTGGTAATATCTTCTCAGGGGCAGGTATCGCCTTCTTCGAAGACACGATTGCCAGTTATGTTTCCTTGGTCTTCTTCCTGCCGCTACTGATCGATAGCGGCGGTAATGCGGGATCACAATCGGCGACCTTAATGGTACGCGGGTTAGCCACGGGAGAAGTGGTACTCAAGGACTGGCTATCTATGTTAGGGCGTGAGTTATTTGTCGCCGGATTATTAGGTGCCAGCATGGCAGCCGCCGTATCACTGCTAGGCTTCTGGCGCGGCGACCCTGAAATCGCGCTGGTTGTTGCGCTCACTATGCAAATTGTTGTGATTATTGGTAGCTTGATAGGTATGTCACTGCCCTTCTTACTGAGCAAGTTAAAGATGGATCCTGCGGCGGCAAGTGCGCCACTGATCACCTCCATCGCCGACATCATAGGCGTGCTTATATATTTCAGCATTGCCACTGTGGTACTCGACTTACCTATGCCATAGAGCATAAAACCTCAAAGCGAACCAAGCTAAGTTAACCTTAGCGTGGTTCGCTTATCATTCGATAGTACTAAACTACTTATGGCAACTCACAAAAGCAGCAATAACCCTAAAAAAATTAAGAATAAAGCGCAAGGATCAGTTAATATTTCAACACCTAAATGGTTTTACTTTTTATTAACATTGCAATATTTACCGCTGAGCCCTGTCACTGTAAGTCGATAAGCAATAGCCATAGTCCTTGCGACGCTAGAGGTCTTTTTATGTGGTTTAATTCCCAGCTCAAAGCTGAAAATAAGGCGCTTAAAGAGCGGCTTATCCAACTAGAACAACAACGCCAAAATGAAATCGATGAACTGCGTGGCATGATCCGTGAAAATGAGACTATGCAGCAGCAATCGCGGCAAAATGCGGATCACTACACTGAGGTGATAGCCTGCCAAAACCAAGGTGGAGAAATGCTCAATGCGGTGCGCGAAGGTTTAGCCAACAGTGCTGAATTACTTACCTCCGAACAGGATTCACTGTCAGAACTTGATAAGATTTTTGATCAAACCCGCATCGCCGTGGCAAGTTTAGGCACTAGAGCGACTTATATTAATGAGCAAGCGTCGAGCAGCATGAAAGCCGTTACTGAGCTAGATGCGACGACCTCTTCAATCAACCAGTTTGTTGCCGCGATTCAAGGTATCTCAGAACAGACGAACTTGCTGGCATTGAATGCCGCTATTGAAGCCGCCCGCGCAGGTGAAGCAGGACGCGGTTTTGCAGTAGTTGCCGATGAAGTGCGCCAACTTGCCAGTAAAGCCCACGAAGCCAGTAGCCACATTGAAAAACTCGTGAAACAAATCGTCATTCAAGCGGCTGAAATTAAAGAAATTGTCCATAACAATCAAAGCAGCGCTATCGATGTTGCCAGCTCTTCTACCCAAATCGGCCAAGTGGTTGAAGATGTACTGCATCGCTCAAAGCAAATGCAGCAGGTAATCCATAACGCTGCTACCGCGTCATTCTTAAATACCACGAAACTTGACCACGCGGTCTGGAAAAGCAGCGTATATCAATTAATTGAAAAACCACAGCATAACCATAGTGTGAACTCACACACTGAGTGCCGTCTCGGACAATGGTATTTCAAAGGTTTTGGTGCTGAGAATTATCAGCATTTGAGTAACTTCAAAGCCTTAGATGCACCACATAAAGCGGTGCACGAAGCGGGTAAAGCTGCGCTCAATGCCAGGCAAAAAGGTAATCTGCCTGAAATGGTTAAACAACTGCATTCGATGGAAGACGCCAGTATGCGTGTTGTCCACTGCATTGATAATCTGATGCGTGACGTTTATCGAGCCTGATGTTTATCGAACAGGCTTAAGTCAGCATTGATAAAAATACCCACCTAAGAGCGCCATACTCGCGCTCTTTTTTTATCGTTCAAAACGGTATATTAAATTTACTCTTAGAAAATGAACCCCTAGCTATACTTGATTTGAACACAGCGTTCATCTTTAATCGTTTCAAGAGCAAGCAGTGAGACTCAATTATAACATTCTAATTTTTAGGGTTATTAATGAAACTAGTCACAAGCTTTTTGCTATCACTTATCTTCTGCGGCGCTTTTCCCCTGCGCGCACAGCCGCTAAACATCTATACAGAAGAATGGTCACCGATCAGTTTCTCTATCGATGGCAAACCTGCTGGTTTAGCGGTGCAAGTCGTAGAAGAAATTCAAAAACGCATCAAGAACCCAGATCCAATTAAAGTCGT
Organism: Shewanella sp. SR1; assembly: GCF_020447145.1. NCBI lineage: Bacteria > Pseudomonadati > Pseudomonadota > Gammaproteobacteria > Alteromonadales > Shewanellaceae > Shewanella > Shewanella sp. SR1. The sequence goes on along the minus strand of NZ_JAJAEF010000018.1, from coordinate 17,667 downwards.
ACCTTGGGCTCGCGGCTGGAAAATGCTGACCGAGCAGCCCAACACTGTGTTGTTCACTATGACGCGCACCGCAGAAAGGGAGCAGATGTTTACTATGATAGGACCCGTTGCCGTCGGCACGACCAATTTTTATGCCTTAAAAAATAGCGGCATAAAAATTACCTCGATAGAAGATGCTAAAACGGCGAAGGCAATTGGCGTCTATCGTGCCTCAGTGGAGGAGCGCTTGCTTACCGAACACGGCTTTACCAATGTCGCCGCCTCATCAACGCCCTTGTTGAGTGCGAAACAATTGATGAAGCACCGCATCGATCTTTGGTGTAATGCCAACCTCACTGCGCCAAGTATTTTGTCGGATGCTGGCGCGAGTATTGATGATGTAGAGTCCCTCTTCACGATTAGCGCTAACCATCTTTACATTGCCTTCTCACAAGGCACGCCCAATGAGGTGATCGAGCAGTGGAAAAGCGCCCTAGAAGCAATAAAAGCGGATGGCACCTTCGCAACGATTTACCATACTTGGCTCCCCAACGATGCGCCGCCAATGCAGACCGAACGTATCGGACTTGGCAACTAAACCTATTGCTCTACGTTTTAAGTGCTAAGTGCTATGTTTTGATTTCTAAGTGCTAAGCACAAAACTCTATAACTCTTTAGCAAGCTCTTAGAAAAGACACTCGCAAATCCAGTCGATACGCTCACCCGTGATAGGATGATCAAACGCTAAGCGGGTCGCATGTAGCATTAATCTACTGTTACTCGTCATCTTAGTGATGTCTGGTTCAGGTGCATCAGCGTTATAGGCCTTATCTGCCACACTCTCACCCACGCCACCATAGAGATCGCACCCCAGAATCGAGTGACCAAATTGCTGACTGTGGATCCGCAGTTGATGGGTTCGGCCAGAAACCGGGGTAAACTCGACCCGCGTGGCGAAAGGCTCGGTTAACCGCTCGAGCACCCGATATTCGCTGATCGCAGGTTTACCTGTACTGTGGCAAATCTTTTGTAGTGGGAAATGATCGACATCTTTAGCGATCGGCAGATTAATCACCCCGCTGTCAGCGGCGATATGTCCGTGCAGCAAGGCGGTATAACGCTTCTCGACCGTGCGTGCCTGAAACTGCTTGGTCAGCAAGCCATTCACGCTTTTATTCAGTGCCACCAGCATGATGCCCGAAGTGCCAAAATCGAGTCTGTGTAGCAAAGTGGCCGTCGGAAAATCCTGCACTAAGCGATAATGCACTGAATCGAGATTGAGCGGATTCTTCCCCGACAGACTCAATAATCCGCTCGGCTTATCAATCAGCAGAATGTCGCTATCTTGATAAAGCACGCGTATTTGCCCGAGGCAAGGCGGCGCAATAAAAGTATCAACTTTGGCAAGGCTATCGGCGGCAGGAGCAGACATAGTTTTCAGGCAACCTAAGTAGGAAATCAAATGAGTTAAGTCATACTCAAAACAAACTGCACAACTCAATAAAACAAACTCAAAAACTCAGTAAAACAGACTAAGTAACTCAATAAAACAAATTCAAGAATTGAGCAAAACAGACACAGGCCTAAATAATAAGGCCGCATAACCTAAGTTATGCGGCCCTCTAATTCACGGCATTAACGCTGTGGCTTATTTAGCCAGTACGCGTAAATGCAGTTCTTGTACTGACGTCACGTTAGTACGGTCATCAGCGGCATGGGCCATACAAGTGGCGAATGCAGCGTTCATGGTCGTCGTGTAGTTAACTTTGTAACGCAGTGCACCGCGGCGCAATTGACGAGAATCTTCAATCGCTTGGCGACCTTCGGTAGTGTTCACGATATAAGTGTATTCACCATTCTTGATGCGATCGAGAATGTGTGGACGACCTTCGTGCACCTTGTTCACTAGACGTGGGTTGATACCCGCTTCGCCAAGGATAATCGCAGTACCGTGAGTGGCATCGATTTGGTAACCGAGCTCGATTAACTTAGCCGCTAAATCGGCAACGCGTTTCTTATCGCTGTTACGCACAGACAATAACGCACGACCCGACTTAGGCACTTCAGAAGTGGCCCCTAACTGCGCCTTGGCATAGGCTTCGGCGAACGTATCGCCCACGCCCATGACTTCACCGGTAGAGCGCATTTCTGGGCCTAACAGTGGGTCAACACCCGGGAACTTGTTAAATGGCAACACCACTTCTTTCACTGAGTAGAAAGGTGGGATCACTTCTTTAGTGAAGTTTTGCGACGTTAAGCTTTGACCCGCCATCACACGCGCGGCAATCTTAGCTAAAGGCACACCTGTTGCTTTAGACACAAATGGCACAGTACGGGCAGCACGTGGGTTAACTTCAATCATATAGATTTCGTTATCTTTCACGGCAAACTGTACGTTCATCAGGCCGACAACACCGAGTTCCATCGCCAACTTGCCGACTTGAACGCGCATGCGATCTTGGATTTCTTGGCTTAGCGTGTATGGCGGCAGCGAACAACCTGAGTCACCTGAGTGAACACCCGCTTGTTCGATATGCTCCATAATCGCGCCAATCACCACGATTTCACCGTCACATACTGCGTCGATATCCACTTCAATCGCATCATCTAAGAAACGATCGAGCAGTACTGGCGACGCGTTCGATACGCTCACGGCTTCGTTGAAGTAACGCAGTAAATCTTGCTTGTCGTAGACGATTTCCATCGCGCGGCCGCCCAGTACATAGGATGGACGCACAACTAACGGATAACCGATACGCTCAGCGGCAATCACAGCACCTTCAACCGTAGTCACGGTATCGTTTTCAGGCTGTTTCATCTCTAAGCGTTGAATCGCTTGCTGGAAACGCTCACGGTCTTCGGCGCGGTCGATTGCATCTGGGCTAGTACCAATGACAGGTACGCCAGCGGCTTCTAAGGCACGGGCCAATTTCAATGGCGTTTGACCACCGTACTGCACGATAACGCCTTTTGGCTTCTCGATACGGACGATTTCTAATACGTCTTCCAGTGTTACAGGTTCGAAGTACAGACGGTCTGAAGTGTCGTAGTCGGTTGAAACGGTTTCAGGGTTACAGTTCACCATGATGGTTTCATAACCGTCTTCACGTAGCGCTAACGCCGCGTGCACACAGCAATAATCGAACTCGATACCTTGACCGATACGGTTTGGCCCGCCACCTAACACCATGATTTTGTCACGGGTCGATGGGTTAGCTTCACATTCTTCTTCGTACGTTGAGTACATGTAAGCTGTGTCTGTTGCAAACTCTGCCGCACAAGTATCCACACGCTTGTAGACTGGGTGCAGGTCAAACTTGTCACGCAGCTTACGCACTTCGGCTTCGTTCACGCCTAATACATCGGCCAGACGCGCATCAGCAAAACCTTTACGTTTCAGTTTGCGCAGTAAGTCATGATCCAGACCAGCCAGCCCAACTTCAGCAACCACACCTTCAAGCTTGATCAGCTCTTCGATTTGTACGAGGAACCAAGGGTCGATATTGGTCAGCTTAAAGATTTCATCTAAGCTCAGCCCCGCACGCATCGCATCGGCTATGTACCAAATACGGTCGCAACCAGGCTCTTTCAGCTCAAGGCGAATACGCGCCATCGCCTCAGGCTTAGACATGTCAGTGATAGGGTCTAAACCGTTACGGCTAACCTCTAAACCACGTAATGCTTTTTGCAGTGACTCTTGAAAAGTACGGCCAATCGCCATCACTTCACCCACAGATTTCATCTGTGTGGTTAAGCGATCATTGGCGCCAGCAAACTTTTCAAAGTTAAAGCGTGGCACTTTAGTCACAACGTAATCGATAGCAGGCTCGAATGACGCTGGCGTGCGACCGCCAGTGATGTCGTTCATCAGCTCATCAAGGGTGAAACCAACCGCTAACTTAGCGGCGATTTTCGCAATCGGGAAACCCGTTGCCTTTGATGCCAATGCTGAAGAGCGCGATACACGTGGGTTCATCTCGATGATAACCATACGGCCATCTTTCGGGTTGATACCAAACTGTACGTTCGAACCGCCGGTCTCAACACCAATCTCACGCAGTACGGCCATAGAGGCATTACGCATGATTTGGTATTCTTTGTCTGTCAGGGTTTGCGCTGGCGCAACTGTGATAGAGTCGCCAGTGTGTACACCCATAGGATCGAAGTTTTCGATGGCGCAGACGATAATGCAGTTATCGTTGCGGTCACGGACCACTTCCATCTCGTATTCTTTCCAACCGATCAGTGATTCGTCGATCAGCAGTTCACTCGTTGGCGATAACTCTAAGCCCTGTGAACAGATCTCTTCGAACTCTTCCTTGTTGTAGGCGATACCGCCGCCCGAGCCACCCATAGTAAAGGATGGACGGATAATACAAGGGAAACCCACTTGATCGAGTACACCGTAAGCTTCTTCCATGTTGTGGGCAATGCCCGCACGTGGACAGTCAAGACCGATACTTTTCATCGCTTTATCAAAGCGGCTACGGTCTTCAGCTTTATCGATGGCATCGGCGGTCGCGCCAATCATCTCGACGTTAAATTCTTTCAGTACGCCTTTAGCTTCGAGTTCTAATGCGCAGTTCAGTGCGGTTTGGCCGCCCATGGTTGGCAGAATCGCGTCTGGGCGTTCTTTAGCAATAATGTTACGGACCACTTCCCAGTGAATCGGCTCGATATAAGTAGCATCGGCCATTTCTGGGTCAGTCATAATGGTGGCAGGGTTAGAGTTCACCAGAATGACACGGTAGCCTTCTTCACGCAGCGCTTTACACGCCTGTGCGCCAGAATAGTCAAATTCACATGCCTGACCAATCACGATTGGGCCGGCGCCTAGGATAAGAATACTCTTTATATCTGTACGTTTTGGCATTGCTTCTCTCTTCTCCTAGCTAGCGTACTACTTGGCGTTCTGACTTTTCGTTACAAGACGATAGTGTTCAATAAGCTCGATAAAGTGATCGAACAGAGGTGCGGCATCGTTCGGGCCCGGGCTCGCTTCAGGGTGACCTTGGAAGCTGAACGCAGGTTTGTCCGTAAGATGGATACCTTGTAGTGAACCATCAAACAGCGACTTATGCGTCACCTTAATGTTGGCGGGTAGCGTGGTTTCATCGGCAGCAAAACCGTGGTTTTGACTGGTGATCATCACGTTACCTTTCTCGATGTTGCTCACTGGGTGGTTTGCACCGTGGTGACCAAACTTCATCTTTAAGGTTTTTGCACCTGAGGCCAGAGCTAACAACTGATGACCTAAACAGATACCGAAAATCGGTGTGTCGGTTTTCAGGATCTGTTGAATTGCTTCAATTGCGTAATCGCATGGCTCTGGATCGCCAGGGCCGTTCGAAAGGAACACACCATCGGGATTCATCGCCAGCACGTCGGCGGCAGAGGTTTTAGCTGGCACAACGGTGACGTCGCAACCGCGGTCCACTAACATACGCAGAATGTTTTGCTTAACGCCGTAGTCGTAGGCTACTACTTTGTATTTAAGCTCATTTGCTGGCGTATCTGCAGGTAAACCGCCCACTAAACGCCAGCTACCTTTGCGCCATGGATAGGCAGCTTTAGTTGTGACTTCTTTAGCGAGATCCATGCCTTTTAAACCGGGGAAGGCTTTGGCAGCGGCGAGCGCTTTTGCTTCGTCTAAGTCTGCACCTGCCATAATACAACCGGCTTGTGCACCTTTTTCACGGAGAATACGAGTTAACTTGCGGGTATCGATATCTGCTATGCCAACGACATTGTTCGCTTTGAGATAATCACTTAAGCTTTGTTGATTGCGGAAACTACTTGCGATGAGCGGAAGATCACGAATGATAAGACCACAAGCGTGAACCCCATCGGATTCAACATCTTCATCATTGGTACCAGTGTTGCCTATGTGTGGGTAGGTTAATGTTACAATCTGGCGTGAGTAGGATGGATCAGTTAAAATTTCTTGGTAACCTGTCATGGAAGTGTTAAAAACAACTTCACCAACAGAGAGACCATCGGCACCAATTGCTGTGCCAGAGAATACAGTTCCATCTTCGAGTACGAGTAAGGCAGACTTTGTCAACGCGACCTCCATAAAGAGCCAAGCCACTGAAATATAATGTTTTTATGTTATGTTAAGATACCAATTTCCGCTAATTTACGAAATTTTGACAAATTCCAGCGAGTTTACAGGAAAAACGCGAAACCGTCCACCCATTGGTATCTGGGTGCAAAAAAAAACGCCATATCGGCGTTTTTAATATTAATGCAAACCTAAAACCTGCTGCATATCATACAAGCCCGGCTTTTGCTCCACTAGCCAGTGGGCGGCGCGCATAGCGCCGTTAGCAAAGGTCATACGACTCGAGGCTTTATGGGTGATCTCTAAACGCTCACCGATATCGGCAAACATCGCCGTATGTTCACCGACTAAGTCACCAGCACGAATAGTCGCAAAACCTATGGTTTCACGATCACGTTCACCCGTGATCCCCTCGCGGCCATACACGGCACATTTCTCAAGATCGCGACCTAAGGTCTTAGCAATCACTTCACCCATTTTCAGGGCTGTACCCGACGGCGCATCTTTTTTGTGTCTGTGGTGACCTTCGATAATTTCGATATCAGTGTAATCACCCATGACTTCGGCAGCCAGCTCGAGCAATTTCCACATCAGGTTGACACCCACAGACATATTCGGCGCCATCACTACCGGCGTTTGCTCGGCAAAGGCATTGATCTGTTCTTTTTGAGCATGATTGAAACCGGTTGTGCCGATCACCATGGCTTTCTTATGGCGCACACACCAATCTAAATGGACAATACTGGCGTCTGGCGCAGTGAAATCAATCAAGACATCAAAATCATCGGTCGCGTAATCCAGCGAATCCATGATCATGACCTTTAATTTACCCACACCAGCTAGCTCACCCGCATCCACGCCCACTAAACTAGAGCCAGCGCGCTCAATAGCGGCACCCAGCAATATATGGTCGTGATTGTAAGCCGCTTCAATAAGAGTGCGTCCCATACGACCACCGGCACCGACGATTGCCACTCTCACTTGTCCACTCATTTCAATCTCCTCAATCTTTCTTTGTCTTCCATAAGAAAACGCCTAAGACAGGCTTAGGCGTTTTATCAATATTAGATGATATCTAATAATTCAACTTCGAATACCAAAGTTGAATAAGGAGGAATCGATGCCCCCGCGCCACGCTCACCGTAAGCTAGGTGATGTGGAACAAATAATTTCAACTTAGTGCCTACTGGCATCAGTTGCAATGCTTCAGTCCAGCCAGCGATAACGCCAGATACTGGGAACTCAGCTGGTTGGCCACGAACTACAGAGCTATCGAACACATCACCATTGATGAAAGAACCATGGTAGTGAGTACGCACTGTATCTTCGTAAGTTGGAGTAGCACCGTCACCTTGGACTAAAACTTCGAACTGCAGACCAGAGTCAGTCACAGTCACGCCATCACGCTTAGCATTTTCAGCTAAGAAGGCATCGCCTTCAGAAGACGCAGCTGCAGCAGCTTGCTCTTGAGCAGCTTGAATACGACCGCTAATTTCAGTGAACGCAACTTGCAGATCTTGCATAGACACAGCACTTTCTAAACCGGCAAACGCATCGGCTAAACCCGCTTGAACGGCTGGAATATCCACACCATCAAAAGAATTGGCGGCCAGTTGCTCACCCATTTGACGGCCTACACCGTAGCTTGCTTGCTGTTCAACAGTACTGAATTTATCAGACATAATTAACGACTCTCAATTTATCAGTGGAATTTTGCGCGCCAGTTTACCATAGTTCCGCGACCTATGCTGATAAACTGACTGCTTATTTAACTAAGGCGGCTTTTTTACACACTTATTGCGTATTTATCCAAAAGCGTAAATAGGCTAAGGACGCATATCGGCCAGAAAACAACCGCTAACACTCAGCTAAGTGGCACTTCGCTATGCAGCGTGCAGCTTATTTCGGCGCCACACATTGGTTTTTCACCTGGGTTTTCGCACTGGCATAGAGTGGCTGCATCTGCCCTTGCAGTTGTTGCAACTGAGCGATGCGATTACTGTTCGATGGATGAGTCGATAATAATTCTGGCCCCTGACTGCCGCCCACCTTCGACATGTTCTGCCATAAGGTCACACTTTGCGCCGGATCGAAACCGGCTCTCGCCATCAGCTCTAAGCCCATCACATCGGCCTCGCTCTCTTGAGCGCGGCCAAAGGGCAGAATCACCCCAACCTGAGCGCCTAGTCCTAACGCCGACATATATAAGTCGCGATTCGACACACCACTCGCCCCCAACGCCGCATCGGCTATTTGCATACCGACGCCCGTTAACTGTCCGCGAGAAACCTGCTCGTTACCATGTTGCGCCAATACGTGCGCCACTTCGTGACCAAGCACAGTGGCAAGCTGATCAGGACCATTGGCGACCTTAAGTAAACCGCTATACACACCAATATGGCCACCTGGCAGTGCAAAGGCGTTAACTTGTTCAGAGTCAAACAAGACGACATCCCAGCGCTGGGTTTGATCCGGCAGCACTGCCGTCACCCGATTGGCGACACAATTCACGTATTGCGTCAGCTTTTTATCGCTACTCACCTTTTGCTGCTTTTTCATCTCTTCAAAAGAAGCATCACCCATCTGCTGCATCTGCGCCGCTGAAAAGAGCAAAGTCTGCCCTCGCCCCGTTGGCGATTGCGTGGTCGCGCAGGCCGATAATCCGAGCACGACCGCCAAACCCACTAAGCCTAAACACATTGATTTCATGTGGCACTCCTTAAATCCCATGACGGGCTTGAAGATCCTTGAGCCAAACGGGCTCAACTAATGGAAAGATTTTACTGAGATAGAACCGATAAGCCAAATGTAAGTCGATGCAATACCATTAAAGTGACTCAACATCATTTTTACCATCACCATGAAAGAAAAAGATTGATCCCCATAAAAATTAACAAATGTAAATAACCTGCAAAACTACTCGATAATAATTATCATTCGTGCGCCTCATGCTTGGTAGGTCAGCCTTTAGTTGGACTCAAGCTATGTTTTACTCCGCTCTCACTTATATAGGATTTACTATGCGACTCGCGCTCACCCCCTGTGCTGCTTCAATACGTTATGCCTTAGTTGGTTCAGTGCTATTGTCAGGTATGGCCTTTGCCACCACACCACAGACCTCTACCACGCCACCTGCAAACATTGAGCGCCTGATTATCTCGGGAAGTCGCGTCGTGGAGCGTATTGATGAAGTCCCCTCCTCTGTCACCTTAATTGATAACGCCACGCTCAACCAAGATCTCAAGGTCAGTTCCGAGCTACAGAATATTCTAGCAATGCGAGTCCCTGGCTTAGCGCCATCTTCAGGAACCTCAAGTAATGCAGGGCAAACGTTACGTGGCCGTAAGGCACTCATACTGATTGATGGTGTACCGCAATCGACACCATTGCGTAATGGCTCGCTTGATATGCGCTCAGTAGATGCGAACGCCATAGAGCGTATCGAAGTCATTAAAGGTGCAACCTCGATTTACGGTAATGGTGCAGCAGGCGGTATTATCAACTACATCACCAAGAAACCTGGCGACAGTAAAGCACAAGTGAATCTTGGTGCCTCGAGTAAATTCAGCACAGTCAAATTTGAAGACAGCGCTGGCTATCGCTTTAATGCTGGAGTGGATGGCTCACTTGAAAAGTTCAGTTATGTATTAAATGCTGTGACCGAAGAAACGGGCCTACAGCGTGATGCTGAAGGTGACGTACCAGGCCTAGTTTATGGATTATCCGAAACGAAAACACAAAACCTATTTACCAAATTGCAATACCAGTTTACTGATGCAAAGTCATTGCAATTCACCTACAACTACTACGAAGCACAACAGGATGCAGACTTAGTTGATGTCAGTGGCAGTATCAATTCTGGCGTTAAAACCTACGCCATTAAAGATACCTCAGGCAAGCCTAAACTCGGCGAACCACAGGGACCTAAGGGTAACCATAACGTTACCTTGAAGTATGTGGACGATGCATTATTAGATAGCACACAAATGGTGTTAGACGCCTACGGCCAAAAAATTGATAACATGTTTTTCTTCTCTTCCTCACTCGCTAATCCATCAGAAGGATACAGCGGTGGGCAATCGATTATTCTGTCTGAAAAAATTGGCTTACGCGCCAACTTTAATACCGAGGTCGATTGGGACAACATAGTCACCAATTTTGTTTATGGGGTCGATGCTTTGCAGGATGTCAGCAGTCAGCCCCTTGAGGATGGGCGCATTTGGGTGCCTGAAATGGACATGACCAATCTTGCTTTCTATCTGCAAACTAAATGGGTGATATTTGATGATTGGGTTATTAAGGCGGGAGTTCGTCAGGATAGTGTGGATTTAAGTGTTAAAGATTACAGCACGTTAAAACTGTGTGCGAGTGCGACTCAATGTACCGAATCGATTGATGTTAAAGGTGGAGACCTCGGCTTTAACGCCACCACCTATAACTTAGGGTTACGTTATACAGGCAGCAGCTTTGCTAGCCCGTTTATCAGTTATTCCCAAGGAGCAGATATTTCTGATCTTGGTTTGTTGTTACGCGCTGCGGCAGTCAATGACATCGCCTTAATCAAATCACAGGCAGCCATTATTGATAACTATGAGATAGGCATTTCAGGCTATGTTGATGCCTTTTCCTATGAACTAGCCGTCTTTTTTAGCGAATCAGAACTCGGCACCAGCAGCAAATACGACGCAGTATCAGGTGCGTATGTTCCTATTCGTGCCCCGCAAGAAATTTGGGGTTACGAAGCACAAGTCAGTTACGCTTGGTTAGACAATCTCAGCACTGGCATGAGCTATAGTTTTGTCGAAGGTAAAGATACCGAAAAAGATGAGTATTTAGACGGGCAAATCATCTCACCACCTAAATTTACCGCTACCTTAGACTGGCAACCAACAGACAACAGCAATATTAGCCTTGCCTATTTATATATCGGCGATCGCGACCGATTCGAGCCAATTAATGGTGCATATGTTGGCAGCCAAGGCCCCGTTGAGCATTACAACATTGTCAATTTGAGCAGTAGCTACCAAATAAATGATTGGACTTTATCCCTTGGTGTGGAAAACCTGTTCAACGAAGATTACTACTCTGCCCGCTCGCAATCTTTTACCTTTAAAGGCTACAACACTAAAGGCTTAGGGACGACAATGAATGTCGGCGTGAGCTATCAGTTTTAAGATGCTCTCGAAAAAGAGTTAATCAAAGAGTAAATGAAGCCAAATGGGATTGGGCATTCTGCTTGGCTTCATACTCTACACCAAGTACAAAACCCGCAGGTCAATGGCTCATATATGGCTCATACAAAAGTCGGACTTTAACGATCTAAAAAGTTACAGCTAGATTTTTAAGCCTGCATTAGATTAATTTAGCTATCTGTCTTTATTGAATAAACTCTTTACCATCATGTATTTCATCGTAATCGCGAACCTATGTATAACTATTCTGTTAGTCGTTCAATTTAAAAATTTTGCTAAAATCCAGCGTCACGTTGAAAAGTATTATCCAGAAGAATGGCATAAAGCTTCGGCGAATCCGATGAAAATCCGACTCAGAACAGCCAGAAGTGCCTACATTCACGAGTCACTACAACATGGCTTTCTCTCTACACAAGATGATCCAAGGCTTAGTCAATTTACTCGAAATGAAAAACGCATTAGCTACCTTTGTGCCGTTATTCTTTTATGCGGTTTTGTTTTTGCCTTAGTTTATTAATACTCTTCTTTTAACAAAGCGTAGAGATACTCATCGCCCCACACGCCCTTAAAGAAGATGTTTTTCACATAATGGGCTTCGCGCCTAAAGTGGAGTTTTTCGAGTAAGCGACAGCTGGCAAGATTTTGTGCGTCTGTGATCGCAATAACGCGATGCTTATGTAATTCAATGAAGAGGTAATCCAGCAATGCGCTGACGGCCTCAAAAGCGACATGTTTACCTTGATGCTCAGGCGCAATCGTAAAGCCGATTTCCACCTGCTGCTCATCAATAAAGTGCAGCGCCAGATCGCCAACGAGCGCGGTCGGTGTTGCTCCCGACGCGGCAGTGACAATCGCAAGTTGAAACCACGTATCCGCCGCACCAAATTGTGCGTAATCCATATTGTCGAACAGCGCGACTGCATCGCTATAGCGGTAATCCGTCCAGCTTTGATATTGGGCGACCTTAGTGTCGGCTCGATAGGCGGTAAAAGCCTCAAGATCCGCTCGCTGGAATGGCCTAAGTACAAAGTGCTCAGTCGTTAAACCGTTATTCACCACTTTATGAAGTGCTTTGCTTAACGCCAATGTCGATGCCATAACTTAGCTCCCTTAATGTCAATAAGTCACTAAGTTACACCCAGAGCGAAAGCGTTAACAGCAGCCAATGCGCTTTATTCTGTTATCGGTTTAGTGATAGCAGCACGCCAAGCTTAAACGCTATGGATAGCTTCACTCTTTGCTTGAGGATGGCTTCACTCTTGTTTCAGGATTGCATCACTCCAGTTTCACTATGACTCTACTCTAGCTTCATAATGAATAGCCTCAAGCTCAGCGCTTACCTTTAAACTCTTTAGCGCTGTGCTTATTGATGCTACGGCGATTCGCCTGTTTATCACGTGGTGGTCGCTTACGCTCAACCTTGCTATCTGCGGTGCCATCACTGGTATTTTCACTCGGCTTATCCGTGACCGGAAAGTCAGCCAATAATGCCAGCGGTAACTCCCGCGCGGTCAAACTGCGGATCGCCGTTAAGGTCGCCATTTCACCGTGGCATACGAGGGAAATCGCCAGCCCTTTTTCGCCAGCGCGGGCGGTGCGGCCAATGCGGTGCACATACACAGGCGCGCTCATAGGCAAGTCCAAATTGATAACGACTGGCAAGGCATCAACATGAATGCCGCGCGCCATCAAGTCAGTCGCCACTAATACTTGGATCCGATTGGCTTTAAAGTCGGCCAAGGTTTGGCTGCGTACGGCTTGATCTTTTTCACCGTGCAGCGCGGCGACTTTCATCCCCGCTTTGGCGAGCCGTTTAGCGACGGCATCAGCATCATCACGGGCGCTGATAAACACCAGCACCTGTGGCCATTGATAGTGTTTTAACAGCGCAATCAATACCTGCGCTTTACTGCCCTTGTTGACTAAATAGAATTGTTCTTCGATTTCACCTGCCACTGAATTCACCTTGTGGGCTTCGACCCGTAGCGGCTCATTCACCAGCAGCTTGTCCGCTAATGTATCCAACGCCTCGGGCAAGGTGGCAGAAAACAACGAGGTTTGCTTAAGCTTAGGCATAAATGCCATCAGCTTTTGCACATCAGGCCAAAATCCCATTTCCAGCAGGCGGTCAGCTTCATCCAGCACAAGATGTTTTATCGAATCTAGGCTGATGTGGGGCTGTTTGCATAAATCCAGTAAACGCCCAGGGGTTGCCACTAACACCTGCGGCTTGGCAGTGAGTTCTACTAATTGGTCTTCCAAGGGGACGCCGCCACACAGAAGCTGAATGTTCAACGAAGCCGATAACTGACTTGCCACCGCTTGCAACGCTTCAGTCACTTGCAGCGCTAATTCCCGCGTAGGCACCAGCACTAACGCCAGAGCATTTAGGGCCTGCACCGACTTGGCACCCTGCAACTGTGTTTGCTGTTGCAACAAAAGTTGTTGTAGAACTGGCAAACCAAAAGCTAAGGTTTTCCCGCTACCGGTTTGTGCTAAGGCTAACAAATCCCGTCCCGCAAGAATGGCCGGAATCGCGAGTTGCTGCACCCGAGTCGGATGTTTAAGACTTGCAGGCAAAGCCTTAAGTAACGCCGAATTTAAGCCAAGCTCAGCAAAAGTTAACGACTCAGGGGAAGAAGAAAGCTTAGGAAAGGTCATCACAGCACCGGATCAAAACATGGGAGCGAAAGTTTACTGAGAGTTGGCGGTGAATACCAATGTTGTTTCGGCTTTTACGCAAGCCTTGGCCAGTTTGCAACGGTACTGTTTGCGACGATATGGTTTGCAACAATACTGTTTGCAACAATACTGCTACGGCATTTACGTTACGCCGTTAAGAAAGTCTAGTTTTAAACTTCGTTTGAATTTCTAAACCGAATATCAAATCAAAATCGACATCAAAGTCGTGGGGCTTCACCCCCTGATGTTAAATCAAGAGTCGACCAAGAGGGCTCAACTGTAATCCCCTCTTGGATCTCCCTTGCCGACAAGGTCCATGTCTAACGGCCAGTTCGCAGGAATAGATGTATTCCTGTCGCTTAGGTGTTCGTGGTGTATCTTAAAAGAGACTCCTGACGCATCTTTCTGATGTGCGCAAAGTTAACGCAGGTGATGGGATGGTAGATTTTAATCCCACAGCTTTCGTGAGCGCTTATGGTAGAATCCCGCCCAATCAGCTTTATGAATGTGCAACACAACTCATTTGTTTAACTGAGCGTAGTGGAACACTACCGTGATTAACTAAATGAGGAGAACAGATTATGAGTAAGTTAAATGCCGAAGAACGTAAAGCCCGCGATAACGCCCGTTTTTCACAACGCGTCGATGAACGCCGCACAAAGGGCGAAGACGTCGTCGCCTACGTGCTAGGCAACAAGCTCGCGTTTAAGTTTCTGACTAAACCAGAGAGACACGAATTTAAACAAAGAGAAGCGGCACTTGAAGAAGAAGCCAAACTTAAAAAGCAGCAAGCGTTTCAGCTTAAAACCGAGCAAGAGTTAGAGAAAGCCGAAGCCGCATTTACTGTTCCAGAAGAGTAACCTCTCAAAAGAGCCATTGATTATAATTGATGGCTCACGCTTACCCCATTTCCAAACTTCGTTTGAATTTTTAAATCAAAATCAATGTAGTGGGGCTTCACCCCTGATTTTTATTAGAGAATCGACCAAGAGGGGATCAACAGCAATCCCGCTCTAGGATCTCCCTTGCCGCCCCACTGCAGAGTCGAAAGCTCCTTGTGCTTATCGGCAAATTATTAAGGCATCAAACTCATGCCTGTCCCATTTTTTTATTACGTTCTAAGCGTAATATGGTGAATTACTGATTCAGATCAATAATGTTCAATAACACCGTTGCATCTCATGTCTTTAAATCCATTCTTTTGCTACATTCTGTTGTAAAGCTTTAAGTCGCTGTCTCATTATTTTTAGGAGGAAGTGTGGTGAGATTATTTTTGTTGTTCATTGCATTAAGTCAATTACCAATATCCTCTGCCTATGGAAAAGAGCTGAAATTTGCTGTTGTGCCTAAATTTTATAGTATTTTTTTTGATCAAAGCAAAAATGGCTGTATAGATGCAGCGGCTCAAATAGAAGGCGTAGAATGTATATATCGAGGACCTGAAATTAGCAATGTTAGATTGCAAGATCAGGTAATAAATCAACTGATTGATGAAGGTATCGATGGTATCGCTGTCGCGGTTACGCAGTCTAAATATCTGGTTGAAAATAGCCTAAAAAGAGCCAAAGAAGCCGGAATTCCAATTGTTACCTATGACTCTGATTTTGATGCTTCTATCAAAGAAGAACCTAAGAATTTACGCTTCGCTTATATAGGCACAGACAATTTTGAACTAGGTAAATCATTGGGTGAACAGTTAAAAAAACTACGGCCAAATGGGGGAACTCTGATAATGCATTCTGGGCGGCCAGATTCTCCCAATCTGAATTTAAGACTTATGGGTGTACGTTCCGCCTTATCAGGAAAAAAATACGATGCTCCTCCTGGTGAATTGCTTAATGGCGATTTAGGCTGGACAGAAGTTAGAGAACCTTTGTTTAATTTTGATCAACTTAGTCAAGCCGTTAAACAAATGGAGTCAGTGATGAAAGGTAAGCCTGTGAAGGCAGACTCTTTTATCGCAGTAGGTGGTTGGGCACAAAATAATGATGCGCTCTATCGTGAAATGATTGCTCCATACCAAGAAAAAATTAATAACAAAGAAATCGTCATTATTATTACCGATACATCTCCAGAGCAGTTAACTATGCTGAAAGATGGTCTTGCTCATGTCAATGTGGGTCAAAATCCATATGAAATGGGAAGACAGGCAATTTTGACGCTTTATAAAATTGTCACAAAACAAAAGTATGAAGAAACAATATACACACCTGTTACGTTTTGCACTCCTCAAAACGCTGACACCTGCGACAAACGTATCGGAATGTGACACCAAAATGATGGATTAGGCCAGTACACCTCTCAAAGGAGCCATTGATTATAATTGATGGCTCACGCATACTCCATTTCCAAACTTCGTTTGAATTTTTAAATCAAAATCAAAGTCGTGGGGCTTCACCCCACACCCGACCAAGGAGGACTGCTCGTCCTATCCTCCTTGGATGCTCCATGACGCCCCTAGCGAAGTTACATGCATTGATTACTGGCCTTGGTCTTATGGATAAATTGCTATCGCTTCCGAAGGCAACGTCCATGTACCTACGAAAGCTAGCTCGCCATCCATGGCGAGACTCACGTAATTTATTCCAACGCCCCGCGGCAACTTCGCAGGGGAAGGTGAACTTCTGAATTTATAGTGTTAACAGTTAATCTCAAAGAATGCTGCCTGCCCAATCTTTTTTGACTGCCACGTTTTGCAAGGTAAATTATCGAATATGTAGATGTAGATGTAGATGTAGATGTAGATGTAGATGTAGATGTAGTTTAAACAAAGTAAGGCATTGGCCTTGATAAACACATGAGATGCCATATATGTCCTTTCTTTTCATTAAATTTCTATAGTGGCGACTTCATAATGGACTCAAATTTGCACTTGATCGAGCTTCTCAACCTTTTTTCTATGGCTTCACACTCCTCGACACTTTGTGCCTCTTTAGGGCTTAAGCGACCAGAACTGGTACGCGCTGAAAGATCTGACATATAAAAGCATGCATCCCAATACTCATTTATATCTGTTTCTATAGATTTATTTAGATAGAGCGGTACTTCCCTTTGTAGTGGTCAAGTAAAATTGGCCACGGTTTTAGAGTCATTCCAATATAAACGTTCTGACTCATTTGGCGTTAACCCTCCATTATATTGATGGGGTCTGGTCTCACTGTAATATCCAGTGATGTAATTTGTGATCTCTTTATCTGCTTCTGTAAAATTCCCATAACCACTGGCGGGTATCCACTCAGATTTCAAACTTCTAAAGAAACGCTCCATTGGTGCGTTATCCCAACAATTCCCGCGGCGACTCATACTTTGCTCAATCTGAAGACACCATATTAATTGTCTGAATTTCAAGCTTGTGTAATGCGAACCTTGATCGCTGTGATATATCACATTCTCAGGCTTATCCCTTAACTCAAATGCCATTTTCAAAGCTTTACAGGTCAGCTCACTATCTGGTGATAATGACAAAGCCCATCCAACAGGTTTGCGGGAAAATAAGTCTAAAACAACGGCTAGATAGGCCCAGCGATTACCGACCCAAACATACGTCACGTCGCCACACCACACTTGATCTGGTTGAGTTACTGCAAACTGTCGATTAAGCGTATTGGGTATTGCAACATGCTCTTGTTTCGCTTTTCTATAAGAATGCTTAGGCTGCTGACAGCTTAATAACCCAAGCTTTTTCATTAGATTACGGGCTCGATAACGACTGAGACCAATCCCTTTGTTAGTCACTAATTGCGCTATCGT
>NZ_JAJAEF010000017.1:0-113942 GCF_020447145.1 Shewanella sp. SR1 | reverse complement strand
GTTATTCCGAGGCGCCGCTATAAGAATACACCTCAAGAAAAAGTCGATTGGTGCTTATATCGGTATCGACATTTAGTGGAGAATGCTTTTGGAAGAATTAAACACTATCGAGCAATATCAACAAGATATGACAAGCTAGCAAGAAATTACGCCAGTATGGTGTCACTGGCGTTTATGTTAATGTGGCTGCCGATGTATTGCCGAACAATATTTGTACAGCAAAGATCAACAGACCCTAGTGTTTAGTACTGAACTCAGTAGTACAAATTTTAGGTGTAGTTCAGTTGATTAATTCACCTAATTATATGATTTTACTATTTTTAATGCTGAGTTAAAGTATTCGTTTGGATAAAAATAATTTACCTGTGACCAATATCCGGACGTAGCCCCTTAGACTTACCTCGTGTAGTGCTTTTATTTGTGTTTTTTTCTTTGTAATAATAAGTTGTTGTATTTAAAAGGTTTGCCTGTTGGTTTTTTTATTTTTGCTTTCTAAATATGTCATTCAATAGTTGTATTTGTTGATTTAATGTTTTCTGTGTGCTTTTATTGTATCTCCTGTGTATGTGTCTATGATTTTTTGTGGGGGTGTACACAGAGTAAAAAATAATAAATAACAAATATCTAGGGAGATAGATAATGCATAAGAATAGCTTATTAGCTAAGTCAGTACGTTTTGCGTTGATAAGTGGTGTTACTGCTGCGGCGTTAAACGTACCCTTATCATTTGCAGCCGATGAAGCTGGCGCAAAAGTTGAACGTATTGAAGTGACAGGCTCACGTATCAAACGCACTGATATGGAAACCACTGTACCTATCACAGTTTTATCTAGAGAAGATATAGCTCAAACAGGTGCAATTAACGTTGCAGATATTCTGAACTCGTCACCTGTAACAATTGCAGGCTCAGACCAGTCTAATAGTGCCTTTACTACATCTACAGTTGGTCTTAATACAACTTCATTGCGTAACTTAGGTGATTCGAGAACATTAGTTCTTGTTAATGGCCGCAGATTTGTTTCTGGTGTTGATCCTTCGAGTGGGTATGCAGTTGATTTAAACGCAATTCCAACTTCGATGATTGAGCGTATCGAAATTTTAAAAAGTGCATCTTCAGCTATCTATGGTTCAGATGCTGTAGCCGGTGTTGTTAACATCATCACTCGTAAAGATTTTGACGGTGTGGAGGTAAATGCTCAAACAGGTATTTCTGGCGAGAGTGATCGTAAGACTAAAACTGTAAGCGTCACATCTGGTAAGACTTGGTCAGGTGGTAATGCTTGGGTTTCTCTAGGCTATGATGACGATGAAGGTATTAAAGCAACTGATAGAGATTTTTCTAAGCAAGATCTGGCGATATTATTAGATGATAATGGTAATGAGTATGCAGGCCCAGTTAACTCTTCATACCCACCGCAAGGTCGTATCGGGAAATATAATGGCGACGGTACTCTATATTCAGGTACAACGGGTAGCTTTAACCGAGCATCATATCGTCAGTTAGTCACTCCGTTGGAGCGTAAGTATGCAGCTGCAGGCTTGACTATGGAGCTTGCAGATAACGTATCGATGTTCACTGAATTGAACTGGAATACGACTAAAACTAAAGATTCGACAATTGAGCCTACCCCGTTAGATGTTGTAAATGATGTGTGGTTGAAAAACCGTAATGGTAAAGGTGGAATGGATATTAATTCGCCTCTGATTCCTGATGCCTTACGTAATGCTTTAATTGCAGATGGTATTACAAATTTAAACCAAACATCTTTTGTTAGACGTTTAGTTGAGTTTGGTGCTCGTTCTACTGACTTAGAAAGAGATACTGTGCGTATTGCTACTGGTGTTGATTGGGCAATCGATGATACTTGGACATCTCAAACATATTTAACTTGGGGTCGTACAGATCAATCACAAGATAATGGCGGCCAAGTAAACAAGGAGCGTGCAGCCCTTGCGTTGGATGTGATTAAAGATGCTAATGGTGACTTAGTTTGTGCTAGTGAATTAGCACGTTTACAAGGTTGCGTTCCATTAGATATGTTTGGCGCTGGTACGGTATCAGATGCAGCTGTGAAGTATATTGAATCTCCAGCAAAAGCAAATGGTCAAGCAGAGCAATTTGTATTAGGAAGTAGTGTGACAGGATCTTTACCTGTAGCTTTACCAGGTGGTGATATTGGCGTTGCAATGGGGTTAGAGTATCGTGAAGAACGTGGCGTTTACAGCCCTGGGGATTTAGCTCAAACAGGTGCATCAAGTACTAACCAGTCAGATCCTACTGATGGTAAATTGTACTCAAAAGACGTTTATGTTGAGGCAATTCTTCCCGTCCTTGAAAATTTAGAATTTGATCTAGCGGCTCGATATGCTGATCATTCTATTACTGGTGGTGATTGGACATGGAACGCTGGCTTACAGTATACGCCATTTGAATCATTTAAAGTGAGGGCATCAGCTGCTACAGCAATCCGTACTCCAAATATCTCAGATTTATTTGGTGGACGCGGTGAAACTTTTGGTAATGTTGCTGATCCTTGTGATGGTGTGACAGCTGCTACTACTGGTAATGCGGCAGCTAATTGTCGCGCAATTCAAGCCGTAAGTGATCGTATTGCTGCTGATGGTGCTTTTACATTGACGCAAGCTGAGCGTCAAGGCACGGGTGGTACGCAAGGTGGTAACCCAGATGTCAAAGCGGAAACTGCTGATACTTGGAGTGCAGGTATTATTTGGCAAATCGTTGATGATTTAGCATTTACGTTGGATTACTATGATATCTCTGTGAAGGATGCAATTTCTACAACAAGTCGCACAACAGTGTTGAACCGTTGTTTTGATGTTGATGCAAGTCAGTTCTCACAAAATTGTAATGGAGCTGCTATACGCGATCAGAAAGGTGCTTTGATTGAAGTTCATTCTGGGACATCTAACGAAAATAACATTGATACTTCAGGTATTGATGCTGAATTTAATTATACGACTGATTTAGGCCCAGGTAGTTTTAAAGCTCAACTAGTTTGGAACTATACAAATGAATATGTTGTTACAGGTATTCTATCTGGTGAGGCCATTGATTATGTCGGTGATGTTACGCATCCAGAACATAGAGCTAACTTGAACTTGTCCTATGCACTTGATGAAATGAGTTTCGCATGGCGTATGCGTTACTGGGATTCAGTAGTTGACTCAGTAGATGAAAGCAATGGTAACTTCACAGATGGTGCCTCTTTAACTACTTTTAACGATATTGATGCGGTTATATACCATGATGTAAATGCGAGCTATACCTTTGCAAATGGATGGGAAGCAATGGTAGGTGTCCGTAATTTATTTGATAAACAACCACCATTATTACCGCAAGGTACTAACTCTGGGGCTACCGGGATTAATACTGCATCAGAAGCTTATGATGTAACCGGACGTTATTTCTATGCAGGTGTTACTGCTAAGTTCTAATCGAAAGTTGTAGTTTAGAAGCATTGAATGAATAAAGCCGGATCTTTTGATCCGGTTTTTTATTTTCTGAGCATACAAACTACAGAATCGACAATTAGTGTTTATTTTTAATTATTTATTTTTTTAACATGATGGGTAGCCAGCTCTAAAATAGTATAGACTTCATTTCTATGGTTGAGTGTTTGGCTTTTTACACTAATAATTGTATGGAACTAACCTACAATAGCGTTTGTGTAACAGTTTTATAAATTTTATGAAGAATACAGCTTATTTGAAAGTTATTTTAGTAATGATAAAGTATGTCATTCACTATCGTTAATATATTTCCCCTAAGCCACCTCATCAAAATAATTCCATTTTTATAACGATTGTTTTCAGTGCTCTAGAAATAATAGATTGATTATTAGTGTTTTTTATTTATTACGTTTAAATAATTATTTTGAACGAAAGAGTACTGACCTGGTAATTGTTAATGGTACTAATAATGGTCGAAGTTCATCATGTTGTCTTTTTAATACTTTCAATTGATTAAGTTTGGTTTTGGCTGTTAGTGATGTGCTTTGTTATTGTAAATGTTTGGGCGGTTAAAAGCATGGTCGTATAAATGTTATTAGGATGACACTAACGTTGGTTAACCTAAACGCGCGAGTTAACTTATTAGTTGCTTAATATCAGAAAATTAGATTGTGTTGCTAGGATCTATTGAACTTTGCTGAAAAATGTTTCCCAGCAATACATCGGCAGCAACATTAACATAAACGCCAGTGACACTATACTGGCTTAATTTCTTGCTAAATCACCATATCATGTTGATACTTTTTTATTGTTACAAAAGCCTTCTCTACTAAATGCCAATATCGATATAAACACCAATCGACCTTCTCCGGAGGTGTATTTTTATAGAGGCAATTAGGGATAACAGATGTCCCGCCTATGGTTACGATAAATTGGCGAAAGCATCACTGTCATAACCTTTATCTGCAATCACGATTCCAACCTGTTTCAAGTGCTCAACTAGGTTGGGAGTATGCGTGATATTGTGTTTCTGGCCTTCTGATAATTTGAAAAAAATCGGCAATCCTCCACTGTTGACTGCTAAGTGGACTTTGGTTGAATTACCGGCTCGGCTTTTACCAATACTTCCATTACTCAGCGCTGAAGAATCCCCTGATGATTTACATATAAATCATTAGATTGGAGTGAACTTACACCTTGAAGTGTGATCAGATGGAAGTGCGAACAAACATCAATCACAGG
The DNA here is from genome assembly GCF_020447145.1 of Shewanella sp. SR1. Taxonomy (NCBI): domain Bacteria; kingdom Pseudomonadati; phylum Pseudomonadota; class Gammaproteobacteria; order Alteromonadales; family Shewanellaceae; genus Shewanella; species Shewanella sp. SR1. The sequence goes on along the minus strand of NZ_JAJAEF010000017.1, from coordinate 109,229 downwards.
ACTTCAAGGTGCAAGTGTTAACTATCTTACATCAATCTCTCTATCAACATTGTCCAGAAATCCATCAAAAGCGACTCAATACCCTCATGGTTGCTTGCCGAGCACTTATCAACGCGGATTGCCTCACCCTAACGCATTTAGGGCGGCACATTGATGGCACCAGCACTCATACTAAGCACTCAATAAAACGCATGGATAGATTGTTGGGCAATCCGCATCTTCACCATGAAAGAATGGCTGTTTATCAGTGGCATACAAAATGGCTGCTAACAGCACATACGATGCCGACAATATTGGTGGATTGGTCAGATATGCGTGAAGGTCGTGAGCTTATTGCACTACGCGCCTCTATCGCTATCAAAGGCGTTGTTGATTAAATCATTTCATAGAACGTAATCGTTCCAAGACTTCTGGCCGATTAAGCAACTTGCTGGCGAACGGCCATACCCAGTCTAATGACTTTGTTCATCGCCTTCACACCAGCCAATGCCTCTGCAACTTGCCCATTGTAATCACGTAAACTTAGCATTGGACTATTCAACTGTTTATATCGGCCCATGGCGGTCTCTGCTAGAGAACGCTGGTGATAGTCGTTATCGATTTTCCATTGTTTCAGCTGACCCGTTTTCAGTGCTTCTACGGCTTCATTGCGTGGATGCCCCTTTTCCCATAACCCCGCATTTGAGCGCGGGGGGATGGTAGCTTTGCAGCCTTTACGTCGCAGTAATTGATAACAACCCTTTGTATCATAAGCCCCATCTGCCGATACCTGCATTATCTTTCGCCGTAAAGGATTGAGTAAAGTCGGCAGTACTTCATTATCGCCTACTGACACAAGACTGACACAAGACTGACTTCAGCTGCAACGACTTCGTGAGTGCTTGCATCTATGGCTAAGTGCAACTTGCGCCATGTGCGGCGTTTTTCGCTGCCATGCTTGCGCGTTTTCCATTCGCCTTCACCAAACACTTTCAGGTCCGTGGCATCGACAACAACATGCGCTATCGGTCCGCGACTGGGGTTGCGGTACTGAACATTGACTGTCTTAGCGCGTTTACTGATAGAGGTGTAATCAGGTGATATTAGTGGAACATTCATCAATGTAAATAATGAGTTGAGAAAGCCTTCTCGCGCACGCAACGATAAATTAAAGATGCCTTTGACCATCAACGCGGTTTCAATCGCCACATCACTATAACTAACCCGCGTCCACGCCCGCCATGATGCTCATGGCAGTACCACGCTTTTACTGCAGCTTCATCCACCCAGAAGGTGAGCGAACCACGGTTCACTAACGCTTGGTTGTATTGCTTCCAATTAACGATTTTACGTATTGATTTGCCCATGTTGCCGTCCTGAAGGTGAGTCAGAAGATCTGATCATGGCAACACCGATTAGTTCACTGATTTGTGCAACAACGCCGCTATCAAAGGTCGCTCTATCACGCTCTACGAACGAACATTTCCGTTAGTGCTGCAAGGCACTCAAACCGCCCATCATCAGTTTCTTAATGAACTTAGAAAAGTGTTACCTGACAACATCACCCCGCTGATAGTCACTGACGCGGGCTTTCGTAATCCATGGTTTCGAAAAGTCGAGCAGCTCGGTTGGTATTGGCTGGGTCGCGTTAGAGGATTGAGTGTCTATCGGCCGCATCCTTTCGGTCGCCAATTTTCACTAAAAGCGCTTTATCCCCAAGCCCGTCGTCGTGCAAAACATGTTGGGCGGGTGGCGTTATCGGTAAAGAAACCTTTGTTATGTGAGATGGTATTGTTCAGGGCCCCAAGTAAAGGCAGAAAAGGTCAGCGAAGTACGACAACAGACTGTCACCATACGGCGCAATGACGTATGAGTTGACCGCCAAAGAGCCTTGGGCACTGGTGACTAACTTGACCATGGAAGCCATGTCGCCTCAAAAACTGGTTAATATTTACCAAAAGCGGATGCAAATAGAAGAAACCTTTAGAGATTTAAAAAGTCCCGCTTATGGCTTTGGTTTACGTCATAGCAGAACACGTTATGCGGCGAGGATGAACATACTGCTATTGATAGCGTTATTGGTGCAACTGGCATTTTGGTGGGTAGGATTATACGGGGAAACACAGCAATTACAGCGGCACTTCCAAGCAAACACGGTAAAGAAAAGGAATGTGCTATCAACAATCAGGTTGGGCAAAGAACTGCTGCTGCGGCGACGGCATGATTACCCCATATCAGCAGATGATTTGCTTCGTGCTGCGAAGAAACTAGCTGAACTCCCATTAACTCATGGTTGTTGGGGCTATGAATTATGAGGGGATCCTACAGTACTCAGCGTGCATTGGTTAGCATAAGTCTTTGCATGGCTTGAGATTATGGTTACTTTTGATAAAGCAAATTCTAACGTCTTTCTATGCTGTCTAAAAATCACTCTCGAAAGATCAACAGACCCTAGTAAACTGGCAGTATTGTTTAATGAGACTTCTTATTTTTAGCTCACCATTTTGTTACCTAAAATGAGCTAGGAGTTGTGCTCGTTTCCAAAAATATGGTTCTAGTAGATTATAGCCGTAAAGATATAGGCAAACTATTGCCTCTCTGATGCATTCAGATGGGTAACAAATAATGCTGTTGGCTATTGTTGCCCAGAGAAATTTTCATCCATACACAATAGTAGATAAGATATCTTTGGTTGCAGCTATATAAAGGTTGCCTTGATTAATGAATCCCTACTCTACATCCTCTGCAAAATCCTCTATCCCAAAGTCTAGATGCAAGTAAAGATTACCTGCCTGAGTTAGTTTCATGTTGAAATATGTTAATTTACAGAAATCTATTGAGCGAAATAAGTTTATCGCAATAGTGTGATTTTTATGGTTTTTTATTCCTTGCAGATTTTTCGGACTCAATTTAATTAACTTTATCGGTGATATTTTGTTTAGAAAATCACCTTTCGTAAAATTTTTTATTCATAGCGCCTCTTTACAGTAGTTTTTAGTCGGCCGAAATGTTGACACAGGTCAACATTTTGTGAAATGATGCCAGCGGGTCTATGCCTGTAGGGGCGTAGGAAAGGGAAGAAAAAACTAAGAATCACAAGAGAAAGACGAACTTACAGTAATTTTTTCGGCGAGCATTAATTGCTTCTCGTTTTGTTGCTGGTAAGTTAAACCTTTTTATTCACTTCAAATTGGTTGGGAACTATGTCCAAGGTAAGCAATAGAACAAAAATCGCTACTGCACTTGTTGGCGTGCTGGCATTAGCGAGCAGCAACTTCGTTGTTGCAGATCCTCTTACCGACGTGCAGAAAGCGGATAGTATGATCCATGCTGATGCTGCTGCGTCGCAAAAGAACGTTGATAAGTATTTCGATCAAGCACAAGACATGCTTTTTGAGTATGGTTCTGTCGCAGATGAGCGCGAATCACTGAAATCATATAACGATTATGTTGCCAGCTTAGTCGCTGATCAACAAAAGACAATGGACTCAGTGCAAGGTGACATCAATGGTGTTGATAAACTTCGCCAAGGCGTAGTGCCGTTAATGTTTAAAATGGTTGAGTCGTTAGAACAGTTTGTTCAATTAGATTTACCTTTCAACTCTGAAGTACGTACTAATCGTGTTAATGAGCTGAAAAACCTTCTTAATACTGCTGAAGTTACCTTAGCCGAAAAGTACCGTTTAATTCTTGATGCTTATAGCATCGAGCGTGAATATGGTAGTGCGGTTGCTGTTAACCAAGGTAAGTTAAACCTAGATGGTAAAGAAGTATTGGTTGACTTCTTTAACTTAGGTCGTGTTGCTCTTTATGCACAGAGTTTAGATCAAAAGACTGGCTGGATGTACAACCCAGAATCTAAGGGTTGGGATAAGTTAGATGACAGCTATTTGCGTGAACTGACTAAAGGTATCCGCATTGCCCGTAAACAAGGTGCTCTAGATCTATTTGCGTTACCAATTCCTGCTGCGGAGACTGCACAATAATGAAGAAGTTAATTACTACAGCTGTGTTGGCTGCAAGTTTCTCTTTAACTGCTGGTATGGCTAGTGCTGCAGATGCGCCTAAGTCGATTGACCAATTATTGCAACAAGTTAAAGTTGAACGCGCTGCAGAAGGCAAAATCAACAGCAAACGTGAGCAAGAATTCCAAGCTGAACGTGGTGATAAAGCGGCACTGTTAAAGCGTGAAAAAGATGCTTTAGCCGCTGAAAAACAACGTGGTAAAGATTTAAACCAAGCGTTCTTAGATAACGAGCGTAAAATTGCTCAGTTAGAAGAAGATCTGAAAACTGCTCAAGGTGACTTGGGTGAGATGTTTGGTGTGGTTAAAGGTGAAGCCGGTGATTTCGCTGGTAAACTGGCAAGCTCAAACATCAGTGCTCAATACCCAAATCGTGATAAATTTATTGCTGATTTAGGTGCACGTAAGCAATTACCAAAAATCGAAGAACTAGAGCAATTCTGGCAAGAGCAGCTGTTTGAAATGGCGCAATCTGGCAAAGTTGTTAAGTTCGAAGGTTCTGTTACTGGTATCGACGGAAGCGTTAAAACAACGACTATTCATCGTATCGGTTCTTACAACTTAACAGCCGATGGCAAGTATGTTGTATATAACTCTGAGTTAGGTTTAATTCAGCAGTTATCTCAACAACCAGAAGGTTACCAAGTTAGCGCGGTTGCTGACTGGGAAAAAATCACTTCAGGTACTGCACCATTCTATGTTGACCCTGCACGCGGTGTACTGCTAAACATCTTCACTAACAAAGCTAGTTTTGAAGACCGTTTAGAAGCCGGTGGTACTATCGGTTACATCATTATTGCTCTGTTAGCACTGGGTTTATTAATCTCTATCGAACGTCTAGTCACTATGACTATCATTGGCGCTCGTGTTAATAGCCAACGTAAGAACGTCGATAAGCCTGGTAACAACGCTTTAGGTCGTATCTTGAAAGTTTACCAAGAAAACAAAGACGTTGATGTTGAAACGTTAGAGTTGAAACTTGATGAAGCGATTCTGAAAGAAACTCCAGCATTAGAAGCGCGTATTTCAATCATTAAAGTACTGGCCGCTATCGCACCTATGATGGGTCTGTTAGGTACAGTAACGGGTATGATTGCAACCTTCCAAAGTATCCAATTATTTGGTACTGGCGATCCAAAACTGATGGCGGGCGGTATTTCTATGGCGCTTATCACTACAGTTCAAGGTCTGGTTGCTGCACTACCGTTAATGCTGATGCATGCAATTGTTGTTGCACGTAGCAAGTCAATCGTTCAGATCCTTGAAGAGCAAAGTGCTGGTATCATCGCAGCACATGCTGAGAAGAGGGCTGACTAATGATGCTATACCTGATGGACATTTGGGATTCCGTCAGGGGCTTCATGGCCTCCGGAGGCGACGTCCTCTGGCTTGTAGCGGCTGTTCTGTTCTTAATGTGGGTCTTGATGCTTGAGCGTTATTGGTATCTTAATTGGATATCACCAAAGCAACATAAAGCAATCATAGCTGCATGGGATGCCAGAGAGGAAACGACCTCTTGGTATGCACACCGTATCCGTGAAGCTTGGATGTCCCAAGCGAAGCAAGATTTGAATGCACGTATGCTGATTATTAAAACCTTAGTGGCGATTTGTCCAATGATAGGTTTGTTAGGTACCGTAACCGGTATGATTTCAGTGTTCGATGTGATGGCAGTTCAGGGGACGAGTAATGCTCGTTTGATGGCGGCTGGTATTTCAATGGCGACTATGCCTACGATGGCAGGTATGGTTGCAGCATTATCGGGAGTGTTTTTCAGTACTCGCCTTGATGCCAAAATGAAGATCAGTTTAGAAAAGCTAAAAGACAGCATGCCGCACCACTAGAGAGAGATTGAACATGGCACGTAAAAAGCATTCCAGTATAGATGAGGAAGCGCAAATTGATATGACACCGATGCTCGACATCGTGTTCATCATGCTAATCTTCTTCATTGTAACAACGTCATTCGTGAAACCATCTGGTTTGGACTATAACAAACCAAAAGCTTCACAAGCGACTTCAAAGCCTTCGGCGAACATCTTTATCGGCGTCAGTAAAACGGGCGTGATCATGATGGAAAACCGTCAGGTTGATATCGAACGTGTAACAGCAAACGTTGAGCGTATGCTGGCTGAAGCTCCTGAAGCTGCTGTATTGATTCAGGCTGATAAAGACGCAATGCACGGCTTAGTTGTTAAAGTTCTAGACCAAGTGAAAGCGGCTGGTATAGATAAAATTTCGGTATCTGCGGGGAACGATTAATATGCTAAGAGCACTAGTATCGATCATTATTGGTGCTGCTGTGACTTTTGGTCTGTTCGCTTTTATGGCGTTCTTGGTCGGTGGCGGCGCACAGCGCGGCGAAACATCGGCCGAGACCCCTGTAATTGAAATCACTATGGATAGACAGGATTCAAAAGCACAGAATAAGCCAAGGGTAGTGCCTAAGCCACCACCACCACCAGAGCAACCACAGAAGCCTGATACAACGCCACCTGATTCATCAAGTAATATTGATACATCAATGTCGTTCAATATGGGTGGTGTAGAAGCTGGCGGTGCAAGTACTGGTTTCAAATTAGGCAATATGATGACTCGCGATGGTGATGCAACGCCTATCGTTCGTATCGAACCTCAGTATCCAATTGCTGCGGCGCGTGACGGGAAAGAAGGTTGGGTACAACTTCGTTTCACCATCAACGAACTCGGTGGTATCGATGACGTTGAAGTTATTCAAGCAGAGCCAAAGCGTTTATTTGATAAAGAAGCGATTCGCGCACTGAAGAAGTGGAAGTACAAGCCAAAGATTGTTGATGGCAAACCACTGAAGCAACCTGGTCAGACAGTTCAGCTGGACTTTACCTTAGATAAGGGAGGCAAATAACGATGCGTAATGTTAATAAAATCGCAGCTCTATTATTGCTTTCTGTTTGTGGCGGGACATTAACGCTTTCTTCTGCGGTAGCGGAAGAAAAGTGTCCTATCGACAAACGACAATCTAAAGCGGTAGGCGAAGGCGCAGCGAAGAAAGTTCAAAAGTCGTTTGAAGCTTATACTAATGGCCAGATAGATGAAGCCATTGCTATTTTGCTCGAAGCAAACGCTAAGAACGATTTCGATAAAGCCTATGTTGCACGTATGTTGGGTAACTTTTATGCCGAAAAAGGCAAAATGGATACCGCGATCAAGTACCTAAAACAAGCTGTTGAAGCTGATATTTTAGGTGGCACAGATCATGCTGCAACTATGCGTCTTTATGCGGATTTGCTGTTACAAGAGAAGAAGTTTAAGGAGGCGATTCCTTACTACTACAAGTGGATGGAATTCACTTGTAAATCTGATTCTCAAATATACCGTCGTATTGGTATTGCGCATTCAGAGCTAAAACAGTGGGATAAAGTCATTGAAGTGGCCGATAAAGGTCTTTCATTAGCTGAAGCTCCTGATAAAGGTCTGTATCAGATGAAACTGACAGCTTACTTCAACCAGAAGAAGTATAAGAAAGCTGTTGGCGTTTTAGAAGTCATGGTGCCATTATTCCCTGAAGATGGCAGACTGTGGGTTCAATTAGCGCAGTTCTATTTGATGGTTGAAGACTATGATAAGTCTCTTGCTACTTACGATTTAGCTTATAGAAATGGTTTCTTAGATAGCGCGGGTAACATTACCCGTTTAGCACAGTTGATGGCACAGAAAGGTGCTCCATATCAAGCTGCTAAAGTGTATCAGAAACACATGAAATCAGGCTTGATTGCTGAGGATGCTAAGTCCTTAGAGATTTTGGCTGGTTTCTATCAAAATGCTAAAGAGTTTAAGCAAGCAGCTGATTATTATGGTAAAGCTGCCGCTATAAGCAAGGATGGTAAGACTTACCTGAAACAAGGTCGCTTACTAAACTTGGATGAACAATACACTGCTGCGATCCCTGTGCTTGAAAAAGCCATATCCATGGGCATTGATCATCCTGGCGAAGCAAACTTCGAATTAGCTTTGGCTCATTTAAGTTTAAAACAGTACAAGTCAGCTTATAACCGTGCAGTATTAGCTGCTAATGATAAGAAGACTGAGAAGAGTGCAAATAGCTATATCTCTTATATCAAAGAGAAAGCACGTATGCATAACATCACACTGTAATCGCTTGGCAGTTTAGCGTTTGAATTTGAAAGCCCCGAAAGGGGCTTTTTCTTTGGTACTAATTTACAACACAAGCTTACTGCAAGCGGATTAAAGCTTGTGATTGATCATGGCTTTTTTCAAGATCTTGTGAGAGTTGGCTGACATTACTGAAGAGTGACTCGATTTTGTTTTCTTGCGTCGGTAAGCAAATGCAGGCGGCAAGTTTATAATCGATTGTCAGCTTATGATTTTTACCAAAATCTTGGTTAAAGTCAGATATTTGTTGTTCTATTCGCTTTAACACTACCTCAGTTCCCACCTCATCTATGTTGAATAAACCCAGCGCAAAGTGATTATGATCAAGCCTCGCAATCATATCTGTTGCTCTTAATAGTGCTTCCTGCACTTGTTTGGTAAAGAATTCGAGTAAATGGGGTTGTTTGACGGTTTCATGAATGTGAGGGCACAGATACAATAGTGCCAAGCTTTGGTGTTCTCTCATGTGACGATGCCATTCTCGGTTGAATACTTCCATGAAATAGGTTTGGTTATAGACTCCAGTTTCTGGATCCCTGAAACCTGAGTTGCGGAACGAGTAGATCATAGATTAACTCCGATAGCAGACCTTGAACTAAGTATAGAAACAGTTCTGCAATAGCGGGCCAAAAAGGAAAAATATTAAAATGAAATTGGGTTTATTGGCAGGATCGATAGCGTTAATCTTCACCCTTCAAGGTTGTTCTAAGCCTGAAGCCACTGCAGTTCAAGAAAACAGCCAAGCTAATGCAGTTGCAGAGCAGGGCGAAACACAAACGGCCGAGCAGCGTTATTTAGCGCTTGTGGATGCTTATTTTAAAGATTACCTAAAGCTTGAGCCCATCTACGCCACCTTTGTCGGCGTTAATGACTATAACGCCGATTTTGGCGGGGATCTAACCGAAGATTACCTCAAGGCTCGCCATGATCTTAATACTCACTATTTAGCTCAGGTGCGCGCGATAGATCCAAAGCAACTGCCCGCTGATTTACAGTTAAGTTACGACCTGTTTGTCTATGACCGTGATATGGCGTTAGTGGACGAAACTTTCCCATCTCGCTTTATGCCGATAAGCCAGTTCTATAGTACTGTTATTACCATGGTGCAGTTGGGAAGTGGCGAGAGTGCACAACCTTTTAATACTGTTCAAGATTATCGTAATTGGGAACAGAGAGTCGATGGTTTCATCAAGTGGGTAGCGCTTGCTGAAAATCGGATGAATCAAGGCATTGAAAGTAAAGTGGTGCTACCTCGGGTGTTGGTAGAGCGCATTATTCCCCAGTTAGACGCTATGCTAACGACTGATGCGACTCAGAGCATTTTCTACTCGCCCATTCAGCATTTCCCTGAGAGTTTTTCTGAGCAAGATAAAGCGGAATTGACAGCTCGTTATCAAGCCATGATAGCCGAACGTATCGTGCCAGCGTTGACGGATTTGCGTGATTACTTTAAGCAAACCTATTTACCTAAATCGCGGGCGACTGATGGTTGGTCTGGTTTACCTAACGGCAAAGCTTGGTATCAGCATCTGGCTAACTCACATACGACCACCACTATGTCTGTGGATGAAATTCATCAAATTGGCTTAAGTGAAGTGGCGCGAATTTTATCTGAGATGGATAAGGTACGTGAGCAAGTCGGTTTTAAGGGCGATTTGAAAGCATTTTTCGGGTCTTTATCTTCCGAACCTCAGTATTTCTACAGTGATCGTCAAGGTTTGATTGATGGTTATATGGTGTTGAAAGATAAAATCAATCAAGTGCTGCCTAACTACTTTAATGTGATGCCAAAAGCTGATTACGTGGTCAAGCCGGTTGAAAGCTTCAGAGAACAATCTGCGGCGGGTGCTTCTTACGAATCGCCTGCGGTGGATGGCAGTCGTCCAGGCGTGTTTTATATCAACACTTATAACCTCAAGGCGCAGCCAAAGTGGGGAATGACGACCTTATCTTTACACGAGGCTGCTCCTGGGCATCATTTTCAAATTGCGATCAAGCAAGAGCTAACCGGTGTACCTGAGTTCCAGCGTTTCAGTGGCTATACGGCATTCGAGGAAGGTTGGGCACTTTATGCTGAGTACTTAGGTATTGAGATGGGCTTGTTTACTGATCCTTATCAGTATTTTGGCAAGCTTTCCGATGAAATGCTGCGTGCGATGCGCTTAGTGGTGGATACCGGTCTTCATTCAAAAGGCTGGAGTCGTGAACAAGCGATTCAGTACATGAAAGACAACTCGCCGATGGCTGAAAGTGACATAGTCGCTGAAGTGGAGCGCTATATGGCGATCCCTGGTCAAGCTTTGTCTTACAAAGTCGGTCAGCTGAAGATCCTGGCACTGCGCGCCCGTGCTGAAAAAGCCTTGGGTGATAAATTTGATTTAAAAGCGTTCCACGATCAAATCCTCACATCAGGTTCATTACCTATGGCGGTCATGGAAAACAAAATCGATCGTTGGATAACGTCTAAACAGGCTTAGTCCGTAATATGTCGTTATTTGACTTTGATGTGAATGACGGCATTTTAAGACTTTTTTATTCAACAGAAAGTTTTTATACTGTTGATTCAAAACCTGTTAAAACGGATGTTTTAATGGGAATTCAATGATATTTGGGGCAAATGTCTCATGATCCTCACAGGAGTTTTACTATGGTCCAGGCAACAGCAAGACATTTGTTAGTCAGCAGCGAAGAGCAATGCCAAGCGCTGAAACAGCAAATATTGGAAGGCGCAGATTTCGCTCAAATTGCTCGCGCGCACTCTTCTTGCCCATCAGGCGCCCAAGGCGGCGAATTGGGTTCATTCGGTCCTGGTATGATGGTGAGAGAGTTTGATGAAGTCGTCTTCAGCGCGCCATTAAACGAAGTGCAAGGTCCAGTTAAAACGCAGTTTGGTTTTCATTTACTTGAAGTGACCAGCCGCGCATAAGTTTTACGGCTTATTTGATACAGCTTGTTTGATACGGCAGCGTTTGCTGCCGTTTTTGTTTTATTTGCTCATCACGGAGTCACTATGCTGGAACTCTATACCGATAGATTGAAACTCAGGAGCTTACAAGACAGCGATTGGGAACATTTTTATGCGTTGCACAGCGATCCTGAGATTAATCGCTATGTGCGAGTTCCTGAGTCGCAAGAGGTGATCCGCAGTAAGTTTCAGCAGCGCTCCGATACTTGGTTTTACGGTTCTGGCGATTGGCTCACCTTAGTGATTGAGACCGTCGATACAGGGCAATTTGTCGGGTTAACAGGCCTTTATTGTCAAAGCCTTGATGAGCAGCGTGCAGAAGTGGGTTACTTGCTGGCCGCAGAGGGCCACGGCAAAGGTTATGCGACTGAGAGCTTAATGGCGGTCATTGATTGGGCCTGCTTAAGTTTTAATGTGCATAAATTTGTTGGTCATTGCGCCAAAGATAATCATGCATCGGCGCGGGTTCTTGAAAAGTGTGGCTTCAGGCTTGAAGGTTTACTCAGGCAGCAATTCAAAATGGGTAAAAACTGGCTCGATGAATCGGTCTTCGGTTTACTCGCCGATGAAAGACGTCTCTAGCCAAATTATCTTCAGCGGATTTTGTGCGGTGCTGGTATAATGCCGCAGGTTTATTTTTAGAAGGCGTGTATTAAGTGGCGCAAATTAATCAATTGGCTTTGCATTCTGGCGAAGATTTCATTGAATTGTACAAAGTATTAAAAGTGCAGGGCATGAGCAATGCCGGCGGCGAAGCCAAGCATTTTATCGAGGAAGGTCAAGTCACAGTGAATGGTGAAGTTGAAACTCGTAAACGTAAAAAAATTATTGCGGGCGATATCGTCAGCTTTAATGGTGAATCAGTTCAAATCATTGCGGCAGAATAAGCCTGAAACAGTGGAGCAAGATATGCAATTTCCAGATGATGACAATGGTAAAATGCTGGCCGCAATGGCTGAAGCAGGAATCGATTTAACAAAAGAGTTAGATGTTGATTTCTTTTTGGTTTTTGATGACCAACGTGATGCTGAAACGGCGTTAGAAGAACTCACAAATTCTGACTTGCAAGGCGAGCTTGAGCTGAATCTGAATGATGAGCTGGGCAAGTGGGAAATCATTGTTTGCCTCAATATGGTACCTGATTACGATACTTTGGTTGAGCAAGAAGTCATGTTGAATGATTTTGCCGCCGAATTCGGGGGTATGACCGACGGTTGGGGCGTAATGCAACACCAAGACGGTGATGACGAGTTTATGGAAGATGATGACCATGAGCATGTCCACGGTGCTCATTGCAATCACTGATGCTGATTTGCTTTGACCTTTGAGTCTAAAAAACCACCTTCTTGGTGGTTTTTTATTGCCGTTTTTTTGCGCCCATTTGTTGCACTTGTTTTCAGCACTTCATAGTCTCATTTGTCACATAGAGCGTTATTGCAGCTTGCTGAAACTGTGACATTCCAAATGTTGTTTAGTGGCGATAAGGCGCAAACACTTCTAATAACCAGTCAATAAAAGCTTGGGCTTTTAACGGCAGGCTAGGGGATTTGGGTGTGAGCAGGTAGTAGCGATAGGGGCTGGTAAAAGGGGCGTCAAAGGGAATGACTAAACTGCCGTTTGCCAATTGCTCTTCGATAAAAAATCGCGGAATAAGCGCTGCCCCCATGCCACTCGCGGCGGCTTGGCTGAGCATGTAAAAATGCTCAACGCCAAAGGTTTGTGCTTGGGTGAGTGTTAAGCCCACTTTTTCAGCCCAATATTCCCAAAGTTCGGGTCTTGTAGTGTGTTTCAGTAAGGTGACGTGATTGATATCCTCGATGTTTTGTAGTTTTGGCGCTAACGATGGCGCGCAAACTAAACACAAATCTTCATCCATCAGCTTGATATAATTCGCGCCCTTAGGAATAGCTGTGCAGCTGCGAATCGCAATATCATAACGGCCTTGGCTAAAGTCCACGGCAAAGTCACCAATCGACAAATCGACATAAAGGTGCGGATGGCGGGACTTAAACTGCTCCATTCTCGGGATGAGCCAATTAATGGTTAAGCTTGGCAGCACATTGATGGCTAAGGTTTGTGGCTTAGAAGGCTGGCGGCGTAGGTCACTCGTTGCACTTGACAGGGTTTGCAGCGCGGCTTGGACATGGGGCAAATAGCGCTTGGCTTCATCGGTTAAACTGACTTTTTTATGTAAGCGCACAAAAAGCGCAAAACCCAAATAATCCTCTAATACTCGGATTTGTTTACTGACCGCACCATGGGTGACATGCAGCTCCTTGCTGGCTAATGTCATGCTCTGCAAGCGTGCAGCCGCTTCAAAAGCACGGAGGGAATTCAGTGGCGGCAGTTCGGTCAACATTTGATGTCCTACAGTTGAGTAATTCGAACAGGATTACAGATTTTGTGTGAGTTTAACTCACGCAGTAACGACAATAACTCCTTTGCATTTATTTGGCAAACGCAGTCTAATGCCCAGCAATCACTCCCTTTTTTATCAGAAGAATAATAAATCATTATGGAATTTGAACTGACGTTACAAATCGCTGCGATACTTTTTGCCGTCGCTATGGTGGCAGGTTTTATCGACGCTATCGCCGGTGGCGGTGGCTTGTTGACGATTCCTGCACTCATGTGGGCTGGCTTGCCGCCTGCGGTTGCCTTAGGCACAAATAAGCTGCAGGCCTGTGGCGGCAGTTTTTTTGCGAGCTTGTACTTTGTCCGTAAAGGACTCGTGGATCTTAAATCCGTAAAGTTAGCCTTGATCTGTGCGTTCATCGGCGCGGCATTAGGCACTATTCTCGTTCAACTCGTCGATACCAAAGTGCTGGAATTAATGTTGCCATTTTTGATTTTGGCAATTGGTTGTTACTTCTTATTTTCGAAAAAGATTTCTGAAGACGATAAGCATCAAGTGCTGACACCTACCGCGTTTGCGTTCACTGCCGCGTTAGGTGTGGGATTGTACGATGGTTTTTTTGGTCCTGGCACTGGCAGCTTTTTTGCGCTGGCGTTTGTATCGTTAGCAGGTTTTGGTTTGGCTAAGGCTACGGCTCACGCGAAACTACTTAATTTCTCAACCAACATAGCTTCGCTGATTTTCTTCGCCTTGGGCGGCAAAGTGATTTGGTTATTGGGGTTGGTCATGCTCGCAGGACAAGCGATTGGCGCAACTTTGGGTTCTCGTCTGGTTGTGACTAAAGGCACGAAGATCATCAAGCCGCTCGTCGTGACTATGTCCCTTGCCATGAGCTTTAAACTCCTCGCAACGCAATATCACTTATTCTAATTGATTGTTTCTTATCAATAAGCGCAGCCTTAAATGGCGGATTAGCTAATCTTCGCGCGTAAGCTTAAGTTAATTTATCTTATCTGAGTGACGTTCACCTTGGCTCATAAGTTTAGCTGAGGTGGATATCGCTCAGAATATCCTCTAAAGATGATCGCAACGTCTCTTCCTACTTTGCAATAGGTGTACTCTTTCACGTTTTTTGAATAGTATAACCTGTCAATTTTAATGCACTTTTTAGGCTTCTCATTTTCTATGTGCATTTAAACGCTATGTCTTTATTTAATGCGATTTAACCCGATTTGCATGCGTGCAGTGTCTAGCTCGTCTGCCTTATATTTGCGTTGATGTGCCGGCACATGCGCTCGGGTTTAGCGTTACCACTTCTTTAAAAGAGCGATTATGAAATTTATCCACACCTCGGACTGGCACATAGGTCGTCAGTTACACAATCAGTCATTACTGGATGATCAAGCCTTTGTGCTCGAGCAAATTATTGCATTAGCAGATGAGCATAAGGTGGACGCTGTGATTGTGGCGGGGGATATTTATGACAGATCGATTCCGCCAGCAAACGCGGTTGCGCTGTTAGATGATGTGCTCAATCGCTTAGTACAAGATTTAGGCCTGAAAGTGATTATGATTGCCGGTAACCACGATGGCCAAGAGCGCTTAGGGTTTGCGGCAAAACAAATGGCGACAAGCGGGTTACATATTATTGGGCCTTTGAGTGCTGACATTCATCCTATTACTTTGTCGAGTTCAAGCGGTGATGTGGTTTTTTATCCCTTGCCTTACGCTGAACCTGCAACAGTTCGCCAAGTGTTTGAGTGTGAGGCATCGAGCCACGAAATGGCCATGGATGTGTTGCTGGAAAAAGTGCGTCAGCACGATAGCCAAGGCTTACCCAAGGTGGTGATAAGCCATTGCTTTTTGGATGGTGGCAGCGAATCCGAATCAGAGCGGCCACTCAGTATTGGTGGCGCCGATAAAATATCGCCAAAGCTCTTCACTGAGTTTGATTATGTCGCCCTTGGGCATTTGCACGGACCGCAATATAAAGGCGCCGAGCATGTGCGTTACTCAGGATCGATTTTGAAGTATTCCTTTAGCGAACAACATCAACACAAGTCGGTGACCTTAGTTGAACTGGGCACGCAAACGCCGATTGATATCCGTTTATTGCCGTTAACGTCGATGCGTGATGTCCGCATCTTAGAAGGGGAGTTAGACACTTTACTCGCCCAAGGTAAAACGGATGCAAAGCGTGAGGATTACCTTATGGTCAGGCTCCTCGATAAACATGCTATTTTAGACGCTATGGGCAAACTTAGGGCCGTCTACCCTAATGTGCTGCATTTAGAGCGGACAGGCTTGATGGCGGGGCAGCAGCAAGTTGCTTTGAGCCGGGATCATATCAAAAAAGGCGAGATGGACATGTTTTGTGACTTTTTCTCCCAGGTGTCTGGCGAGTCATTGACGCAGGCACAGCAAGCTGTGATGGATGACCTGCTGACTAAGCTACACAATGAGGAGCGCCAAGCATGAGACCCCTTAACCTTTCAATGTCAGCCTTTGGTCCCTTTGCATCGACTCAGGTACTTGATTTTACAGCCCTTGGAAGCAATCCGTTATTTCTCATCAACGGGCCCACAGGCGCGGGTAAGACGACCTTGCTCGATGGCATTTGTTTTGCGCTCTATGGCAAAACCACAGGTAATGAGCGTGAAGGCAGCCAAATGCGCTGCGATATGGCCGACGATAGTTTACTAACAGAAGTCACTTTCAGTTTTCAGCTCGGCAGTAACAGCTATCGTATTCGCCGGGTGCCAGAGCAAGACAGAGTTAAGAAAAGCGGTGACGGCTCGACAGTGCAAAAGCCTGAAGCGCAGCTCTTTAAAATTGACGCCGATGGCAATGAAAGCTTATTAGTTGCCAGTAAAGTGTCCGAGGCCACCGCTGAGATTGAAGCCTTAACTGGGCTCGATGTGGAGCAGTTTCGCCAAGTGATGGTATTACCTCAGGGTAAGTTTCGCGAATTATTAATGGCGGACTCTAAAGCGCGTGAGCTGATATTTAGTCAGTTATTTCAAACGCATATTTATCGCCGGATTGAAGATACCTTAAAAAATAAGGCTGCCGATATTAGCGCCTTAGTGAAAGATCAACGCAGCCGCCGCGATGGTATTTTACAAAGTGCGGGTCTAGCATCCGATGACGAGCTTAGCAATGAATTAGCCAAGCTCACGCCTGAACTTGCGCTCGCTCAAAGTGCCAAGGAACAGGCATTACAGCAGCAACAATTAATCATTAAAGCCAGCGATGCCGCCCAGCATCTACTGGCTGAATTTGCGCAGTTTGATACCTTAACTCAAACGGCTGCAGCGCTCGAGGCGCAGCAAGAAAGCATAGTCGCGCAAACCCATAAGCTGAACTTAGCCGAACAAGCGCAGCGTTTAGCGCCTATGGTTGAGGTGTTTTTGGCTCGTGAACAAGAAGCAAAAGCCGCCAATCTCGCCTTTAGTCATGCGCAAACGGCGTTGACTCAGGCCAAGCAAGCCTTTGATGATGCCGAGCTCAAAGCGCAAGACTTACCCGTATTGGAAGCGTCGCTACTGGAACAGGAACAAGCCAAACAGCAACTGAATGCGCTAGGGCCGCAGCTTAGGGAACTGGATAGACTCAATAAAACCCTCGAGCAAGAGCATACACAGTTAGTTAAAGCTAAAACACAGCTTCAGATCAGTAAAAATGAGTTAACCGCCGCAACCCAAAAACGCCGTGAACTGGAATCGGCTTTGCCACAATTGCAGGCCAATAGCGACACTCGCCTCTCATTGCAACAGGCGCACCAGCAGCAACAGCAGTTATTGTCGACTTATCAGCAATGGCAACAAGTGGCGGCAAGGGTATCGTCGACAAAGGAAAAACTTGCCAATGCGAAAGCGCAAGGGCAACAACTCAATGCCGAGCATCAGCAAGCACAGGTTGCGCATAAAGCCCTATTATTGACTTGGCACCAAGGACAGGCAGCCATTTTAGCGCGGCAATTACAGCAAGATGAACCTTGCCCCGTCTGTGGCAGCCAAACCCATCCACAGCCAGCACAGAGCAAAGAGCCGCTCCCAAGTGATGAAGTGCTGCAATTGGCCCAAGACGCTGAAACGATGGCTCAAGATATCCTGAGCAAAGCCAGAGCGGAATATCGCGGATTACAGACACAGTTAGAAACCTTGCAGCAACAAGCGCAAGATCTCGCGGCCCAATTGGGCACAGCGGTTGATATTTCTCAAGATGAACATGCGCATACCTTGTCGCAATATGCTTTCTCACTCACGCAAGCTGAGCAAGCTCATCAAGATTTGCAGCAGTTACAGCAAGAAATTGTATTGTTGCACGCGCAGGAAACGCATCTGCAACAAAAGCTGGAGCAAGGACAAACACACGATAGTGCGCTGCAATCTAAAGTGGATTTATTGCAGGGGCAGTTGGCGCACATGCAGCAAAGCGTCCCACCTGCGCTTGCAACGCTTGAGGCATTAACCGCAGCAATCACGCAAAACCAGCAACAGATAAGCCAGATTAAACAGCAGATTGCTGACGTGAGGGCGCTTCAGCAACAAACAGGGCAAACCTTTGTTGCAGCTAAAGCGGCGCTTAATGGTGCCGAAAATACCGCTGAGGCGGCATTAGTTCAGCAAACGCGTGCCCAGCAGCAACTCAATCAGCAATTAGTCGCAGCGGGATTTACCGACCAACAGGCCTTATTTGCGGCCATGCTGGATGAAGAGCAACTGCATGCATTAGCCAGCGAGATTGAGGCTTACCAGCAGCGCAGTGCCTTGACCAAGGCGCAGTGCGAGCAGTTAGCGCTGAAGCTCAAAGATAAAGTGCCACCCGATAGCATTAAGCTCGCTGCCGAGCTTGAGTCGGCGCAGCAAGCATTACACGCAGCAGAGCAGGTATGGCAGCTACTTCATACTCGCATAGTATTGCTCACACAAACTCAAACCCAGCTCAGTATTGCAGATACGAAAGCTAAGGCGTTAGATGATGAATATGCGGTTATCGGCACGCTTGCCGATGTGGCGAATGGGAAAACAGGCAATAAGATCAGTTTGCAGCGTTTTGTATTAAGCGTACTGCTCGACGATGTGTTACTCGAAGCGAGCCATAGGCTGCATCTGATGAGTAAGGGACGTTATCGCTTGCTGCGTAAGGAAGATAGAGCAAAGGGCAACAAGGCGTCTGGGCTCGAGTTAGAAGTGGAAGATGCCTACACCTCAAAAGTGCGCCCTGTGGCAACCTTAAGCGGCGGCGAAAGTTTTATGGCGGCCTTGTCCATGGCGTTAGGGCTATCCGATGTGGTGCAAGCTTATGCTGGGGGGATCAAACTCGACACCTTATTTATCGATGAAGGCTTTGGCAGTTTAGACCAAGATTCATTGGAATTGGCGATTCGAACCTTGATGGATCTGCAGTCTTCGGGCCGCATGATAGGGGTGATCTCGCACGTTTCTGAGATGAAAGAGCAGATAAATACTCGCATCGACATCAATAAAACCTCACATGGGAGCGAAATGACGATAGTTTTGCCTTAGTCGCTCGTTCTCTCAGAGTCCAATAAATAACCTGCTGTTTTGTATATGTTATTTATTGTGACTCTTGCGTGTTTAACATTAGGATAATGTGCGCAAACTGAGTTGAAAATGCCAACTGGCGCATGTTTCTTGTTAATAGTCAGGTAAAAGTACGAAATAGCATTTGTCATAATGGGATTTTTGGGATAAGTTGGAAAAAATTCGGGCCTCCCTCATAGGGACTGGTTCAAAAATAAAACGCAAAGTTAACGAAAGGTGAAAAGCGTTGCAGACAGGCAAACCCAACTTTATCAACTTATCGCAAACCCGTTTGCAGAACTTATCATCGACCCAAAAAAACATTCTATTAATGGGTGGTTTGTTGATTGGCGCTGCTATGTTAATGCCGAATAATGGTCATGTTGTGCCAACTGCTCAGCGTATCCCTGTTGTCCTCGATATTGAAAATATTCTCCCCCAAGTTTCTGAACCTGAAGTCCAAGATCAAGCAACCCTTATTAATAACGCTCCACAGTTTGAGCGAATTATCGTTTCTGGTGATACCTTAAGTGGGTTATTTTCGAAAGCGGGTGTTGATCAGCAGACCATGTATAAGGTGTTAGAAGCTGATTTAAATATTTTGGCACTTGATACCTTATTGCCTGGTAACAGAATGCAATTTTGGCTCGATAACGAAGGCCAATTACAGAAATTAGAACTTTATTTTAACGCCGCTCGCCAAGTGGTGTTTACACGTTATGAAGACGGCAGTTTTAATGTTGAAGAAGTCAACGTTGAAGGCGTTTGGCAAAATCGTATTATATCTGGCGATATTAAAGGCTCATTCTACGTCTCTGCACAAAAAATGGGTTTAGCTGCGGCAGACATTCAGCGGATTGAAGATTTACTCAAAGAAAAATTGAATTTCGCCCGTGATTTACGCGTTGGCGATAAATTCTCTGTTTTGGTAAATGATCAATATGTTGAAGGTGAAGCAACGGGCAGTAGCCAAATTTTAGGCGTGAGTATTAAAACCGGTCGTTCTGAAATTAGTGCATTTCAATATACTGACGGCAGTTATTACGATGCCAAGGGCCAGAGTTTAGTGCGTGCGTTCCAGCGTTATCCATTAGCTAAGCAACCCCGCATGAGTTCTCGTTTTAATCCTTATCGTAAGCATCCAATTACTGGCCGTATTTCACCCCATAACGGAACCGACTTTTCAGTGCCTATCGGGACTAAAGTGATTGCTCCTGGTGATGGTGTTGTTAGTTTAGTGACTGATCACCAGTTCGCTGGTAAGTATATTGTGATTGACCACGGTGGTAAGTACCGTACCCGTTACCTGCATTTATCTAAGGCGCTTGTGCGTAAAGGTCAGCGAGTGACTCGAGGCCAAGTGATTGCTTTATCAGGTAATACTGGTCGCTCAACGGGTCCACACTTACATTATGAATTCCATATCAATGGTAAACCTGTTGACCCGTTGAAAGCGGATATTCCTATGTCTAGCAAATTAGCGAATCAAGACTTACGCACATTTACCAATATGGTGAAGAGTCGTGAAGCTATGATGAACCTTGGCTAATAGAACTAAGTCTTGCCATGTTTGAATAAACAATAGTACTGACTTTTCTAGAAGAGTTTATCAATGCCGATGAAATGCAAATTTCATCGGCATTTTTGTTTCCATCATTCTTCTTGTTGTAGATATTTTTCTGCTATCACAAGTATTCTTCGAGTTGTAAGGAAGCTTTAAATTTATTCGATTCGCAGTAATAACGATTACACAGAAGGGGATAAATAGAGCGGATGTGGTGAGCTTCAGTTAGGGTGTTATAGCGAGTTATTCTTTTGACTGTTAAGAGACTCAATTTGGCAGCTGATGACCTTTAAAGCTAACTAGCACTCTTTATTAGGGACTGAACAAAACTAAATACCTAGCGTTAAATAGCGTCTATCAGCTTGCTTGGCGTCTTTGCATCACTTTTAATGCACACTTACACAGTTTACCTTTTAGAGCGGGACAGCCACCGCAGGGAGACTTTTTAAAAGGACGTAATGCAAAGCTGTGTTCTGTGGGTAAAGGAGTGAGCCGAGTAATCATAGTCGATGAAAATGTTGCATCATTAGCGGCAATAAACTTAGCCTTCGCTAGTTTTAACTGTTTCTTGAGTGCGGATTTATCGCTATGGGCAAATTCTTGCTGTGAAATGTGCTTCGTGAGTAATTTGGTGAGGTGTTTGCGCTGAGCTTTTTTATTAGTCAAAGATTTATCAGTCAGTGTGTTCAGATGAGATAAGGATGGAATCGCTTTTCCTGAACTTGAAACAGATCTTGCCTGTGTTTTGAGTAACTTTTTAGCTTGTTTTTTACACCACTTGCTCAAAAGTTTATCGATATTCCGTTTCGTCATTGTCGTTACTGAATTCTGCAGCGTGAGATACTTCAGCATTCTAAATGAAAACTATTATCAGTCAAGTTGTGGGTGAAAAATATACTAAGGTCAAGTGTTGGCTTTATCTGCGGAATAAGGGGATATGTTGGCGTCGATACAGGTCAATAATAAGCGTAAATCAAATTCAAACTGGTGATAATCCGGCTCCATATGAGTACACAAATTATAGAAAGCCTTGTTGTGATCTTTTTCTTTTAAATGGGCTAATTCGTGTACGACAACCATACGTAATAAAGGCTCTGGTACGCGTTTTAAACGTGAAGAGATTCGAATTTCGTTCTTAGCTTTGATTTTATTGCCTTGAACTCGCGCGACATAGGAATGTAAGCCAAGTGCATGATGACTAATGTTAATTTTGTCATCAAAGATCACTTTCGAGAGCGGGGACGATTGGCGTAAAAATTGGTTTTTAATCGCTTGGGTGTAGTCGTACAGCGCTTTATCACTGCGAACGCTATGTATGACAGGATGACGTTTCAACAGTAGCTTGGGTAATGTGCCAGCATCAAGATGTTGCTGTACCTGCTGTTGGATATCTGGGCTGTAACCGCTTAAGTATTTTAATGGATTCATAGGGAATTTGGCTCCGAATGACTTCGGAGCCTGAGTCATCGCATTACTTAAACTTTGCCGAAAATACGGCGATTTTGCTGGGCGTAAGCGGCTTCGAAAGCTAACTGCTGCACTTTTTTAAGATCTAAACTATCGAAATCAACCTGTGGTGGATTGCGCTTGTTTTGCTCTTTGATAGTGACAGGAGACAGTAAGCTGACAGGTAATTCACCTAATTGAATCGCGGCTTCAAGTTTAAAACTTGTGGCTGAGCCCGCCAATTTACCTTTTTGTTCACGTTCAATGATGACAACTTCATCAACGCGATAATCTTGCATAAGCTTATGAAAAGCGAAGTGAAACTCACGAATAGCTTCTGTGGTAGCAGATTGGGAAACGGTGAAAGACACCTTACGGCATTCTGGCACATTGAAGGTTTCACCTTCATAGCTCAATAAACTGATAATGGCTTCGCCACCTTTTAATTCAACACCACAAACTCTCATGTTACACCTTCAAAATATCGATAATAGCGCTATTGTAGCTGGAAATGACGTGAGGATCAGTGTTTACCCTGCGCTTTTGATTCGCTTGGCGACAGACTGATGCGCTTAGTGCGTCAATTCCCAGTATTCGATCAGCCAATGTATTGTGTATCAGAGATAAAATCTGATGTTAAATCCACCGGCATGTATGCTTTAATTTTTTCTAAACTTCTTCTGTATCATTGTCTTGCAGTAATTTCGCCGCAGCAGGTTTTCTACGCATGGGTGCATCGCCAATGTCCACGCCCGTGATAAAACGCTTATCCCGTGAAGGCGCCGGTGTGGCTGCTTTAGCTCTTTTGCTCTTACCTTTAGCAAGCTCGGCTTTAGCAACACGTTTTGCTGGTGTCTGTTTGGCTTTGCTTTTTAGACCACTAAATTTAGCTTCTAGACCTGGAATCGTACTGATCTCAAAGGTCTTTCTAAGGAAGACTTGGACTTTCTTAAAGTTGTCCCAATCTTTAGGCCCGACGAGCGATATCGCATCACCTTTCGCACCAGCACGGCCAGTACGACCGATACGATGCACGTATTCCTCGGCAAATTTAGGCATGTCGAAGTTAACAACTAAGGACACATTGAGCAAATCCAGACCACGAGAGGCGACATCGGTCGTCACTAGGACTTGTTGTTGGCCACGGGCAAATTGGTCCATGATTTGGTTGCGTGCGGCTTGCTTTAAATCACCGCTGAGTGCTGCGGTTGCAAAACCTTGCGCAGTTAATTTAGCGGCTAAGCGCTCTGTATCTGGGCGTGTCGCGGTAAAGATGATCACTTGCTTATGGGTTTCATCTTTGAGCAAACGGGCTAATAACGCTTCTTTATGGTCTAAGTGGTCACATAAGAAGATGCGTTGGTGAATGTCGTTATGCTCAGAGTGAGCCGCGCCAATCGCCACGTGCGCTGGATTTTTTAACAGCGTTGCCGCGATATCATTGATTTCGTCATGATCTAATGTGGCAGAAAACATCAGCGTTTGACGACGTTTATGATCGGCAGCATCGTTGATGGCTTTTAACTGCGGGGCAAAGCCTAAATCTAACATGCGGTCGGCTTCATCGAGCACGAGTAACTCTAACCCATTCAGAAATAGATGTTTTTGCTCTAAATGATCGGCGATACGGCCTGGCGTCGCGACAATAAAATGCGGTTCTTTCGCTAGGGCTTTCGCTTGGTCGTTAAAGTTTTCACCGCCCAGAACGCTGATGGCCTTGTATTGGGTGTTGGCGACCAGCAAGCGAAGCTGACTATACACTTGATGTGCTAGTTCGCGGGTTGGTAATAAAATCAATACTCTAGGATCGCGTTTTGACAGTGAGCGGGTAGAAATGACTCTTTGCAATGCGGGTAACAAAAACGCTAAGGTTTTACCTGAGCCCGTTTTTGATGACGCCATTAAATCTTTACCTGCCAATGCGATAGGCAGTGCTTGTTCCTGGATGGCGGTGGGTTCTGTGATCCCCATATGTTTTATGCTTTGAAGCAGACGCTGGTCCAGAGAAAAATCGGTAAATTGCAAAGGTATATCCCCTAAATCTTAGTAAGGGCAGATTATAGCCTTAATCGCCCTAACTCAGCTATCCACATCGGTGATTATCTCTGCTTCACGCATGGATTTATCGCGAAAGTGTGCCATTTACACTTAGTTGCCTGCATTTGTTTACATCGGTGTTACAAGTACTTAATTGCCTTGGTTTCACCAATTGACAGTGGATATGAAAGGATTTTACGTTATCGTGTAGTGGATTGAGTAACAGGAGATTGATTTATGGCTAACGGAACAACCCCTTCGGTTGGTATTGCCTTGGGCAGTGGCGCTGCGAAAGGTTGGGCACACATTGGCGTGTTGAATGGCCTTGCCGCCATGGGGATCAAACCCGATAAAGTTGCGGGATGTTCGGTGGGCGCTTTAGTGGGCGCCGCGTACGCCCATGACCATTTACCTGAATTAGAAGAATGGGTTCGGAGTTTCTCGAGCTGGGACGTGCTTGGCTTGATGGACATTCGATGGCGTAAAGGCGGTCTTATCGGCGGTGATAAGGTATTTGATGTGCTTCAGGCTCGAATAGGGGATGTGAATATTGAGAACCTCAACCGTCCATTTGCGGCGGTTGCGACCGACTTGTACTCTGGGCAGGAGATTTGGTTTACTGAAGGGGATTTACGTCAAGCGGTGCGCGCTTCTTGCTCTATGCCGGGGATTTTGGCGCCTGTGAGACAAGGTGATCGCTGGCTTGTCGATGGTGCTGTGGTGAATCCAGTGCCTGTTTCTGTTAGCCGTGCCATGGGCGTCGATGTGGTGATCGCTGTGGATTTATATGGTTATCATTCTGGTCGCATCCAAGTGTTGCCAGTGAGCATGACGAGCCAAAAAAACGTTGAAGCTGAAATGGATATGTCAGCGCGACAAGAAACTGGTTTTATGGATTTGTTTGCCCGTGGCCGAGATTATGTCAGCAATCTGACCGATAAGTTTTCACTTGGCACTAAATCGAATCCTGGCATGATTGCTGTAATGTCGCAATCTATGGGCATTTTAGAGCAAAGACATAAACGGGCGCGCTTGATGGGCGATCCGCCAGATATTTGTATTGTGCCTGAGGTTGGCAATATCGGCACTATGGAGTTTCACCGTGCTGATGAGGCGATTGCCGCTGGCGAGGCTGCTGTGGAGAAGGTGGCTCACTTGATTGAAGCTGCGTTGTGGAAGGGCTAATCCGTTAAAAGATAAACAGTTGACTATCAAATAGAAAAAGTCGGTACAACTCGCGTTATACCGACTTTTTGCTATCTAAAACTGAGTCTTGCTATCTAAAACTGAGCATTTATGTCGCTTTGATGGCGAGTTACGCTAATTTCACCAACATTTTACCGCGATTCTTACCTTCAAACAGACCGATAAAGGCATCAGGTGCTTGTTCAAGCCCTTGATAAATGGTTTGTTCTGCTTTGACTTTACCTTCTGCTAACCATTGAGCCATTTTCACGGCAAACTCAGGATAATGCGCCCAATGTTCGGATACGATAAAACCTTCTAACTTAAGTTTACGCATCACTATCAGGGCCAAGTTGTCTGGACCGGGTGTTGGCGCAGTGTCGTTGTACTGCGAAATCATACCGCAAACGGCGATACGTCCATGATCTTTCATATTGCTCAGCGCTGCGGCTAAATGCTCACCACCGACGTTTTCAAAGTACACATCAATCCCTTCTGGCGCGGCTTTTGTGAGCGCTTGGGTGAGATTGCCACAGGTTTTGTAATTGATGATGGCATCAACACCATAGCTTCGCAGCAATTCCGCTTTTTCGTCTGAACCCACTGAGGCGATTACGCGAGCACCCATCAGTTTACCAATCTGGCAAGCAACACTGCCGACGGCGCCTGATGCGGCAGAAACAAACAGGGTTTCACCCGCTTTTAAATCTGTGATGCGAGTGAGTCCCGTCCACGCTGTCATGCCCGGCATACCAAGCACGCCGAGGAAATGTGAACTGTCTAATTCGGTTTGCGGCAGAGCGGTCAGTCCAGCCGTATCAGTGACAGCGTGTTCGCGCCAACCTAACATGCTGCTGACTTTAGTGCCTACTGGGAAATCACTGTTTTTAGACGCGATAACTTCACCAATCGCGCCGCCTTCTAAGACTTGATTCAAGGCGAAGGGCGGAACATAACTCTTACGATCTACCATGCGCCCGCGCATATAAGGGTCGACCGACATCCACAGGTTTTTTATCAACACTTGCCCATCGGCAAGCGGTGCTAAGGGCTGATTTACTAAAGCAAAGTTCTCTGCCGTAGGCATGCCTTCAGGGCGACTGGCTAAATGGATTTCACGGGTTTCGGTAATAGTGCTATTCATAGAAAATTAACCTTTTGTTTGTGCGCAAACTAACTGCGTCAACTGTACGTGGCTTCATGACACAATGCAAATACTTTGCGCGCAAACTAGATGCGATGGGGCGGATCGGATAAGATAGCGCTATGTTTGAATGACAGGCGCTTAAACGTGCAAAATTGTTTATCTCACCCAGAGCTCGGATCTACAGAGCAGAGTCAAAACCCAGAGCTACAAAACCCTGAGTCACAAAGCCTAGCGCCAAGTGATGTACTGTGTTTATCCGATAATGTGTGCTTCGCGTTATATTCCGCGAGTAATGCCTTAGTGCGCGCTTATCGTCCTTTACTCGAGGCATACGAGTTAACTTTCCCTCAATATCTGGTGATGCAAACCCTGTGGCGTCAAAATGGCTGCAGTCAAACCCAGCTATCGGCGGCGACTAAGCTCGATATGGGGACGCTAACGCCTATCGTTAAGCGGTTAGAGGTAAAAGGCTTGATCACGCGTTTGGCCTGCGTTGAAGATGAGCGGAAAAAATTGATCACTCTGACGACTCAGGGAGAGGCGATTAAGCATGAAGCCCTAGCCTTAAAGCAAACCTTGCTGAATAAAGTGCAGATGGATGCCGAGGCACTCGATTTACTGAGGCGGCAATGTCTCGCCCTTATTGAAGATTTACAGTCATAGAGATAATGCTACTGGTGCTGTTCGCTACCCGAAAATTCAGGCTCTGCACAGATTAATACTTGATTGGCTTAGTTTTTGCTTTAAAACCGTCATTGAGTCTTAGACGCCGAATTTTTGACGATGAATTCTATTTTAAATGCCTTCAATCTTAATCGCAGCAGTACCAGTATCGCCGATGCCTATGGTGCCAATAGCCAAAAGACGAGTACGGCCAAAACCGATGCGACCACTGAGACCAAGAAAACTCAGACGGATGCCGCTAAACCCGACGCGGGTAAAGCCGATGAGATAGCGCTGTCGCCACGGGCGCAACGTGCACAGAAAATTCAGTCGATGGCGAAGGATTTTTTTGCTGATGGCAAATTTGGTGTCGCCGATATTCCCGCATTAGTGTCACGTTTACAAAAAGACGGCATTTTATCGGACGTGCAACTCGACCGTTTATCAAAAAACGGTATTACAGTTCCGAGCACAACCACGCCGAGTAAGCAGTCGCTGCAAGATTTCTTAGATGATGAGCTCAAATCATTAGCCAAAAAATCACCGAACAACCCCCTGATTAATACTTTGGTCGATGCGAAAAACGTTTTGACCAATATGGATGATGCTCAGTCGCCAGTGCTCGCCCAAAAAGCCACCAAAGTCCTTGGCCAATTAACGGATTATTTAAATTCCGAGCCACCGCTAACGGATGCCCAAAAACAGCAATGGCAGGGGCTTAAATCTATGATGCAACTCGCTTCGTCTATGGGTTCGCATCAGTCGGCATCGGGCCAACTCAGTAGTTATCTCGCACTCGCTAAGCGTTAATCTTGAGTTATGGTGCTTGATCATCACTGATTTCAGGCATCAACTAGCTGGGTTTAATCAGCAGGTCAAGGCGCAATTTTCAGATAATTGGGCCTAGCTGCAGTTCTGGTTTGTTCTTTTATTTCATCCTAAAAACTATGATCTGGATCATGGACGCCTCACCGTCGTTGTAGCCTAATGCTCTACATATTGTGTTTTATGCTTTTAAAATCACTAGATGTAGTGTTAATTTTTAGGCGAGATGGAGAGGAACTGAACAATGCCAGTCGTAATTAAGCGTGATGGTTGCCGCACACCTTTTGATGAAACAAGGATACGGGATGCAGTGAATGCCGCTGCAAACTCAGTTGGGATAGAGGATGGCGACTATGCAGCGACAGTGGCAGCGTGTATCAGTCAAAGCGTTGCGACCTTAACCGAAGTTGATATCCATCATCTACAGGATGCGGTTGAGAATTTACTGATGGAAGGGCCGTATAAGTCCTTGGCGCGAGTTTATATCGAATACCGTCACGACCGAGATGTGTGCCGTGAAGCGACCAGTAAACTCAACCTCGAAATCCGTGGTTTAGTCGAGCAAAGTAATGCGGCGTTACTCAATGAAAATGCCAATAAAGATTCGAAAGTTATCCCAACTCAGCGTGATTTGCTCGCGGGCATAGTCGCCAAACATTATGCCAAGAGTCATATCTTGCCAAAAGATGTGGTTGCTGCCCATGAAGCGGGGGAGATCCACTACCACGACTTAGATTACTCGCCATTTTTCCCGATGTTTAACTGCATGTTGATTGATTTGGCCGGCATGTTGACCCATGGCTTTAAAATGGGCAATGCCGAAATCGAAACCCCAAAGTCTATTTCAACGGCGACAGCCGTCACCGCACAGATCATTGCCCAAGTGGCGAGCCATATTTATGGCGGCACGACCATCAATCGTATCGACGAAGTGTTAGCGCCATTTGTTGCTAAGAGCTACGACAAACATTACCAAATCGCCCTGAATTGGAAGATAACCGACGCCAAAGCTTTTGCCACGGCGCAAACTGAAAAAGAATGTCACGATGCATTTCAGTCTTTGGAATATGAGGTTAATACCTTGCATACCGCCAATGGCCAAACACCGTTCGTGACCTTTGGCTTTGGGTTGGGCACTTCGTGGGAATCCCGCTTAATTCAGCAATCTATGCTGAAAGTACGGATGGCGGGATTAGGTAAAAATCGTAAGACGGCAGTTTTTCCTAAGTTAGTGTTTGCGATTCGTGATGGCATTAATCACAAAGTTGGCGATTGCAATTACGATGTCAAACAGATGGCACTCAAATGCGCAACTATGCGCATGTATCCCGACATTCTCAATTACGAGCAAGTCGAGAAAGTCACAGGTTCATTTAAAACCCCAATGGGTTGCCGCAGCTTTTTAGGCACCTATGAGGAAAATGGCGAGCTCGTGCATGAAGGACGTAATAATCTTGGAGTCGTTAGTTTAAATCTGCCGCGGATTGCCTTGGAAGCTAAGGGTGATGAAGCGGAATTTTATCATCTTTTAGATGACAGATTAGTCTTAGCCCGTAAAGCGTTAGATACTCGCATTGAGCGACTCAATGGCGTTAAAGCCCGTGTGGCACCTATCCTCTATATGGAAGGGGCCTGTGGTGTGCGTTTACGCGCCGATGATGATGTTTCTCAAATCTTTAAAAATGGTCGCGCTTCGATTTCACTCGGTTACATTGGCCTGCATGAAACCATGAATGCACTCTATGGTACCCAAACCCATGTATTTGACGATGCACAATTAAGGGACAAAGCCGTAGCTATTGTTGCCTATCTTAAAGCCGCCACGGATGCGTGGAAGGCTGAAACAGGTTATGGCTTTAGTCTGTATAGCACGCCAAGTGAGAGTCTCTGCAGCCGTTTTTGTAAACTGGATGCGAAGCAATTTGGCCTAGTCACAGGTGTGACGGACAAGGGCTATTACACTAATAGTTTCCACCTTGATGTGGAAAAAAGTGTAAATCCTTACGATAAAATTGATTTTGAACAGCCATATCCTGCTATCGCGAACGGCGGCTTTATTTGTTATGGCGAATATCCCAACATGCAGCATAACCTCGAAGCGCTGGAAAACGTGTGGGATTATAGTTATAGCCGCGTGCCTTACTATGGCACTAACACGCCAATTGATGAATGCTACGACTGTGGCTTTACTGGCGAATTTAGCTGTACCAGTAAAGGGTTCACTTGCCCTAAGTGCGGCAACCATGAGCCAAGTCGAGTGTCAGTGACGCGCCGAGTGTGCGGTTACTTAGGCAGCCCAGATGCGCGGCCCTTTAATTATGGTAAACAGGAAGAAGTAAAACGTAGGATCAAACACTTGTAACACTAATATTTTATCCTGCCTGTTGGACTTATTCCGTGGCATCACGTGGCATAAATAGTGCCATGGGATAAGTCCCAATGTTAAAAGATGAAATGCACTATGAAGTACTATCAATGAATTACCATCAATATTTCCCTATCGATGTGGTCAATGGCCCTGGTACGCGTGCGACCTTGTTTGTCTCTGGCTGCGAGCACCTGTGCCGAGGTTGTTACAATCAAAGTACTTGGGATCCCCGTTCTAGGCATGTGTTTGATAGGACGATGGAAGATAGGATGATTGCCGATCTCAATGATAAGCGGATTGTGCGCCGTGGTTTATCTCTCTCGGGGGGCGATCCTTTATTGCCTGTCAATCTCGGTGCCATTTTGGCGCTCGTCAAACGAGTCAAGGCTGAGTGTAAGGGGAAGGATATTTGGCTGTGGACGGGTTATGTGCTTAATGAGTTGAGTGATGAACAGCGCGCCGTGTTGGCCTATATTGATGTACTGGTGGATGGCAAATTTGAACAAAGTCTTGCCGATCCAAGTCTCGTATTTCGCGGCAGCAGCAATCAGATCATTCGTTTGTTATAAAAGCGGTAACGAGGATCTGTAACTTGCTGCTATAATCTCAGGCCTTGACACAGATGCTAGCATAATCAGGCTAAGATTTTACTGTGGCTAACTTAGGTAATTTAAGGTAACAGAATGAATTTAAAGCAAGAACTGCAGCAGCTTAACGATAAATTAGATAAATTTCGTCGTAAACTTGCTGCGGCTGAACAAAGAGGCGATGACGTCATTATTGCCCAGTTCAAGCGCGAAATCGCTGCAGTCACTAAGCAAATTGGCAGTGTGAAAGGCCAACAAACCCGCTTATTGAATAAGCAAGGTTCAGATATCAAAGGTTTGTCTTTCCATCGCGCTTTGACTAAAGATGAACAAGCGGACATGGGCAAACTGAAAAAGTCTGTCAAAGGTCTTGTGGTGATCCACCCTATGACGGCTATCGGCCGTGAAATGGGGCTAAAGGAAGTCACTGGATACGCGCCCGCAAAATTTTAATGTGGGTTAGGCTGTCACTAACACGGGATCGAGTGTCGATCGCGTGTTTGTGCGCCTAGTACTTTATGCACTGCTTCGTTTTAATCCATTCCTTCGTGCTGCCCATCGAAAATGACACTCATGTTTGGTTTAGTTGATTAAAACACTAAAGTATTTCTTGATTGTTCAAAAACACTTTACAATAGTGTGCTTAGTTGGCTAAGTGCCTAATCCTCGTTTGTTTCTAGGGATCTTATTCGTCTCATGGAATGAGAGTTGTCGTTAAGGTTAAGTATGTCGATAAAATATGTCGCGACGTCAAAGTTACCCACTCCTTGGGGCGTGTTTGCCATGCATGGTTTTGAAGATACAGAATCAGGCAAAGAGCATGTTGCGCTCACATTCGGTACGCTCAGTGCGGATGAACCTGTGTTGGGTCGAATTCATTCCGAGTGTTTAACTGGTGATGCGTTATTTAGCTTGCGTTGTGACTGTGGTTTTCAGTTACAAGCGGCGATGCAAAATATTGCAGAAACGGGCAGTGGCTTTATCCTTTATTTGCGCCAAGAAGGCCGTGGCATTGGTTTGTTGAATAAAATCCGCGCCTACGAGCTGCAAGATAAAGGTGCCAACACTGTTGAAGCCAACGAGCAACTGGGCTTCGAAGCCGATATGCGTAAATACGACATGATCAAACCTATGCTGGAACAGATAGGCGTGAAGCATGTGCGTTTGATGACCAATAACCCTCGTAAAGTGAAAGCGATGAAGGAGTTTGGCATCGAAGTGGTTGAGCGCGTACCGCTGCAAGTTGGTAAGAATCGTTACAACGAAGCCTACTTAAAAACCAAATCCACTGAGCTTGGGCACATGATGTCTGAATATCATTTTATGGATGAAAATAAGTAGCTTTGTATTTATGATGGGTCGACCGATTGAGTCAGAAATGAGTAAGGTTTAAGTCAATTGAGCCATTTTTTCAGTCGGTTGCCATTATGTTTGTCGTTAACTTGCTTAGTATTTCTGAGCATTGTTCCTGCCGTTTTCGCCAATAGTGCATCCCCCGCCAATACGTTTACACCTGCGACACTTACATCGGCGTCTCAAGCAAATGATGCTGGCGTGTCTGTTGATCCTGTTTCTATCAGTCACGTGCCTAGCAGTAATGCCAATGGCAGCAATCCGATAGAGTCGAGCAGTAATCCCAATTCTGTTTATGCCTTTGGTAGTTATCTCGGCACAGGGGTTTACCGCGCCGCCAACCAAAATGCGACCGTGGTCAGTATTCCGTTAAGTTTTGGTTTAAAGAAAGATAGCGGAAGCCAGACTTGGTTACGTTTACCCATCTCCTTCGGCTTTTTTGATTATTTAGCCAAAGATATCACCGAAGGCGAGTTACCGTCGTCGATAGGCACTATGACCATTACCCCAGGTTTTGAGCACCACTGGCAGGCGAGCGAAAACACTCGAATGGAAGGGTATTTAGATATCGGTTTTGGTACTAACTTCGATAAAAACGATAACGTTGCCATTATCGCCTCAGGGATCAGTAGCTTGTATGATTTCACCCTTGCTGGGCAAGATGGGGTGTGGGTGTCGAGATTACGCTTTGCCGGGTACAGTGAGCACTATGGCAAGTTTGCCGATCAATTTGCGGTGTTACAAACTGGCGTTGATTTAGGATTAGCGCCGCGCTGGCAATGGTGGGATCTGCAGGTGCAACCAAGGATCTTTGCTGTGGGTTATTGGTATTTCAATGAGCTCAGATTTATCAGCGAGATAGAGCAAGATACCATAGTTTCAGGCAGTTATGAGGCTGGTTTTTCCCTCGCGTTTTCTAAGCCCCTTGGGGGCGAATTGCTGGGTGTTGATCGTATTGGATTCAGCTATCGCCGTGGTGATGGATTGAACATTTGGCGTTTGATGTTCAGCTTTCCCATCTAAGCAAAGCGGGTGAATAATTGTCGGTTGATTTTGTACAGGCTTGGTAACTAAACTATTTTAGTTAATCTGACTTTTTACTATCTTGCATCTTTTTATCCAACAAGGTAGCGATTTGACCACTAAGTAACATTATTTGTTCTTGCAGCATCTTACGTTGCTGATCTGCAGCTTCTGAGTCATCTCCCTTAAGCTTGGCTAGCATCTCTTGTAATTCTTTGATTTGCTCTTTTATCTTTTTGATTTGCTCGTCAATTAACGTCAGGGGTTCCTCTTCTGTTGTTGTGACTTCAGTTTCATTTTTTTTAGCCAAGGCTTTCTCTCTCAAAGGGGTCCCGAAGTCGTTGGATAAAGCCGCGCGGCCCGCATTAGAAATGGAGACAGTGTCCTGGGTATCTTGTGAGTCAGCGGACTCACTATTCGCTGTTTGTGCGGTGGCTGGTGTCGCTGCGATATATGCGCTTGATATGGCGGTGAAAGCTGAGCCAGTTGCGCTACTGTTTATTCCATTAATATTCATTTAACACTCCATTGATGCAAACTGCGTTGATACTCAAGTCACTATAACAGTCGGTATCGGCCATAGATTTGAAAACTGAAGTCAATTTTTGGTTGTTCAGCTAAAAAGAGTGCAAGCTATTGGTTCAAAATCGATAAGTGAGCGCTATTCGCCGCCAATAGATTAGCGCAAATAGATTGAGGCTGTAGGTGAGTACAAATAGGTTCGTGAAAATCGATTAGTAATAGATTCATCACGATAGTACAGCCCTTATACTAGGGCTGTTTACGTTTTATGGCAGCAGAGGCGAGGATTAATTATTGCCCCAAATATGGCTGTTTACTGTGCCATCTGAGCTGGATTTATCGCCTTTAGCCGGTTTTTCGGGAGCGGTTTGAGTGGGTTTTTTAGTCGCGATTTTTGCCGCAGGCTTCTTAGCGGCTTGACTCGCTTCTGCTTTAGGTGGCGGTAACGGTAATTTGTTGGCTCTTAAATAAAGATATTCGACTTTATCCCGCGCCCACTCTGTTTTTCTTAAAAAACGTAAACTGGATTTGATACTGGGATCGTGGGTAAAACAGCGGATATTAATTCTTTCACCTAATTCTTCCCAGCCGTATTTCTCGACTAAGTAAGTGATGATCGTTTCCAGTTTAATGCCGTGGAGCGGGTTATTCGATTGATTCATATTATGCATGTTGCAGTGTGCTATGGCGGGAGTATAGCAGTTTTGTATGCCTGATACAGTGTGCAATGGTATCGAGTCAAGCCTGAATACCTTGCTAGCTCACACCAGAGTCTGCAGTTATTGGTGGAGCAGTATGATCAAAACAGGCGCAATAAAGCGCCTGTTTTAGCTTGGTCATTCGGACTGTTTACTAGTCCTTGGCTGTTTCTTTAAGCTCAGTTTCTACCGGTAAATCAATCTCACCTTTACCTTTGGTTTTAACAATCAACAGCGCTGTAATCACTAAGGTGGTGACCACGCCCGCTATGGTTGATACCGTCATAGGTAAGCCTGCACCTAAGGTTGACGAGTTCAGCAGGAAGGTGATGACCACTGTGGTCATAAACATCGCTGGAATAGTCGCAATCCAATGCAGTTTGTTATGGCGTAACAAGTAAGCCGAAGCCGTCCACAGCATTAATACCGCGGTGGTTTGGTTTGCCACACCGAAGTAGCGCCAAATGACACCAAAATCCACTTGAGTCAACATACCGCCGATAACAAACAGTGGGAGAGCTAACACTAAGCGTTTTGGCAGTGAGATTTGTGGCATGTTGAAAAATTCAGCCAGAATCAAACGCGCAGAGCGGAAAGCCGTATCACCTGAAGTAATCGGCAGAATAATTACACCTAGGATAGCCATAAAGCCACCGACAGCGCCTAACAGACCAGTAGAAGCCTCATAGACCACGTTGGCAGGGTTGCCTGACATGCCCGCACTTAAGCCTTCAACACCGCCGAAGTATGACAATGCAATCGCACACCAAAGCAGTGCAATAATGCCTTCGCCAATCATAGCGCCAAAGAAGACGAAGCGACCATTGGTTTCGTTTTCAACGCAGCGTGCCATTAATGGTGATTGAGTTGCATGGAAACCTGATACCGCGCCACAGGCGATGGTGATGAATAGCGCAGGCCAAAGTGGCATGTCATTTGGATTTAAGTTTTGGAAGAAATCGCCCGCTTGTACGTTAGGCAGTAAGGTGTGCTCGCTTGATAGGATAATCGCGAAAGCCAGACCGAACGACATGAAGAACAGTAAAGCGCCAAAGAAGGGGTACAGACGACCGATAATTTTATCGACTGGCACCACAGTTGCGATCAGGTAGTAGACGAAGATAATGCCGACGAAAATACTGACGTCCCAACCGGTAAGCTTGCCCAGTAAACCTGCAGGCGCAGAGATAAAGACCACGCCAACCAGCAGTAACAGCACGATAGCAAACACGTTCATGAAGTGTTTGGCACTCTTTCCTAAATATTTACCCGCAAGGTTTGGCACAGATTGGCCACCGTTGCGTACTGACAACATGCCAGAGAAGTAGTCATGCACGGCACCCGCAAAGATACAGTCAACCACAATCCACAACATGGCCGCAGGACCATAGAGTGCACCTAAGATAGGTCCAAAAATTGGGCCTACGCCTGCGATGTTTAATAATTGAATTAAATAGACTTTACCCTTAGACATAGGCACAAAGTCGACGCCATCAGTTTGAGCGAAAGCGGGTGTTTGACGATTAGCGTTAATGCCGAAGACTTTCTCGACAAAGGCGCCATAGATAAAGTAGCCGCCGATCAGCAGACCGACACAGAGTAGGAACCACATCATTTTTGTTATCTCCCCATTTGAGTTCTGGCGAGTGTAAACAAGTTGTTGATATAAAACTTCGCAATCTTAATGAGTGGTCGAAAATGCAGGGTGAGCGGTAATTAGTGGGCTTGAGTGGTTGCAATCGTATGTTAACGGCGGGTGTTGTTGGCCATCTTATGGTTAAAAACATGCCGTTAAGATGGCTTTTTCTTGAGTTATTGGAAGCCGAACAGCTGTTTAAGGCTCTTAAGATAACGCCGTGAGACGGGCACTTTATCCCCTGAGTGGGTGGTGACTTCGGCGCCCGTGTCTAATAGTTCAATTTCGGCAATCGCCTTAGGTGAAATCAAATACTGCCGATGGCAGCGCACCAGTGGGGTTTTTTCTTCAAACACTTTTAAGGTCAATTGGGTATGGACTTTGCCTTTCGTACTGGCCACATGGATGCCGCTCAAATCACTGAACACATATTCCACATCTTGGATTGCAATCACCTTGAGTTTATTGCCGCTGTAACAGGGAATATGTTCCAGACGCTTTGGGGTAATGGGATCCATAATTTGAGGCGTCAGATTTTTACGCACCCGAGTGAGGGTTTTACTAAGTCTCTCGGCATCTATCGGTTTAAGTAAATAATCGAAGGCATGGTTATCGAAGGCCTTGACGGCAAACTCGTCGTAAGCGGTAACAAACACAATTTTCGGCATGTTATCAGGGTCGAGCATAGCGATAAGTTCCATGCCCGAAATGCGCGGCATTTGGATATCGAGAAAAATTAACTGAGGTTTTTCTTTGGCTATGCTTTGCAACGCCTCGATGGCATTAGCGCATTGACCAACAATTTCAATGTCGTGTTCTTGCCCCAAAAGATCGGCTAATTCTTCACGAGCAAACAGTTCATCATCGACAATTAAACAAGTGATCACGTGCGGGTGTCCATATTGGATATCTCAGGGCTTTCTATGGGTAATCTTATGGTGACACGAGTCAATTCATCGGCTTCGCACTCCACAGTGACACCATATTGTTCGCCAAAAATATTTTGAATGCGTTTATGCACTAAGTTCATCCCTAGGCCTTCAGAGCCCTCAACGGGCTGATATAATCCGGCATTGTCTGTGACTTCTAATTCCAGCACATCATTTTCGAGCTTGCCCGTCACTTTGATCTGCCCTTGCTCTATCATGTGCGAAGTGCCGTGCTTTACCGCATTCTCAATAATCGGCTGCAGGGTAAAGGCCGGTACTTTGCAGTGGTAGAGTGATTCAGGTATCGCGATACTGACTTGTAATTTATCAATAAAACGCGCTTTTTCAATGGTGAGATAGGACGCGATGTGATCTAGCTCATCCCCAAGCGTCACTAAGCCTGTCGTTCGCTTCAAATTAATCCGTAAAAATTGAGATAACTGCTGCAGCAACTGCTTAGACATATCGGGATCGCGCTTGATAATCGCGCTAATAGTATTGAGTGCATTGAACAGAAAGTGCGGATTAACCTGCGCTTGCAGTAATTTTAATTCGGCTTGAGTCAGCAGATTTTGCTGTTGCTCAAACCGGCCATAAAGTATTTGGTTGGATAACAGACGGGCAATACCTTCACCTAAGGTGCGGTTAATATTCAAAAAAAGTTTATTTTTCGGCTCGTAGAGTTTGATGGTACCAATGACTTCGGTATCACTGCGCAGCGGGATCACAAGACTCGACCCTAAGCGGCAGTTGCTTGAAATAGAACATGAATAGGGCATTTCAACGCCATCGGCGAACATGACTTTATTTTGATTGATCGCCTCTAAGGTGATCTTGGAAGAAATTGGCGTACCAGGCAGATGATGATCGGCACCTATGCCAATAAAAGCCAACAGTTTTTCCCTGTCAGTGATGGCTACTGCGCCCACATTGGTTTCTTCTATGACGATTTTGGCGACACGGCTACTGCTTTCTTCGTTAAATCCTTTGGATAGGAGTCCGACACTGCGTTCGGCTATCTTTAATGCTTTAGTTGAAAAACTGGAGGAGAGTTTATCGAACATGGTTTTTTGGTCGCGGATCATGCTCATAAAGAGTGCCGCTCCCACTGAATTGACTAACAACATGGGCGGCGCGATTTGGCGCACTAATTCCCACGCATCATCGAAGGGGCGGGCGACCAGTAAGATGATGCTCATTTGCATCATTTCGGCATAAAAAGTCACTAGGCAAACGAGTAATGGATTGTAGATAAGCTCACTTTTACCCGCACGTCTTAAGTAGAAGCTTATCATCCCTGCGGATAAGCCTTCTAAGGTGGTGGAAATGGCGCAGGCTATTTCCGTAAAGCCGCCCATACTGTAGCGGTGAAGGCCACCTGTTAGTCCTACCAGAAAACCGGTAACGGGCCCGCCAAGTAATCCACCTAACACTGCGCCCATAGCACGGGTGTTGGCAATCGCGCCTGATGTTTGCTCACCAAAATAGGTGGCCATGATGCAGAAACTTGAAAAAATCAGATACATAAAAATCTTATGTGGCAGACGCGGGGAGGTTTCGGCAAACAGTTTAAACAGCGGCGTTTTACTGACTAAGTAAACGATCACTAAGTACAGCGACATCTGTTGGGTCAATAATAGGATTAAAGACATAATGGCTCACATTATCGTCACAGATGTCAGCGCAGTGGTATCAATTAGAAAGTCTGTGCGCGAGATCAGGGTTCAAATTCTACCGTTAGGATATAAAGAACAATAATATTGCATCTTTAGGAGGACATATGTCCAATTCTGTTCACGGTCATGATGTTATGGCGCTGATGGTAGCGCAAGGGGCCGCTATTATAAAGCCTGAATTATTATGCCTTATGGGACAAAAGTTTGGCTTTGCGGCTCGATACCATACGTGTAGTGCCGCCGATCTTAGTGCTGAAGCATTGATTCAGTTACTCATAGGTAAAGGTAAGTTTCACGAAACGCCCCAAGGCATTGAACTGGCCGCCGGGAGAACGTGTGAGCACTAACCTATT
Organism: Shewanella sp. SR1; assembly: GCF_020447145.1. NCBI lineage: Bacteria > Pseudomonadati > Pseudomonadota > Gammaproteobacteria > Alteromonadales > Shewanellaceae > Shewanella > Shewanella sp. SR1. Next base: position 70,192 of record NZ_JAJAEF010000017.1, on the reverse strand, counting down.
GTGGCCCTACATATTTTGACGATGGCGTAACAGTCATAAGAGAGCGTAACAGTAATACGAGATTGTAATCAGAGTGTGGTAATCGTTTGACCATAGTTCGACACCTAGCGAGACTGATTTTACTGATTGGGTTTATCACCTTAGAAGCTTAAGCGAGAAGTACCAGTATTAGGTTTAAGCCTAAGTTTCCCAAATTTCTTGAGGTTTAGCTATCTTGAGTTTGAGCTTAAGGCAGCATGGAGCTCAGGATTCTAAAAGCTCTGATTCCTTGAATCCCTGAAACTTAGGTTTCGTCGTGGCGTTTATTGGCAATTTGGTCCTGCTGAGCGGGGGTGAGTTGGCTAAACTCATGGATCAAAATACGCAGTAAGCGAGATTTTGCAATGCTGGTGGATTTCGATAGGGAATCGAGCTGAGCAATACTCTTCTCTGTCAGGGTAAAGGTAGCGTGGCGATAAATCTTAGTCGACTTTTTATCTAAGCCCTTAACTATCGCTTGAGTCTGAGCCGCGGCTAATAAACTCGCCTTACCTAAGGCGTAGTTATTGGCATCTTCAATGAAATCATCGACAGAAACCGGCTTGATGATTTGCTTCGGTTTCTTACGTTTAAGATCAGTTAAGCTCATAGCTATTTTCTGGTGGCATGGCGAATAACTCATCCGTTATGGCGCGGATCTCATCGGCTGCTTTACCATCGGGTTCGATTTCAACCACAGAGGAGCCTTTTTCTTCACTGTCATCATAAATATTTCGACAAAAGGTGACAGAATTCAACACCCTTAACCCAAAGGACTGCACTACATCTTTGGCTTCTAAAATACGTTTAAATTGTGTGGGAAGCGCAGGGCATTGGGTTAGCACTATAGTGGCGATCATTTTAGGATTTACCATCTTACAAGTGCTGAGCATGTCTTCCATGTGGGGTAATGTCTTAAGATCGCGTCTTTTAGGTCTGAGGGGAATGACAACATAGGTGGCTACCGACATGGCTGCGCGCATGGCTAAGTTATCCTGACCACCACAGTCTACAATCACGTAATCAAAACGCTCATTGAGGCTGAGTAAATCATTGCGAATTTTACCATAAAGCTGAATGCAGTTAATGCTGGGCAGACTGGGATCATTATTTCTTGCTTGGATCCAATCTGAAGTGGTGCGCTGGGGATCACAATCGACCATGAGGACGTTTGCTTGAAATTTTTGCTTAATATAAACGGCAAGATTTTGAGCGAGACAACTTTTTCCGCTACCACCTTTTTCACCACCTACCAGCAAGATCATAGTGACGCCCCTTCATGAATCGTTCAATTCATTGAGTGTAGAACAGACCCATTAAACCTGCGAAATTTAAGTTAAATTAAAGCAGTTGCATGGCTATGTGGTAGCTTTGGTCGTGGCATTTTGCGCAGCGGCAAACTTGTCCTTTGACGGTATTTTGTTGTGTGGTATCGGGATTAAAGGTCACTTCGATGAGTTCGCCCAGTGCAAAGGGACGTTTATAATCGAATAAAATACCGCGTCTTGCTAAGTCAATACACACGCCGTCATCGGTTTGCTTCATGCCTTGCGCGTCGACCCAATGTAAGGCGACACGCTCCGCTTCCATGTCCACTCGCAGTGATGTGCGTTTTTCTTCAAAACCAGTAGTATGGTCACCCATAACTCAATTGCCCCGTAAATTATTGATCTCAGTAAAACTAGCATAATTGCTTTTTGGCAGAATACCAATGTGAAAGCTAGGTCTTTGATAATAGTTTTAAAACGAGGACAGCAGGTGCTATTGAATAAGCCTTCAATAGCACCAACTCAGGTGCTTGATTAATTGTCGTATTCTTGGTTTTTAGGATAGGGCATTTTTAACTGACCCCAACGAATGACGATCACAGTTGCCGCTAAAATTAACGTCGACAGTGATATCGCGGCAATACGCCAATCTTCCATACTCTTCATATCTAAAATGAGATAACGAGCTAAGGCCACAATCGCGATATAAAGCGGCATACGCACGGGTAACTTACCGGATTCGTAGTAGTTCGCCACCATGGCTAAGACTTCTAAGAAAATAAATAACAGGAGTAAATCGGCTAATGCGACCATACGGACAGAAACAATATGCACAATTTCTTGGCCTATTGCGACGATAGTGGCAATAGCAATAACAAACAGGACTAAGTGTTCTACGGCTTTAAGGCTCTTAGAACCATATTGGTGATAAAATGGCATGGGCATTCCCTACTTGATGTTTTTATAAATAGTAACAGTAAAAATCAGCTTATAGGGAAAAGCTAGCCGCCGCTGTGTGACTTAATTCACAGATATGTTTAATCCTAAATGCAGCGCAAAGCTCAGTGTCAGTATGTTCTAACCGGGTCGACCATCAATTCTGGTTTGGCACAACATAGGCCCATAGCTGATGCAGAAACAGCCAAAGGCGATGACCCAAGATGTAATGGCGGCAAGTAGTAATGATGCTGACCATAGCGGGATAACTCCTGCCAATACTCGAAACACTGCCGCGAGCAGGATTAACCCAAAGGCATACTTCATTATGCTTGGCGGTTGCAGCGTGCGGCCAGTATGGCCTAACGAAACCCGCGCCATCATAGCTAAAATCATCCCAGCTAACCCGCCAACCGTTATCGCGTGCATACCAACGGATAAGGGGAGTCCAAAGGCTATCAGCGCTAAACCGAGTGGGATACACACATAACTAAGATGCAGTGACCAGAGTAAAGGGATGCTCAAGCTGGCATGCCAGCCCCAGCGATGCCAGCGCAGCAATAAAATCAGACTCGCAATCCCAGCCATGCAGCGGAGCAATATTTGCTCTTGCAGGATTAAGCTAATGACTAATCCAAAAAGACTGATAAAGCTCAGCCATTCGAGCACTGGCAGCGCAGTTTTACGCTGCCATTGGGTTGCGCGCTCGGTGAAAAAAGGGATCACTCGGCCGCCTAAAAGTGCGACTATGATGCTGATTAACACAACCGCGCCATATAAGCCTATGTTTATCCATTCAAATTGATTTGTTAGTACGCCGTAGTAACTCAGTGCATTCATTAGGGTGAGCAAGGTGAGAATGGGTATAAACACAAAGTTGCGCCATTGACGGACGCGGATCACTGCTTGGGCAAGTATTAACGCCGTTAGTGGCAAAAACAGTAAGTCGATAAACATGATAAGTGTGAAGGGAATCGCTAGCGGCATTAGCAATAATAGCCGTGGCAATAACCACACACTGAATAACCCTAACAACCCAACTCCTTTAATCCCAGCTTGGCCTGTCCAGTTTTGCACCGCAGTTAATAAAAAACCCGCGACCACGGCGCAGACAAATCCGAAAATCATTTCGTGACCATGCCACCAAAGTGGATTAACGGATTGCGGCAACAGATTGTTCCCTGAGAGAAATCCTCCCCAGATCCCTAATGCCAATACGCTGAATAAACTCGCAAACAGGAAAAAAGGCCGAAAGCCTAATCTGAATATGGCTATTCGTGGTTGTAAGTGTGCGGGCTCATCAATGTTCAACATAACAGGCTCTTGAGTATCTGACTAAATCTGTCGGATATTTTAAGCTGCAATTAAAATAAATGTATATATCCCAATATGAGTATTCCTCGTGCTGCATCTGTTTAAGACGCAAACTTAGTCTGCACAGATGGCGCTCAACATGAGAAGCGACAAACTCAAGCGTGAAAAGAGTGAGAGCGACAGACGTTAAAACGACAGGATGTAAAGCGTGTGGAAGCCAATAGATTGGAATGCACATTAGGCCGTGAAGGGCATAGGATAAGCTAAGATATTGATCCGCTTATACTGTTGCTTAGGTTAATTAGCCTTCGGCTAAAACTGCATCAGCATAAGCGGTGGGAAAGGCGAGGTTATTTATTCTTACGTTTTTGCCACTTAAACATAATGGAATATTTCCACAGATTGTTAATCAGCAAATAGCCCACTGCGGAAAAAATTACCCCGAGAACAAGGCATCCCAGTAAAAACGCCGGACCTATGGTGGCAAGCGAAGCTTCAATCCATTGCCAACTGGCTTCGAAGGCAAAATCTTGCGGCGCATGGCCGAGTATCTTAGCGCCGAGTAAATACGCGCCATAAAACATCACTGGCATAGTTAAGGGATTGGTTATCCAGACTAATGCGACAGAAACGGGAATATTAACGTTAAATAGAATGGCAAAAGCCGCAGCCACTACCATCTGAAATGGCATAGGGATCCAGGCGACAAATAATCCCACGGCGAATGCGCCAGGGGCGGATTTGCGATTTAGCGCCCACAAATTGGGATTATGTAATAAGCGTCCGAACATGCGTAAGTGTTTATGCTCACGCAAGGTTTCAGGCTTAGGCATAAATCTTTTGATTAATTTTTTTGGCATAGGCTGAAATTGCTGTCTTAACTTAATTCACTATGAATCGATTCATGTTTGGCTTTAGTGCCATCTTGTTATCAGCGATGTTGTGGCCTTCGCTGCCGCCAGTCAGTTATATACCCTACCTTGCTGTTGGGGCGTTAATTTTATACCGAAAAATCCCTGTCTGCGCAGGTGGACTCTTTGCAATGGCATGGCTAACTGGTTTTTGCTTAGGATTATCTAGGCAGGATCTTCCAGTGTTACAACAACCTATACAGGTTAGGGGCGAAATCATATCACTAGTTAGTCGAAACAGCGACTGGCTAAGTTTGGATATATCGGTCATTAAACCAAATTTAATCTTAGGGCCAAATGCAAAATTGCGACTCACGTGGAAAGGTCCGCCAGAAGTCGATGTCGGTCAGGTTTGGCAGTTTACCTTGATGCCTAAGCGTATTGCTAGCGTGTTAAATCAAGGTGGCTACAACGAGCAGAAACAATTAATCAGCCAACATGTTGTCGGTAAAGGGCGAGTGATAGAGGCACATTTACTTGCGGTTTCACCTTCACTGCGTAACGAGCTAATAAGTGCATTGACGCCTGAATTAGCCTCTTTGCCGCAAGGTGATATTCTACTCGCCTTACTTTTGGGTGATAAGCAGTTGATCTCAAAAGTGCGTTGGCAAGCATTACGACAGACAGGTACGGGTCATTTAGTGGCGATATCTGGCTTGCATCTTTCGGTCATAGCAGCATGGATTTACACATGCCTTTTGTTTGGCTTAAGTCGCTTAGTGCCACATCAGAGTCGGCGTAATATCACCCTTGCCTTAGTCGCAGCGGGCATAGGCGCCGCATTTTATGCCTATCTTGCTGGCTTTGGCATTTCGACGCAGCGTGCATTAGTGATGATTCTGCTGTTAATGCTGTTGAGTTTATTAAAGCGCTTTTCTACGGCGTGGGAGCGCTTATTATTCGCCCTGTTCATTGTATTGCTGCTTGATCCGCTCGCTTGTTTAAGTGCGGGATTTTGGCTGTCGTTTTGTGCCTTAGGCATCATCTTATACACCTTAGAAATCCAACCAAGGGAATTTACCCCCGCGTCGACTCGAAGGGCGCGTTTACGCACAGGGATGATGCAGTTTTGGGCTATCCAATGGCGCTTGAGTCTCGGGCTTGGATTACTGCAAGCAGCACTCTTTGGCGGCGTGAGTGTACACAGTCTGTGGATGAACATCTTGGCCGTGCCCTGGTTTAGCTTTGTAGTGATCCCCTTAGCCATGGCGGGATTTGTCTGCTGGTGGCTTGGGACGGCTTTGGGATTATCTCACTTCGGACTCTCTTCGCTTGGAGTACTGCGCCTCAGTGATTGGAGCTTATCGCCCTATGCGCAGTTGCTCGACATCAGCCAGCAATTACCCGCCCATTGGTTAGCACTCTCTGACAGCTTATTAGCCTTAGGATTCTGCGCGCTCGTTGGTGGTGTGTTATGGCGCTATGTGCCTAAGCATAAACACTATATTGCTTGGTTAAGCCTATTAAGTTTGTTGTTTATTCCCGCATTACTTTTTTGTATGACGCTATGGTCTCCCGTGCAAACCCATCGATGGACCATGCATTTACTCGATGTGGGCCAAGGTTTAACCGTGGTGATTGAAAAGAATGGCAGGGGTTTCATCTATGACACGGGCGCCGCCTTTGGTGATGATTTCAGTTATGCGAAGCGGGTGATATTGCCCTTTTTAAAAGCCAAAGGCATCCAAGAGATTGATTATATTGTTATCAGCCATAGCGATAACGATCATGCAGGCGGTGCGCCTGTCTTGATGGAGGCTTATCCCAAGGCATTGGTGATCACTGATGTGGCAGGCTTTAGCGGCCAAGATTGCCGCCCAAGGCAGATTCAATGGCAAGGATTGCGCCTTAACTTACTCTCGCCGCCTCAAGTGCTGGCGGGCAATAATGGCTCTTGTGTGGTGCGCATTGATGATGGCCTGCAGAGTCTGCTGCTCACCGGGGACATTGAAAAACAAACCGAAGCGGCACTATTACGTAGTGAATTAGGTGTAAGTCGTGAGCTAAGTGTGAGCGGTGATCTAAGTGGCCTAAACGAGTTACAAAGCGACGTGCTGGTGGCGCCGCACCATGGCAGCAAAACCTCGTCGACAGAGGCCTTTATCGATGCCGTAGCCCCTAAGTTAGTGCTTTTCCCTGCGGGTTTTGCTAATCGCTATGGTTTTCCTAAATCCACAGTGGTTGAGCGGTATCAGCGACGAGAGATAAGGAGCCTGACCACAGGGACAGAAGGGCAGATTAGTGTGATTTTTCAGCAGTCTGAGTTAGAGGTAAAGACCTATCGTGGTGATTTAGCGCCATTTTGGTACAACTCTCTGTTTAGATTTGGTGACTTGATTAATCCAGAGTAGAATGCCTACTTTGCCATAATTTAGTGTTATCAATGACAACATCTCCTAAAGACGAAATGTGGACAGTTTTCAAACGATTACTGGGCTATATAAAACAGATGAAAGGCATGTTTATGCTTTCAGTTGCGGGATTAATTATTTATGGTCTCGTCGATGCCGCCTTTATCGCTTTCATCGGCCCCTTTATCGATAAGGGTTTTTCCGGCGGCGCACCCGCTGCGGTCACCAACGGCATAGCATTGCCAACCAGTGAAGGTTTCCACGCGAACAACGACGTGCTGATGATGGCGCCGCTTGTGGTTATCGTCATGTTTTCCCTGCGTGGTTTTGCCAACTTTGTTTCGACCTACGGCATCTCATACATGAGTGCGCGTTTGATCATGGACATGCGTCAGCAAGTGTTTGAGCATTATCTGAGTCTGCCTGTCAGTTACATGGACAAGGAAAATACCGGTAACTTGATTTCAAAAGTCACCTTCGATACTGAGCAAATCGCTCGAGCATCGGGAAGTGCTTTGATTTCTATCGTCCGCGACAGTGTGACTGTGTTTGGTATGCTTGCGCTGATGTTCTATAACTCTTGGAAGTTATCCCTGTGTATCTTAGTGATCGGGCCTATTATGGGCATGGTCATTGCTGTGGTCAGCCGTCGTTTCCGTAAGGTTTCTAAGCAAATTCAAACCGCCATGGGCGGCGTGAGTGCCACGACTGAGCAAATGATTAAGGGCCATAAAAACGTATTGGCCTTTGGTGGACAAGAAACTGAAGCCACCCGTTTTGCTAAAGTGAACGATCAAAATCGCCATCAAAATATGAAGTTAGCTGTGGCGCAAGCTATTAGCCAGCCGTTGATCATGATTATCGGCTCATTCGCCTTGGCCTTTGTGCTCTATGCGGCAAGTTTAGACAGCATGAAAGCCGATCTCACCGCCGGTACCTTCGCGACAATTCTTGGCGCTATGATGGCCATGTTGCAACCCATCAAAAACTTAACCCGAGTGAACGCTGAATTCCAACGGGGTATTGCAGCTTGTACCACAGTGTTTGAATTACTGGATACGCTGCCAGAATCCGACACCGGCACTTATACCGTCGAGCGCGCTAAGGGTCATTTACGTTTCGATAAGGTCTGTTTTACCTATGACAGCCAAGACCGCCGAGCGCTGGAAGATGTTGATTTTGAAGTTAAACCAGGGCAAACCTTAGCACTAGTCGGCCGTTCTGGTTCAGGCAAGTCGACTATCGCCAGTCTAGTGACCCGTTTTTATACGGGGCTCGAATCCGGCGATATTCTGCTTGATGATGTCAGCATTTACGATTACTCGCTAAAATCGCTGCGTAATCAAGTGGCTCTTGTATCGCAGCAGGTGACCTTATTCAACGATACGATTGCTAACAACATCGCCTACGCCTATCCCGGTGAAGCGACGCGTGAGCAGATTATTGAAGCGGCGACCTTGGCCTATGCGATGGAGTTTATTGATCAGCTGCCCCAAGGCCTTGATACCCAAGTGGGTGAAAATGGCGTGTTATTGTCCGGTGGTCAAAGACAGCGGATTGCGATTGCGCGCGCCATGTTGCGTGATGCGCCTGTCTTGATCCTCGATGAAGCGACTTCTGCACTGGATACTGAGTCAGAAAAAGCGATTCAAAAAGGGTTAGACAACCTCAGACAAAACCGTACCTCAGTAGTGATCGCCCACAGGTTGTCGACTATCGAGAGTGCCGATCAAATTTTAGTAGTGGATCAGGGACGTATCGTCGAGCGCGGTACGCACCAATCACTATTGGAATTAAATGGCATGTACGCCAAATTGTACCAAATGCAATTCGGTAGCTAGATGCAGACCTTAGTGAATAAAATTTGGTATCAGGGTCATCCACTGCGATGGCTCTTGTTACCTTTATCTTGGCTATTCGCGGTTATCACTTATGTGCGCCGCGCCTTGTTTCGCCTCGGGATCAAATCACAAACGGCAATGCCTGTGCCTGTCATCGTTGTCGGTAATATTACCGTCGGTGGCAGCGGTAAGACGCCAACCGTGATTTATCTGATTGAATTATTGCGCCAGCATGGGTTTACACCCGGTGTGATCAGTCGTGGTTACGGCGTTGATATTCAAGGCGTTAAAACGGTTAACTTAGGTGCGAGTGCAGCAGAGGTCGGTGATGAACCGGCCATGATAGTGGCGCGCACTCAAGTGCCTATGGTGGTTGGCGCTAAACGCGTCGATGCCGCCAATGCACTTATTGCTGAGTTTGGTGTCGATGTCATCATCTGCGACGATGGGCTGCAGCACTATGCGCTGGGACGCGATATTGAGCTGGTGGTGATTGATGGTCAACGCGGTTTAGGCAATGGCTTGCTGTTGCCGGCAGGTCCGCTGCGTGAAGGCGCGTGGCGTCTCGATGCCGTGGATTTTATCGTCAGTAATGGCGGCCCAGCAGCAAAAGGGCAGTTCGAAATGCAACTGGCACCTACGGAAGTGAAGCCCGTTAAATGCGATTCGACCTCAGGTCAATACAGTTTCGATAAATCTCAGCCGTTGGTTGCAATGGCGGGTATTGGTAACCCTGCGCGTTTTTTTGAATCGCTGCGCGCCCAAGGTTATCAACTGGCGCTATGCCAGGGTTTTGATGACCATCAGGCCTACGATAAAACCCAATTACGTGATTTAGCCCAAGACTTGCCGCTGTTGATGACAGAAAAAGATGCGGTTAAATGTCGCGATTTTGCACAAGAGAACTGGTGGTATTTGGCGGTCAATGCCAAGCTATCCCCACAATTTGATGAGCAGCTGCTCGCACGTCTTCGCGAGGTGGCTGCAGCTAAACAAGGAAACTTCCATGGCATTCGATAAAAAATTGTTAGATATAGTGGCTTGCCCTGTGTGTAAGGGAAAACTTGAGTACGATAAAACGACGCAGCAGTTGATTTGTAAGGCAGATAAGCTGGCCTATCCGATCACTGAAGGTATCCCTGTGTTATTAGAAAATCGTGCTGTGCCGCTGACTGAATCAGTTTAGTCTGATGTGAATGCGCGTATTGTCCAATACGCGCATAATTACCTTTTTAAGCTTTTCTTATTATTGTTTTCGCTATTTTTAGCCGATTAACAGTGCTTATCTAATCTTGCGTCTTTTCGATGCTCAGCCCTTAGCCATGCAAATTTAAGCTACTCAAACCTTCGCTAATAGTTCACAAATTTCTGTTTATCGGCATTGGTCGCGCCTTCTTGGCATTCACCACGAATTTCGCCTCGCCCGGGTTCGATAATCCGACTCAATTCGATATAACCTTCGCGGCAATAACCTGTCATTTCAAGGGTTTTCGTTAAGCCTAATTCTACTTGTCGTCCCCAAACTTCTAGTGAGTTCTGTAGATCTTGCATCGCGCGACGTTGTTCACGGGGATCTTGCATGCTACGCACGCGAGCATCGTGCGGGAAAGGGCGGTCTGCATCACCCATGTTAGATTTATCATCGACCAGCCGCGCTGTGTAGCTGAAGAGTTTAAGGCCATCGGCTTTAATGTCTGTGGTTAACTTATCCCGTAATTTTCCGGCAAGTTCGCTAGGATCGATGGGGGCACTGCTGCAGGCGATAAGTGAGAAACAACTTAAGATGGCAAGGCTGAGGTATCGAAGCGGCATAATCAAATTTAACTCTTAGGTTATTAACTGACAGCAGAATACCTTAATATGACCCTAAAGTTCATGGATTTATGGCATCTTGATGGACTGAGTGTGACTCTATTGGCGCAATGGATTAAGGATGGGCGATTAATGTTGGCGTTTTGGTCGAATAAATGGGCGCAAATCGAATGGGATATGAGCCTGACTCAAGGCATATGCCTTATGCTCTTGGCGTTATGGCTCTATGCGATATGGCCAAAAGAAGAGTTAGCGCAGATCCGACGGGATAAAAACCTGCAGCTACGCTTGTTACTGACGCTGGTGGGCGTCAATGCGCTGTGGTCGTTAAATGCCAGTATTCAAACTGGGTTGCATCTGCATTTTCTGGGGATAGTGACCTGTATGCTGATGTTCGGTTGGCGTCTTGCGACCGTGGCATTACTGTTGCCGAGCGCTTTTTTTAGTCTTTTTGTACTAAAACAGCCCGCTGATTTTGGGGCTTTTAGTCTGTTCGCCATGGTTGTGCCGCTGTTCCTGTGTTTTATTTTATACAGTCGTAGTTACCATTTATTTCCTAAACACATTTTTGTGTTTATCTTCGTCGGTGGTTTTATCAATGCGGGCCTTTCAACTGTGTTTCATCAATTGAGTTGGGCGATGTGGTTGTGGTCTGCAGCGGATTACGATTGGAATGTGTTAGTGGATGACTACTTGATGCTAATCCCTTTGCTGGCGTTCCCCGAGGCATTGCTTAATGGTATGGCGGTAACGCTATTGGTGGTGTATCAGCCCCAGTGGTTATTTGATTATTCTGACCGTGAATATTTGTGGCGTAAGTAGATGTGATTAAACAACGCAATAAAAGAACTGCGCCCGAAACCTTGGTATTTCAACGGAAAACCCATTGTAAAGTTCATTGGGAAGTCCATTGAAAAGTCGATTAAACAGTTCATTGGAAAGGTTACTGGGCGCACTTATTTGGATATTTACACAGACAGTTGCACCGCGATTTAGGCGAAGCGTTGGTCTAAGTAGTTAATGATTTCTTTAGATTCATACAACCACTGTACTTGGCCGTTTTCTTCAATACGCAGACAAGGCACTTGCTGTTTGCCACCTTGGGCGACGAGCTCATCTTTGTGTGGCGCTTTTTTAGCGTCGTGGGTCACTATGTTGAGTCCCTGACGGCGCATTGCACGGCGGACTTTTACGCAAAATGGGCAAGCTGGATATTGATACAGGGCCAATGCTTGAGTTTGAGTATCAATCTGTTGTTGCTCTGCCAGTGGACGTTGGCGCTTTTTAGGGCTAAATACGAAGTTTAAAAACAGAATGATCCTGCCTAAAATCCAGCGAATGATAAACATGTCAGTGACCTCAATAATAATGTGTGTTGAAAAGTGATTCGTGTGTCAATGGCGCCGTCGCAAATGTGCGACGAAACTGGGATTTAGCGATTCGTGCGTGCGATCCCAGTTGCATAAAGGCCGCAGAGTGTAACCTATGGCACAAAGCGCGGCCAACATTTTAGTGTGGATTAACAGGTAGAAGATTCTTTGGCGACAAGGACAGCGTTTTCGCTTAGCGGTAACAATTAGATATGCGCTTAGCTATACATTTAGGCATGCTCTTCACCATAAGAAAGAAGCCCGTTAAAGCTGAGCTTTAGCGGGCTTCTTTTATCGCAAAGATAGCAGCTGCTTGTGTTATTGCGGGGCTATTGCGCCTCTATTGCACATCTATGGTGAGGCTCACTTGTGCCACATTCTGGGTTAAACTCACTCGGCTTTCGAGCAAGAAGATCCGCTCTGGGGCAATCTCTTTCACGTCCACAAGGTAAGCTTTAACTGCTTTGGCTCTTTCTTGGGCCAAATTACCCAACATACCATCATTAACATTCTGCGCTTTTACCGACAGATTATATAAAGCGATATGCCAGCGGGTGGTGATTTCGTCATCGGAAAGCTGCGCGTCTTTGGCCTCTGCGATTACTGTGTCTTTTATTTGGACCGGATCGGCTTTAACTTCCTGCTCGTAGAGTTTCACTAGCGCATCGGCGAGCGGCCCTTGGGTCGGGAATTGGCTTGGACTTAAATCATCAGGTAACGCACTGAACTCGATATTGGCTAACTTAGCCAATTTACGCTTCATGATGCGCTCAGCAATGGCTTGGCTGTCATTGATGGCATCGACTTCACCTTCAACGCTGAGCTTGAGCATAGGTCTGTCGAGTAAGGCGCTAGCGAGTTTGTCTAAACTTTTCTGCTCATCTTCACTTAGGCTGAATTGACCGGCGGCAAAGCTGATTTTGTCTAAGCTTTCGTCTGAACCTATCAGCCCCGCTAAGAAAGTGAAGGGCGCAGTGACGGCTTTAGTGATCACATTGGTAATCGCCGTCATTATGATGCTGCCGACACTAAAGCTGGGTGAGTCTAAATCGCCTGAGACTTCCATGCCTAAATCAATCACGCCGTTACGGTCCTGTAGCAGCGCAATGGCGAGCGTGATAGGTAAGCTAGTGGCAAGGTCACTATTACTGGGTTTACCGAGTTTCAGTTGATCTATGACTAGATGGTTATTGCCCTTGAGTTTGTTCTGATCGAGTTTGTAGTTCAGCGACAGTGATAACTGTCCCTTATCTATGTAGTAACCCGCATAGGTGCCTGAGTAAGGATTGACTGAGGTTAGCTCAACACTTTTGAAGACCAAATCGAGATCTAAATATGGCATGTCTAACAAAGGGTTAATATCGCCTTTTAGGGTTACAGGCGCGTACTTGTCAATCTTACCTTTGATATCGACCGAGGCTTTAGTGCCTGGCGTGGATGACAGGTGAGTGATATTGCCTTCAAGCAGCTCAATTCCCGAAGCAAAATTAGGGGTTAGTGAGTTATCGGCAAAGTAAGCCGAGCCTTGGCTAAAGCTAATTTTTTGAATATCGAGGCTCAGCTCAGGCGTTGCTGACTTGCTCGCCATTTGCTTAGCAGGGGGCGTGCTGTTCGTAGTCGTACTATTTGTCGTCGCAGCAGCAATAGGCGCTTCGACGATAAGGTCGCTGATATTAGTGCTTCTATCTTTAGCGATCACCACTTTGGCGTAGGGTTGGCTAAAGGCTAAGTGATCGATTTTGATTTGATTTTTTTGTTGGTCAAAATCCAGCTGATTGATATTCATCTTTTGCCATTTGACCAGCGGGGCATTACGCAATTTGTCATGAATGGCTAAATCATCGAGCTCAACACTGCCGCCGTAAATGGCTTTGCCCTTGGCATCAGCCGTGAGCTTGCCTGCAGAGCTTAATAAACCACTCTTGAGCTGGATATTCACGTAGGGCGCGAGATACGGTTGGAATTGGATTAACGCGAGCTTATCGAGTTGAATATCGGCATCTATGGCTTCGCCTGGCACATCGACCTGGCCTTGAGAGCTTAAAGTACCTTTGTCATTAATGCTGAGTTGTAGCGCATAATCAATCGGCTCGGCCAAGGTGCTGGTGATAGTTTTTGTTGAAAAGTTAAGTGGATACACACGCCATTGCTGCGGTGTTTCAGTTAACTTTTGCTCCGACAGATTAAGATCGTAGTTTTCAATATTGAGCGCATCGAGTTGTACGAACCAAGTGTCTGTTGACTTCGTTACTGGTGTTTGCTTGATTGGCTGTTGTGGATCTGCCTCAAAAGCGACTTCTGCAGTGGCTTCATTAGTGGCATCAGCTGTGATGTTTGCAGCGGCCTCAGTATTTTGCTCCGTTTTATTGTTCTCGCTGGCCGTGGCTAATTCGCTTTCAGTTGGTTTGTCTGCGGTCTCGCTTGCATTAGTTGCCGTCTCGGTTATTTGAGGCTTTTCTTCCACTTGCGCGACTTGTACGCTCTCAACATTTTTGGCCTCTAGTGACTTAGCATCTGCCGGCTTAGTTTCTATCGACTTAGCATCTATCGGCTTAGCATCGATGGAATTAGCAACTGGCGGCGCAGCACTTGTAGACGCACTGGCGGATTTAGGCATGAACAAACTAGCGAGATCGATCCCGTCTTGATTCAAAATGGCGTTTACAGTGAGGCCATCACTGTGAAGCTTATTGATGTGCACTTGCTGCTGCTTTAGATCCATCGAAATACCGTCGAGGGCAAAGATTGGCAGCTTAACCACTGAGCGTTCTTGGTCGTTAAAGTTCAGTTTTTCAACAATAAGCTGGCCATTGTTGCTGGTGACTTGTAACTCGCCATTCTCGGCAAAATCCACTTGATACTGAGTCTTGGCAGTGATCTCGCCATCGGTAAGTGCTGGCTTAAATTGATCGTCGATAAATCGCCACATTGGTGTCAGTTTCAGTTTAGCGATGTGGACGTCACCCGCAACTTTTAATGGGAACAGTTGGAATTGCCCCTGCAAACTGATTTCACCAGCATGATCATCACTGAGTTGTATCGCATAGTGATTGTGCTGGATTGGCATAACTTGGGAACCAGAGCCAGTGTCAGAGGCTGATTGGGCGTTTGGTGTCGGGTTGGCTTCAGTCTTATTTGCTTTTGTGGCTGGTGCTACTGAGGCCGACAATGCCGACATCAAATATTCAGTATCGAGCTGACTGAGTTTTAAATTGATATTGGGATAATTAACTTGAGCATGGGTAATTTTGTCATCGAAGTTAAATTGCCCTGCATCTAATACAAATTGGCTGAGCAGGACACGAACGGGGGCGCTGGCTTCTGTGGCTGTTGTTTCTGTGCTCGCGGAGGAATGCTCGTTCAAGGTCTGCAGAATATCGTCGAAGTTGAATCCAGCTTTGCCTTTTTTCTCCACGCGGATGATGTGTGCGTAGGGCGCTTGTATGTGTATGTTTTCGATAACGGCGGCGCGATTAAAAACAGATTGCCAAAAGTTCACTTCGAATTGGACTTGCGCTAAGCCTGCAAACGGTTTTTCGTCTTTTTCTTTAATGGCCAGTTGGTCGATTTCGACTTTGAAATTAAAGGGATTGATGCGGATATCCCCGAGGGTGACGGGACGGCCGAGTAAAGCAGAGAGTTTTTCGGGTGCCAGCGTGGTTATTGCATAGGGCAGGATTAAGCCTAATGTGCAGACATAGCTAAGGTAGACGGCGGTGAGGTAAACAAGCACACGCAGGTACCTTGGGAGAGCAAAAAAAGTGTGTTTGAATTGCGATAGCTGGGTCAGCATTAATATCAAGGCTCCAATGCATAAGACAGGGGAAAACTGCCATAAGTGCGAACATTCTAGCGATTAACGCTAATGTTTCCAGATCTTATTTATATTTTATCAATGAAATCTTGGCATTACCCGACGACGACCTATTCTGAACCCAGTCGTTGCTGAATGACAACCAATCTCCTACATTGATAGCTACATCTGTATCAACCTGTGGCGTATCCTTGAGTAGTCACTCCTCATCATGTTTAGGTTAGTTTTTACATCAGCGTTTTAAATAGCTAATGGCCGCAATAATGGCGCCCTGTGGGTCTTTTATCCAACAAAAACGGCCCACCTCTGGAATGTCTTCAGGGCCAAACAGAATGTCACCGCCGAGTTTTTTGGCACTGATAGCCACTTGATCCACATCGTTAACGGTAATATAGCCAGTCCAATGTGAGGGAAGGGTGGGGATTAAACTGTCGGTAATTCCGCCAATGCTGATCCCCTCGTTTTCAATAATGTGATAGTGACCGTGGGGCATTTTGACGGTTTTAAAGTGCCAGCCAAAAATCTCAGCATAGAAGCGCATGGCCTCTTCGGTATTATTGGTTGTGAGTTCATGCCAACTTAACGCCCCTGCAGTATTAAAAGCCGATTCCATAAGCGCATCCCTAATTTATTGTGGTTAACTTTTGTATTTGAGCCGATGTTCAGTGGCTGTGTTTAAGGCCCGTATTTAAGGCTTGTGTTGAAGGCCTTTATTCAAGACTTGTGTTTAAGCCCTGAATTCTGAGTTTGTATGTTAGAAACCCTATTTCGGGTTTCTAACCCAAATTGAGTGTAGTTGAGGCCAGTTGATAATTCACAGGCAGTAAATTAAAATTTCTGCATTTTTGAGCTTGGTGAGCATTAAATTAACTTAATGTTCTACAAGGGGATTCACTTATTTTGCATAGAACTATCGGCCGTTAGCGGCTCTGTGACGTTGCGGCTTTAGCTATGAGCTGGATGCAGCTTGTCGCGCCAAGACTTAGCACTGAAAACAGATTTGGAAATGGGTTCGTTTACTGTGGTTTGAGTGTTAGACCTGACTCCCGTTAACTTGTTAATATAGGCCAGTTTTGCATCTTATCGATGCCACCTTAGGGGATACGAGATTGAATAAGAGTTTAGTAACAAATTTATTGGCGGCTGCTTTGGTGGTTGTGGGTTACCTGATGCATTCGGCAATTGTCCTGAATGTCGGATTGTTTGCCTTATCGGGTGCGATTACCAACTGGGTTGCGGTTTATATGTTGTTTGAGAAAGTTCCCGGACTCTATGGCTCGGGAGTCGTGCCTTCTCGTTTCGAAGAGTTTAAGGCGGGCATTGCTCATCTGATGATGAAGCAGTTTTTTACCACAGAAAATATCGAACGATTCCTATCGGAAAAAGAAGGCATCAGTAAAATGGATTTGGCGCCCGTGATTGAAAAGGTCGATTTAGCGCCTTCTTTCGATGCCTTAATTAGCACAGTCGCGCAATCTTCCTTTGGCGGCATGTTGTCTATGTTCGGCGGTACGGATGCGTTATTACCGCTAAAAGAGCCGTTTATTGTGAAGATGAAAGCCTCTTTAGTTGAAATGGCGCAAAGTGATGCATTCCACGAGCTGTTGAAACAAGAAATCGAACAGCCAAATGTGATGGCCGATCTGCAAACTAAAATTGCCAATATAGTGGAACAAAGGTTAAACGAGTTGACACCGCAAATGGTGAAACAAATCGTTCAGGACATGATCCAAACGCATTTAGGTTGGTTAGTGATCTGGGGCGGCGTGTTTGGCGGTCTGATTGGACTTGTCGCAGCCCTAATCCAAGGTTAACCTGAGTTAAAGCCGCGGATGGAATGGGAGCTTTGGCTCCCATTTTTTATTCATACATTTTGTGCCCATCATATTGTCCCCTTATTAAATAGCAAGGAAGTCTATGAACCTTCAACACAGCATCAATTATTTGGAAATCCCGAGCCGCGATATTGCGAGTACTAAGGCCTTTTTTAGCCAAGTGTTTGGCTGGACCTATGTCGATTATGGTCCTGAATACAGCTGCTTTATGGATGTCGGGATCACAGGTGGCTTCTATCAAGCCGAGGTGGATTTTACCCTCGCAAAAGGCTGCCCGCTGATTGTGATCTACAGCCAGAACTTAGAATTGACTCTGACGGCTGTCGTGGCCGCTGGCGGCGCGATTACGGCAGAGATCTTTAGTTTCCCCGGTGGTCGCCGATTCCACTTCACTGAACCCTGTGGCAATGAATATGCCGTCTGGTCAGAATGATCCTAATGCCAATCCCTGTATCCGCAATTGTTGTTTAGATCAGCAAGATATTTGCTTAGGTTGCTTTAGGCATCTCGATGAGATTTTAGCCTGGCGCGCTATGTCAGATGTGGAGCGGCAAGCTTGTTTTGCCAGAATGGCGCAGCGTAAAGCTGAGTCTCAGGCCAAAAGAAGCGGCGTAAATAGAACTCTGGATAGTGAGTAGCCTTGCATAATTGTGCTGAGGTTAACCATCTATGCTGAGTTAGCTTTCTCGTTTGAATACTCAGCGTTACGTTTAAGTACTAGAAGGGTACGTATGAGCACTGGCAGTTAGGTTTGAACACTAGGCGTCACGTTTGAGGATTGGGCATTAAAGCTTAGGACTGCTACTTTGGCGTATTCGACGTTTTAGCCATCAGCATTAGCGCTTTATAACTTGATGTTGAAGTATTAATCGAATAATCCAACGGCGAAATACGCATTAACGTCTTTCGCCGTTAGCATTTTGAAGCACTCTTGGCATTTGAAGCAGACGTTACACCGGATCGATGACTATGTGCTCAAGTTCGATGGCGGCAACGGTATGGAGTGCATCCATAGTCGCGCCGACTAAACTGATTTTTCCTTGAGATGATTCAATCAACACCGCACGGCTGATATCGCTAAACTCGCGATTATGGCGAACGAGATTCGACAAAGCCATCTGCATCGGCAGCATAGAAGGATTGAATGCCGCGTTCTCTGCATAGCGACCACAATAGGTTGCGCCATCGCGTGTTTCTAAAACCACGGCAGCAAAACTCTGAGTGTAAGGCGCGTAGCTTAAACCGGCATGATCTAAACCTTCGATGATCATAGGATCGGCACTATCCAGTGCAAATTCAGTTTGTTGCTTTGCCATTAAAGGCGAAGTGACATTTAAGTCTTTAGGACCAAAGGCATAGGGTAAATAATACGCCAGTGGATGGCTTTCCTGTGCGGGTAGATGAATGCTGATCTTACTTCCTTCAACCAGCTCATTCATAAATTGACGGCAATGGCCGCAAGGGCTGGCATTGACTATGATATCAACAATTTGGCTTTCACCGCTGAGCCATGCATGGCTGATAGCGCTTTGTTCTGCATGCACAGAATGAAACAGCGCTTCACCGGGTAATTCTAAGTTGGCACCCATGTAGATATCGCCACTTTTGCCTTTGGCAATCGCACCGACATAAAACTCACTGATAGGCGGTTTCGCCAGTGCAGCGGCTATCGGCAGGAGTGCCAGTAACACTTCTGCTTCGGTCATCTTGCTTGCACTTGTGAGTGTGGCAAGTTGCTGCGCATCTAAGTGTCCAGCAAAATTCTGGTGCAACATCGGAATGAGAGCATCGGCTAACGGCGTTGGCAGTTGGGTTATGCTACGAATGAATCTATCTTGCATTTCCCGATTCCTTATTTGTTAAGTTCATGGAAGAACATTCTAGTAATTTTGTTACAGCATAAATGCGAGTTAGCTCGCGTTTATACGCTGCAAATGTGTGTGTTCGATAGTAAACAATTTAAGTTATGCGCCTAATAGAGTGAGTCTATTCACGAATATAAACAAGCTTAAGACTATTAAATAAAAGACTTAAGCTTGAATTGATTAAACTTAAAGTTCACGCAAATAATGACAAAGGACAGCCAGTAACTTCTGCTTAGTCTCATCCGCTTGCGTATCTTGCAGCAGATTTTCTAATTTAAGTACGTAGTCTTGATCGGCTAAGCGACTTTGACAGAATTCACGCCAGCGCTGTGACTCTTCGTAATCGAGTAGTTCAGGATAATTACGGGCGCGGTAACGAAACAGCATTTCAGGGATACGTGGATCATCAAACTGCAAGTCTAGCGCCGCTAGATTTTGCGGTAGGGTATGACGGATGATTTCCATTTTCGCTTTATCAGCTTGGCTAAAGAAACCACCAGAATACAGCATCAAATCGGGATCTGTGGTCGCTCTGCTGTCATCGTGCTCAAATAAGAGCGCCAGTTTTTCACGTAGTTCTGGGTGAAGTTTAAGGCGTTTATATTGCTCTCTGGCAAATTCTTTATCTATGCCTAAACGAGCGGCATGTTCATCGCTGAGGATTTTAGCCGAAGTGATAAAAGGGCACTTATTTAAATGAATTTGTTTTACCGCGATCGGTAATTCGTCTTCGGCAAGATCGGCTCTTGGCGTATACATACGCGTTTTAATTTGCTCGATATCTAGCTCAAAGAGTGGCGTTAAATCCATGGCTAAATTAACGCAAATAACTGCATTTTTATTGGTTGGATGGTGCGCCACGGGGGAAATCAACGTCGTACAGCCATTGCGAGCACTGATCTTAGAGCTCACGTGTACTAACGGCTGCATATTGAGCACATCGATTTGATCGCTCACCGCTTGTTTACGGCGCAGGTCAAAATAGTACTGATATAACTTAGGCTGTTTCTCGCGAATGAGTTTTGCCATAGCGATGGTTGCATACACATCAGACATGGCATCATGGGCTTTCTCATGGCTTAAACCATTCGCTTGGGTCAAATGTTCTAGCTTAAAACTAGGAGATCCATCTTCCTTGGTTGGCCAATTGATCCCTTCGGGTCTAAATGCGTAACACGCGCGTACTAAATCAATGATATCCCAACGAGAGTTGCCATTTTGCCATTCACGGGCATAGGGATCGATAAAGTTTCTATAAAAGCCATAACGGGTCACTTCATCATCAAAACGCAGTGAGTTGTAGCCCGCGACACAGGTGTTTGGCTGGCTAAACAGTGCTTGAATACGCCCCATAAACTCAGTTTCAGGGATGCCTTTTAAATTGGCTAACTGCGGAGTGATCCCTGTGATCAATATCGCTTCTGGTGACGGCAAATAATCAGGGGCTTGCTTGCAATAAAATGTCTCAGGCTCGCCGATAATATTGAGATCTAAATCCGTGCGAATACCGGCAAATTGCGAGGGTCTGTCTTTCGCCGGGTTAGCCCCAAAGGTTTCGTAGTCGTGCCAAAATATGCTTGGCTGAGAATGATTAGACATAAATTAAATTCAAATGACAGTTTGTCGAATAATAACATCTTAACACCGAAATTCCCCGAATGAACATTTACACCACTAAGATGATTAAGCCATTATCTTGAAAATATAACGGCTTAATAGGTGATCTTCATTAAGATTCGACGGTACAATCGCGGCTGAACAGGGGAATTATGTCTTATGTATCATCAATTTCTAAATGAGCCTATGGTGCTTGATGCTGAAAAGGCGTCGATACTCACGTTGCGGTTACCCGACGATATCAGTGATTTTATTGTGTTACAGGCGATCAGTGCGCCTTTGCTAGAGGTCGTCGTTATTGCTGAAGCTGGAACCCCGCAAAATATTGCTATCCGCTTTCAACCGTTTATGGGTCTTAAGGTTGAATCGTTACCGCAAAGTGCACAGGCCTTTAATACACCGATCACTCGAAGTCTTGGGCAAGGTTTTAGGCTTTATACGCGAATGGGCACTGCAGCAAAATTTTGCGCAGCAGAATTGAGACAGGGTGTATCTTTTACCTTAGATATGACTAATCGTTTAGGCGCAGAGAATTGCTTAACGTTTGCCTTACAAGCAGATTCAAAGTTTGAGTTAGTGCCTTTAGAAGCCGATTTACGTGTCTTACATGAGCCTAAAGCGCTGATGGTCGCCAAAGCGCTGTTAGCAAGACAATACGACTATGCCGCATCGTCAGAATCCCTTGCCATTTACATGACCGAAATCGAGCAAGTTAGGTTAGAATTACAAGCATTTTTACGCGGGGAGCTTGGCCAATGTCACGCTAGCCTTACCGATGAGGTATTAAGGCTCGATCCCTTGTTGCTTCAGAAACAACAATGGTTATTTAGAACCTATACCCATATGTTTGAGCGCCCCAATTACAACCGCGCCGCTAATGATGTTGATAACACAGATAAGTTATTAAGAAAATTAGAGTGTTATGAGTTGCTTGCACCACCTGAACTGATCCAGATGGTTGATCGATTGATGGAAGACGAAACGTAAACTTTTCTTGCCAAAATTTAGTTAAACGATAAGAGTCCACTATGCATTATTTATGTCCCCTGTGTTCCGCGCCGCTGACGTTAACGGATCGAACTTGGGGTTGTCCACAGCAACATAAGTTTGATATGGCCAAAGAGGGCTATGTCAACTTATTGCCCGTACAGAAGAAAAACTCAAAAGATCCTGGCGATAACAAGCAGATGATGTTTGCTCGGCGTGAATTTCTAAACGAAGGCTACTATCAAGATTTGAGTGATAGAGTGAATGCACTCGCGCTCGAATTTGGTGCTGAAGCAAAGCAGATCCTCGATATAGGCTGTGGGGAAGGGTACTACAGCCAGCGTTTATTCAATGTGTTGAGCCAGCACCATGATTGTGATTTACAAGGCATAGATATTTCTAAGTCAGCAATTAAATATGCGGCTAAACGCTACCCCAATTTAGCATTTTGTGTGGCAAGTGCCTATGAGATGCCCATCGCCTCTCAAAGTGTCGATCTTGCCATTCGCATTTATGCACCTTCCAAAGTTGAAGAGTTACAACGCATTATGGCCGATGGTGGTATCTTGATAACAGTCTCTCCCGGACCTTCACATCACTTCGCCTTGAAGCAACAGATTTATGCCGAGCCTAGATTACATCCCGTATCAGCCGCGCATATTCCCGGATTTGAGTGCCTGCATCAGGAACGCTTAATTTCTCAACTTGAACTGACAAAAAGTGAACATATTGCTCATTTTTTAGAAATGACGCCTTACGCTTGGAAGTTTACCGATGCTCAAAAGCAAGCATTTGCTCTGCAAGGACTGAGTTGTGAATTGGATTTCCAAATTGAAGTGCATCGCATTTCAAGATAAGCGATAAGATTAAGCTATTGAAATAAATTATTTAAAATGTTTAACTGTACTTGCTAAGCAGCATGAACTGAGTGTTCAGCTAGCCGGTTGCAAAACCGCAAAGTAGATTTAGGCAAAATAAATAATCCAAAGTGTCGCAGCGTGTTGACTTATCTTTAGAATGGTTTATAGTCTTATCAGCTTGAAGGTTGGGCTTATATTTATGTGTTCAATACGACCAGTTCGTCCTGTAAACATAAGTAATACCGGCATTTTCCAGCTCCACCGCCGTTAAGGCTTTAATTTTTTATTTACAGGATTTATATTATGTCTCAAGTTACTGGTGTTGTTAAGTGGTTCAACTCTGACAAAGGTTTCGGATTCATTGAGCAAGAATCTGGTCCAGACGTATTCGTACATTTCCGTGCGATCAACTCTGACGGTTTCAAAACTCTTGATGAAGGCCAAAAAGTGTCTTTCACTGTGACTCAAGGTCAAAAAGGTCCACAAGCTGAAAACGTAACTATCGTTGGTTAATTTTCGGTGCTGTTAGCCTAGAGCTGATAGCAATGGATTAAAGGGCTATGGTTTATTCCATGGCTCTTTTTATTTGTGTGAAATTTAAAATATTCTTCTAAGTTAGATGCTCTTCTAGAGTGGGTAGTCTTCTAAGAAAGTAAGAAAGTAAAATATACAGTTGCTAGATGCATGAGCTTAAGTTGCTCAACCGTTTTCTTAGCCTACCGTATTAATTTAACTGTTAGCTCCCGCTTCCAGATTTCCTCTTCATCTCCAAAACACCTCATTTTCAGAGAGTTAATCTTCAATAAAGCTTCCTCGATTCATCCACCATGTTTTTGCTTCAGTGATATTAAAGCTTCTTAGCTCTCAACACAGTATTTAGCCATCGCGTAACTTAACTCTCTAGGCCGACAGCGCGTGCATCCCATTACTTTTTTGTTGTATGAATCTGGAGGACCAGAAGCAGCAGGGCACTATTAACGCTTTGGAGTCTGTTTATACAGCACTGTGTTCATTGGTAACATGCCTAACTACAAATCTCGCTATGGCTAAACCAGAATTCAGATAATAATTACTAAACCGAGTGGGATGGATTATAGATTGATATGACTCAGCTTTTTGCCATTCAATGATTGGCGTTGAGTCGATAAAAAAGCCTGAATATTACTATTCAGGCTTTTTGTATTTCTTATGGAAGCTCACACATTGCTAATGAAACATTGCTTACGAATCCAGCTTATCATCGGCCACTTTATAGTGAGGATCATCGAGTTGATTCACTTCGACAAGATTTCCCGCTTTATGCAGCAGTGCTTTACAGTCAGCGCTTAAGTGGATCAAGTGCAACTTCTTGCCCGCATTAACATAACGTTCAGCGAGCGTGTCTATTGCTTCCAATGCGGAATGATCGGCAACCCGAGAGTTCTTAAAGTCGATAACCACATCTTGTGGATCTTTTGATGGGTCAAATAGCTCGAGGAAGTTCGCAATTGAGCCGAAAAACAATGGGCCATTGAGTTTATAGACTTTCCAGCCTTGCTCATTCTGCTCTTCAGTCACATTAATATGCTTGGCATGTTCCCAGGCAAAGACTAAGGCAGAAACGATCACGCCGACAAATACCGCAAATGCCAAATCGGTAAATACGGTTACCGTCGTCACTAGCACGATAACGAAGGCATCATGCTTCGGGACCTTGCCCATAAACTTAAAGCTTGCCCATTCAAAGGTGCCGAGCACAACGATAAACATCACCCCAACTAGCGCCGCAAGTGGGATTATCTCAATAAATGAAGCGCCAAATAAGATAAAGGCAAGCAGTGCGACTGCTGCTGTAATTCCTGATAATCGGCCGCGTCCACCCGAGTTAATGTTAATCATCGATTGACCTATCATGGCACAACCACCCATAGCGCCGAAGAAGCCGCTGGTGATGTTCCCAAGACCTTGGCCGACGCATTCTTTGTTGCTGCGACCACGGGTATTGGTCATCTCATCTATCACAGTTAATGTCAGCAGTGATTCGATAAGGCCTACTGCAGCTAAGATGCAGGAGTAGGGCAGGATGATATATAAGGTTTCAAGATTAAAAGGCACAGAGGGAATCGCAAAGCTAGGTAATGAACCCGCTATCGTCGCATTGTCGTTACCACTCATGGTTTTGAGGAAGTCGAGGACATTACGAGTATCAAGATCGAGTCCGACGACAATTGCCGTTACAGTGAGGATTGCGACTAGTGATGAAGGCACTGCAGTGGTGATCTTAGGCAAAAAATAAATGATAGCCATCGTCAGTGCCACTAAGCCTAACATCAGCATTAATGGTTCTTGTGGCAGCCAGACTAAGTTTCCGCTGGCATCCTTGACCTTAAACTGACCAAGTTGTGCAAGGAAAATCACAATCGCCAGACCATTCACAAAGCCAATCATGACGGGATAGGGCACAATCCGAATAAATTTACCGAGTTTACATACCCCGGCTGAGATCTGGATGAGTCCCGCTAAGACTACGGCAGCAAATAAATATTGGACACCGTGCTCAACGACCAAAGACACCATGACTACGGCCATCGCGCCTGTCGCGCCCGAAATCATCCCTGGACGGCCACCAATCAGTGCAGTGATAAGTCCCATTATAAAGGCGGCATAAAGTCCAACCATAGGCTCTACATGGGCGACAAAGGCAAATGCGACCGCTTCTGGGATAAGCGCAAGTGCAACTGTTAGCCCTGAAAGCACATCGGCTTTATGGCTAGACGTTTTGTGGCGAATGAGATCAAACATTGAACCTCTGTTATTAAGTTGTTGTGTGGATAAAAATAAGGCGCGAATACTAACAAAAAAATGGATTGAGCTAAACCTTAAATATAGTGTGAGTTTTACGATAGAAATAAAAAAGCCATGCAATTGCATGGCTTTTTCTGACTAACCTAAGTGGTTATGGACGAGCCATATCCGACTCTGCACCGTTAGCGAGTTTAATTTTGGCGGTAGGCTCTTCGGTCGCAGTATTTTCATACTCGCGTCCTTTAGGCACAGCCACTTGCTCTCTCACTTCAACAACTGGTTTGGTCATATCCGAAGATACCATAGAGCCAAAACGGCTGGCAGCTTTCGGCTTGTTGACTACAACCGCATCAGTAACCGAATCCGTGATTTGCGGATTAACTGTAGTAGGGGCTGCTTGCACTGTTGCTTGAGGCTTAGCGATAGCAGCAGGTTTTGCCATTGGGGCAGAGGCTGTTGCTTTAACCGCTTCTTTAACTTCAACACCCGGTGCAACGCTTGGCTCTACAGCAGTTTCAGTCTTAGGCGCTTCAACTTTAGCCGCTTCAACTTTTGGCGCAGCTGGTGTAACCGCTGGGCTTTCAACTACAGGAGCTTTAACCGCTTCGACTTCAGCTGCAACGTTAGCGACTGGAGCCTCAACGACTGGCGCCACTTCAACTTTCACTTCAACCGCTTTTGGCGCTTTCGCTTCAGTAGCTTTAGTCTCAACTGGCTTAGCTTCAACTTGCTGAGTTTCGACTGTTGCAACGTCATTTGCTGGCGTTTCAACTTTCGCTTCAGCTTTAACGACAGCAGGAGCTTCAACAACAGGTGCTTCGCTTGCTTGTGCCGTTTCTACTTCAACGGATTTAGCCGTAGCCACTGCATCTGTTTTAGTTGCGACGACTGGCGCTTCTACACGCACACTGGCGACTTCGCTTGGATACTCTTGGTCAGCACCTAATTCGTCGTTAGGAACGAATTGCGCTGGCGTTGATGTACCTTGGTCATCTTCGTCACGACGACGACGTTGACCGGCTGCACGAAGGTGACGTGGGCTGCGACGGCTACGACGTTGGCCATCTCTTTGCTCGCGTTTTGCTTGATCATCAGCAGTTTCGCTTTCAGCATCGCCCGCGTCGTTATCTTGCGATACCGCATCCGCTGGTGCTGCAACTTCAGCTGTAACAACTTCAGCCTGTTCTTCAGTCTTAACAGCATCAACCGCTGGGGTTTCAGTTACTGCAGAGCTCACCGCTTTCTCTTCTACCGCAACATTTTCTGCCGCTTCTTGAGCAGGTGCCGCTTCTTTACGAGGCTGACGACGCGTTCTTGGTGCTTTAGTTTCTGCAGGTGCTTGGGCTACTTCAGCTCTAGTGTCAACACTGATAGTGCTCGCAGCTGCGGCGTTAATGGCTGCAATTTCAGCTAATACTTCAGCAGCATCTTCTGGTGCAATTGGGATCGCATTATCTGGCGTGTTATGGCCATTATCGATACGCACCTTACGGCGCATGTTACGACGTTGACGGCGTTCACGGGCGACTTCTTGCTTAGGTGCATCGGCTTCAACGTCGGCAACCACGTCTTTTGGCGCTTGTACACGTGGCTTAGGTTCCGCTTTCGCTGGACGCTTAACAGCTTCTTCCTTCTCGCGAACTGGGCGTTCTTGAGTGCTTGTGCTTACCGCTGCATCAGCTGGTTTTTTCGGATTACGGCTGCGTGGCTCACGAGTGCCTTCTTTTGCTTTATCAGCATCTTGGGCATTACGTGGGCGGCGAGTATCGTTGCGACGGTTACGGCGGTTGGCGTTAGCGGCACTGGTATCGGCTGTTTTAGTTTCAACAACTTTTACGGGTTCTGCTTTTTCGCTTGGCGCAAACATGGCGCTGACCGCACTCACTAGCTTGCTGAAGAAGCCAGGTTGTGGCGCTTCAACTTTCACCGTTGGTGATGGCGCTTGTTCTACTTTCTGTGGCGCGGCAAAACCTTTTAATGCAGGAATAGGCGCTGCGGTACGTTCCAGTTTACGTGGCTCATACAATTTGGCATCAGGCTGCTCGATACGCTTATAGCTAGACTCACTGATTTCATCATCACTACGGTGACGGATCACGCGGTAATCTGGCGTCATCATGTGCGCATCAGGTATCACATACACTTCGACATCGTGACGTTGTTCTGTAATGCGAATGGCTTTGCGTTTCTCGTTCAACAAGAAAGCCGCCACATCCACAGGCACAATCGCTTCGATTTGTGAGGTGTTCTCTTTGATGGCTTCTTCTTCCATCAAACGTAAAATCGACAGTGCTAAAGATTCAGTACTGCGAATAGTGCCTTGGCCATGACAGCGAGGGCAGATGTGCGCAGCAGATTCTTCTAAAGAAGGACGCAGACGCTGACGCGACATTTCCATCAAACCAAAACGCGAAATGCGACCTAACTGCACGCGAGCGCGATCATGGTGCACAGCATCACGTAAGCGGTTTTCAACTTCACGCTGATGGCGCACAGGCGTCATATCGATAAAGTCGATAACCACTAAGCCACCTAAGTCACGCAAACGTAATTGACGCGCAATTTCATCGGCGGCTTCAAGGTTAGTGTTCAGAGCTGTCTCTTCAATATCACCGCCTTTAGTGGCACGGGCAGAGTTGATATCGATTGAGGTTAAAGCTTCAGTTGGGTCGATAACAATCGAACCGCCAGATGGCAGACGCACTTCACGTTGGAAGGCTGATTCGATTTGTGATTCGATTTGGAAGTGAGTGAATAACGGCACTTCAGCTTCGTAAAGTTTTACGCGCTCAACGAAATCTGGGCGAACTAAGGCGATATGTTGCTTAGCTTCTTCGAAAATACGTGGATGGTCGATGAGGATCTCGCCCACATCACGACGTAAGTAGTCACGAATAGCGCGCACGATCACGTTACTTTCTTGGTGAATTAAGAAAGGAGCGCCTTTAACCTGTGAAGCTTCGGTGATTGCTGCCCAGTGGTGCTGCAGAACTTTTAAGTCCCACTTTAACTCGGCAGATTCTTTACCCACACCGGCAGTACGTACGATAAGCCCCATGCCCGCTGGCACTTCCAAATCGGCCATCGCTTCTTTTAACTCAGTACGCTCATCACCTTCGATACGACGAGAAATTCCGCCTGCACGTGGGTTGTTTGGCATTAATACTAAGTAAGAGCCTGCTAGGCTGATGAAGGTCGTTAAGGCTGCGCCTTTATTGCCGCGTTCTTCTTTGTCAATTTGCACAATAACTTCTTGTCCTTCACTGACAACTTCTTTGATATTTGGGCGACCTTGGAACGAATATCCTTTCGGGAAATACTCTCTGGCGATTTCTTTCAGTGGCAAAAAGCCGTGACGATCAGCACCGTAGTCGACGAAAGCGGCTTCTAAAGACGGTTCTACGCGGGTAATTTTACCTTTGTAAATGTTTGATTTTTTTTGCTCATGACCTGGACTTTCAATATCTAGATCATACAGTTGTTGCCCATCAACAAGGGCAACACGCAACTCTTCTGATTGAGTTGCATTGATTAACATACGTTTCATGATGACGTCATTCTTCTTTAAATAGAGGTCATCAAACATCGCGCTTCGCTGCATTACGGGCCTAGCAGTAGGTCAACTGAGCCTCACGGCTGGTGGCTAGGCAAGAGGTGCGCATTGCTGTTAGACGCAGTCGCTGCGTGTCGCATCCTATTTATGGCTTATTTTTTAATGATTACAAAAACAAGGAATTCGTTGTAAAACATCAACCAACCCCATAAATTCTTTAGTTTCTTTCCGGTAATGCCCAAGTCGAATCGGTTTGTCTGACGACAAGTTAAAATATCCTTCGAAATCGGGGAGGAAAATCTAGGGTAAACCTTATTAAAGTAAGGCGACTTTCTCGATTTAATCGTAAAAAACGCATTTATGGTATTTTTACTTATTATACGATTCGCAAATCAATGACTTGCTATCAAGAAAATGTTTTTTTATCCGTTAAATTTTCCGTTTGGGATCGGGGAGATGTGAACACTTTATTCACGGCTTATCCCTAATCGCTGGTGAAATATAGCAATAATCAAAAAATTCAGCAATGGAAAGGCACAATTCTTCTCAGTTGTTGTACAATGGCGGCCGTTATAATTAGATGGCGCATCATGAATATAGAATCCACCCCACAACAGGTTCAGTTGATCACGATTGATGAAGATCACTTCGAACAGCGTATCGATAACTACTTAATGACCAAGCTGAAGGGCGTGCCGAAAAGCATGATCTATCGCATTGTCCGCAAGGGCGAGGTTCGAGTGAATAAGAAACGCATCAAACCCGAGTACAAGTTGCAGATTGGCGACATAGTGCGTATTCCGCCTGTCCGAGTGGCAGAGCCTGATAACCGTACCGCACCATCGCCTAACTTAAGCAAAGTCTCGCAACTCGAAGACCGTATTTTGCACGAAGACAATCATTTGATCGTGCTGAATAAACCTGCTGGCATTGCTGTGCATGGTGGTAGTGGTGTCGATTACGGCGTGATTGAAGCATTGCGTTCACTGCGTCCTCAGCAAAAGTTTTTAGAGCTAGTACATCGTCTCGATAAAGATACTTCGGGTGTGTTGTTGGTGGCGAAAAAGCGTAGCGCGCTTAAACATCTGCATGATCAGCTCAGATATAAAAAGATGCAGAAAGACTATTTGGCCTTAGTTAAAGGTGAATGGTCTGCTCAAGATAAAGCCGTTAAACAGCCTTTATTAAAAATCACCCTAAAATCCGGTGAGCGCATAGTGCGTGTTAATGCGGAAGGTAAGCCTTCTGAAACGCGCTTTAAAATTATGCAGCGTTACCAAGGTTGTACTCTCGTGAAGGCAAGCCCTGTCACTGGACGTACTCACCAAATTCGGGTGCATTGCCAATTTGCGGGTCATCCTATCGCCTGTGATGATAAATACAGCGAGCAAGGTTTTGACGACAGCATGCGTTCATTAGGCTTAGCTCGACTCTTTTTACATGCGGCTGAGTTGATGTTCATTCATCCAGAAAATGATGAAGTGATGCGGGTCTCTGCGCCTTTGGATGAAAACTTGTCGCAATTATTAGATAAGTTAAAGCGTGTGTAATCGACGGGGATAGGTTTCAAGGATGAAGATAAAGCAATACGATTTAGTGATTTTCGATTGGGATGGCACTCTGATGGACTCCATTGGTAAAATTATCACCTGCATTGAAAATATGGCTAAGGCATTGCGGTTACCTATCCCAACCGAAAGCGATATTCGCGATATCATCGGTCTTTCTATGACAGAAGCGCTGCGAGTCCTGTTTCCTCATGGGCTTAATCTCAGCGCTTCTTCTGCCTATTCTCAGCATCAGCAGCATCCTAAAAATGCATTCAGCCAAGGCGAAGATGATCCATATCAGCAGATGCGCGCCGAGTTTAAAGCACAATATTTGCATTTAGACACCACGCCAACGCCACTCTTTGCACAAGCACCTATTTTAATCGATGAGTTACATACTCAAGGTTATCAATTAGCTGTTGCAACCGGTAAGGCCCGTGCAGGGCTTGACCGCGTTTTTGCGCAAACGGGCTTAGGTCGATACTTTGTTGCATCACGCTGCGCTGATGAAGTGCACAGCAAACCCCATCCTGAAATGATCTCAAGTTTGCTGAAAGAATTGAATATTGCCCCGAACCGAGCCTTGATGGTGGGTGATTCTCTGCTGGATTTGACCATGGCGGCCAATGCCGGGATTGATAGTATTGGCGTGACCTATGGCGCCCACAGTGCCGAAAAGTTACTGCAAGCAGGACCTATCGCTTTGATTGACTCTCCTGCGCAATTGCTGCAATACCTCTAGCACTGCTATTTATTTATGCTGAAGCGGCAATACATGCCGCTGCGCATGAGTACTTCTTTGTTACCTTTATTTACGTCCCATCTTCCCGTCAATGAAACGAATCTGCTGCTCGGCATTTTTGGGGGCGCTTAATCGATTTAATAAACAGAGCATGCTGAGCAAAACCTCAGTAAACGAATCAGCTAACGTGTAAGCCGGTTAAGCGAGAACGTCTACACCTTGGGCCAACAGCATTTCTGTCAGTAATATCAGTGGTAAGCCAACTAAGGTATTCGGATCGCGACCTTCAAGCTCGGTAAATAACGCTATGCCTAAGCCTTCACTCTTAAAACTGCCCGCGCAGTAGTAGGGCTCTTCTTTTTCTATGTAGGCGACAATCTGCGCATGGCTAAGATGCCTGAAATGAACCGTAAAGGGTTCAACCTCGGCGGCCATGGCGCCCGTTTCGGCATTATAGAGTGCAAGACCAGTATAAAAGGTGATGGCCTTGCCAGAGGCTTGGGTGAGCTGCGCGACCGCATTGTCAAAATCATGGGGCTTACCGATAATCTTGCCATCAATGACGGCAACTTGATCGGAGCCAATAATCAGCCCATCGGGGAATTGTTCTGCACCTGCGACGGCTTTTGCTTTGGCTAATCGCAGCACTAAGGCATGGGCCGATTCATCGATATGCGCCGTTTCGTCAATATCAGGATTGCAGCATTCGAAGGGAAGACCGAGTTTTTGCAGTAAAGATTGTCGGTATACAGAGGTCGAAGCTAAGATTAATGGGGTTGGCATAATAGGATATCCGCAAAAGAGTGACTCATATTGTGACCAATCTGCGCTAGAGAGTGCAAGAGTTTCGTCTTTTACGGTTTCTTTTCAGTGAATGCGACTATTTTAGTCGGCTTATGCTTGTATGCGACCTCGGGCTTGGGTACTATTTCGCTTCCGTCAATTTCAATGTTGGGGCTGGAGAAAGGCTTAAGTCGCAAACTGGGACTTAAGTTAGAATTTTTTCTTTGACTCTAGCGTTTTCAAACTATAATATGCGCGCCTTATGCAAACAGTAAAGATACCGGTTTCAATTGATCCATTTCGCGCCGCCTCGAGTCGCCTAGTTTATCAGGGCGTTGTTCCTGGTGTGCAATTGAAAAGATTAAATGAGTTATGTGCCGGCGACTGTTCCGATGTGGCAGTGTCGCTTGAGTGTGGCGTAGATTTACAGGGGATAGTCTACCTGAAAGGGAAGGCTGTGACGGAGCTCACTCTGATATGTCAACGTTGCATGACGCTATTTACCACTGAGGTTACGGTCGAGTTTTGCTTCGGTCCATGCCGGACTAAGGCAGAAATCGATGAGCTCCCGGATGCGTATGACCCAATTGAGTGCAATGAAATTGGCGAAGTGCGTCTACATCAATTGATCGAAGATGAATTGATAGTCGCTATGCCGATAATCCCAATGCATCAAGAAATTGATTGCAGTGCTGGATCTAAAGACATGGTTGTAGGCGAGATCGAACCCGCTCATGAGGAGCGTCCAAATCCGTTTGCAGTGTTAGAAAAACTGAAGAGCAAGTAATCTAGGAGACAGGCCAATGGCTGTACAACAGAACAAAAAATCACGTTCAAAGCGCGGAATGCGCCGTTCACATGACGCACTGAGCACTGCTCAGCTGTCTGTAGACGCTACCAGCGGTGAAATCCATATGCGTCACAATGTGACTGCAGATGGCTTCTATCGCGGTAAAAAGGTAATCAACAAGTAATTTGTTGGTTTCCTAATGACGAATCTGACGCTTGCGTTAGATGCAATGGGTGGTGATCATGGCCCCCACGTCACGGTGCCTGCAGCCTTGCGGGCACTACAATTACATTCTTTTCTTAAAATCATTTTAGTCGGTGACAAGACTGAGATTGATGTCTATCTACGTCAAGCGGAAGCGAATTTACTTTCACGCATAGAAATCATTCATACCGATGAAGTCGTTAGTATGTCCGATCGACCTGTGCATGCTTTGCGTACACGTAAAAACAGTTCCATGCGATTGGCGATTGAGTTAGTGCGTGACGACCGCGCGCAAGCTTGTGTGAGTGCCGGTAACACGGGTGCGCTGATGGCAATGGCGAAAGTGTTGCTGAAGACCTTGCCTGGCGTTGACCGTCCTGCGTTAGTGAGTTGTTTACCTGCGGTGACCCAAAAACCTGTCTATTTATTGGATTTGGGCGCGAATATTTCCTGTGACTCGGAAACCTTATTTCAATTTGCAGTGATGGGCTCTGTCCTGTGCGAAGCGGTAGATAAGAAATCTCGGCCAAAAGTCGCCTTGCTCAATGTGGGCATTGAAGAAATTAAAGGTAACGATCAAGTTCAGCAAGCGGCGCAGTTGCTGCAACACACAGATCAAATCAATTACACAGGTTTTATCGAAGGCGATGAAATCTACTCCGGTAATGTGGATGTGATTGTTTGTGATGGGTTTGTGGGTAACATCACGCTCAAGACCTCAGAAGGTATTGCCAAGTTATTGGTACATCAGTTAAAACGGGGACTAACCCAAGGTTTATTCGTTCGTTTTCTGGCTAAACTTATCGCCCCACGTATTCAGGCGGTCCTTAGTCAGATGAACCCCGACCACTATAACGGTGCAAGTCTGATAGGATTGCGCGGAATAGTTGTAAAAAGCCATGGAAACGCGGATGAAACTGCCTATTTACAAGCAATTAGTTTGGCAGTAACGGAAGCTCAACGTCGACTCCCTGAAATGATAAAAGATCGTTTGGAGTCGATTCTTTTAGATATAAATAACTGATCCCTCCTTATGCATACAAAAATTCTCGGAACTGGTAGTTATCTGCCAGTGCAGGTGCGTAGCAATCAAGATTTGGAAAAAATGGTGGAAACCACTGACCAATGGATTGTTGAACGTACAGGTATATCAGAACGTCGCATTGCGGCCTTCGATGAAACCGTTTCAACTATGGGCTACCAAGCGGCACTCAAAGCGCTGGAAATGGCTGGCATAGAAGCATCAGATTTAGACATGATCGTTTGCGGCACCACCAGTGCACCAAATGCCTTTCCGGCTGCGGCCTGTGAAATCCAAGCCATGCTTGGCGTGCATACCATTCCAGCATTCGATATCGCTGCGGCTTGTTCAGGCTTTGTTTATGCTTTATCTGTTGCGGACCAATTTGTTAAAACGGGCGCGGCTAAAAAAGTCTTAGTGATTGGTGCCGATGTGCTGTCTCGCCTATGTGAGCCAGAAGATCGTTCAACGATTATTTTATTTGGTGATGGTGCGGGCGCCGTTGTGATTGGTGCATCTGAAACGCCAGGGATCATTTCTACCCACATTTATGCCGATGGTCGCCAAGGCGACTTATTGAAATGCGCTTTCCCACCACGCCAAGGCGAAACCTCTGAAGCGGTCGGTTTTATGACCATGAAAGGTAACGATGTCTTTAAAGTGGCAGTGACTCAATTGTCCCATGTTGTGACTGAGACGCTGCGCATCAACAATATCGATAAGTCAGAAATTGATTGGTTAGTGCCACATCAAGCTAACTTCCGTATTATCAATGCTACCGCCAAAAAGCTCGATATGAGTCTCGATAAAGTCGTATTGACCTTAGCTAAACACGGTAATACCTCAGCTGCATCTGTGCCCATCGCATTAGATGAAGCCGTGCGTGATGGCCGGATTCAGCGTGGACAACTCCTGCTGCTTGAGGCCTTCGGTGCCGGTTTTGCGTGGGGCAGTGCGCTCATTCGCTTCTAAGTTCTACATGTGTTTTCCACATGATTTTTCAATAAATTAAGTTAGCCATAGGTAATTTGAATATGGAAAATGTTGCTTTTGTATTTCCAGGCCAAGGTTCACAAGCCCTAGGCATGTTAGCCGAGCTTGCTGAATCACACGCCGTTGTCGGGCAAACCTTTGCCGAAGCGAGTGACGTCTTAGGTTACGATTTGTGGGCATTGGTTCAGCAAGGTCCCGTTGAAAGCTTAAATGAAACCGATAAAACCCAACCAGCCCTATTAGCGGCGAGCGTGGCTATTTGGCGTGCCTATGTTGCTTCAGGCAAACCTATGCCAGCCATGTTAGCGGGTCACAGCTTAGGCGAGTATTCTGCTTTAGTGTGCGCCGGAGTCATGGATTTTAAAGACGCGATTAAGTTGGTGGAGTTACGCGGTCAACTGATGCAGCAAGCGGTTCCTGCTGGCACAGGCGCCATGTATGCCATTATCGGTTTAGATAACGAGGGTATCGCGAATGCTTGCGCCGAAGCGGCTCAAGGCGACGTGGTGAGCCCAGTTAACTTCAACAGCCCTGGTCAAGTGGTTATCGCGGGTCAAAAAGACGCGGTTGAGCGTGCAGCAGCGGCTTGTAAAGCTGCGGGCGCTAAAATGGCGGTAGCGTTACCTGTCAGCGTGCCATCACACTGCGCATTAATGAAACCTGCGGCGGATAAACTGGCCGTGGCATTAAACGATGTACAGTTTAATCCCCCAACGATTACTGTGATTAACAACGTTGATGTGGCATCACCCACCTCTGCTGCTGACATTAAAGATGCATTAGTACGTCAGTTATATTGTCCTGTCCGCTGGAGCGAAACTGTTGATCTAATGGCCCAAAAAGGCATAACCCAACTGGTGGAATGTGGTCCTGGTAAAGTATTGACAGGATTAGCAAAACGAATTAATAAATCACTATCAGCCCAAGCGGTTAATGATGTCGCTTCATTAGCAGCATTAACTGAGTAAGGAGTTTGTATGAGTTTCAACCTGAATTTAACAGGCAAAGTGGCTTTGGTGACTGGTGCGAGCCGCGGTATTGGCCGTGCGATCGCTGAGACACTGGTCGAAGCCGGTGCCGTTGTTATTGGAACCGCAACCAGTGAGAAGGGCGCTGCGGCGATCCAAGAATATCTGGGTGACAAAGGTTTTGGTTTAGTGCTTAATGTCACAGATAGTGAATCTGTTACACATTTATTCGCCTCGATCAAAGAAAAAGCCGGTGATGTTGATATTCTAGTCAACAACGCGGGTATAACCCGTGATAATCTGCTGATGCGGATGAAAGATGATGAATGGCAGGATATTATCGACACTAACCTGACATCGTTATTTAGACTATCAAAACCTGTGATGCGTACCATGATGAAAAAGCGCTTTGGCCGAATCATCAATATCGGTTCAGTGGTAGGTACCATGGGTAATGCAGGTCAAGTTAACTACTCGGCAGCAAAGGCGGGTTTGATTGGATTTACAAAATCTCTTGCAAGAGAGGTTGCATCTCGTCAAATTACAGTTAATGCTATCGCTCCTGGATTTATCCAGACCGATATGACAGATGAGCTGACCGAAGAGCAGCAAAAAGCTATCATGTCACAGGTTCCGATGGAACGATTAGGGCAAGCGCAAGAAATTGCGAACGCAGTGCTCTTCTTGGCCTCGGACTCAGCCGCTTACATCACAGGCGAAACTTTGCATGTGAATGGCGGCATGTACATGGTTTAAGGGCGAATGGCAGGGATTTCTGTCGCAACTGAGTAGTGATCTGTATCAATTGATAGTGAAATTTCGTGGTTAGACCACGAAAACTAAGCTTGCATTGTCAGCCAAATCTAATAAACTACTCGCAATCTTACGCAAGTGCGTAATTTGAATAGGAAAGAAAACTAATGAGCAACATCGAAGAACGTGTAAAGAAAATCATTGTAGAGCAACTGGGCGTTAAAGAAGAAGACGTTAAGCCAGCGGCATCTTTCGTTGACGATCTGGGTGCAGATTCTCTGGACACTGTTGAGTTGGTTATGGCTCTGGAAGAAGAGTTTGATACCGAGATCCCTGATGAAGAAGCTGAAAAGATCACTACTGTTCAAGCAGCGATCGATTACGTTTCTAAGAATCAGTAATTCTGAATTCTTGAAGACAGGCGGCATTTTTGCCGCCTGTTTTTGTTTTACCCCCGTCAAATTCTGCCCCCGTGCCATTCAATCGTCTCTGGATCGTGTTTTAATTGTTATCCACGAGATGCTCGCCGCAGATTGGCGAATTTTTTCTAAATAAACGTTATTTAAGAAATTGTCTAATGATAGAAAACCTTGTTTTATCTATCAGAACTAACAAATTTAGCATTTAAAGGTGACTGCCGTGTCTAAACGTCGTGTAGTGGTAACCGGTTTGGGGTTAGTAACTCCAGTGGGCAATACTGTCGATACTACTTGGAAGGCTTTGCTTTCTGGTAAGAGTGGTATTGCACCGATAACCAAATTTGATGCCAGTGAATTTACCACTCGTTTCAGTGGTTCAGTAAAAGATTTCGATGTTGAGCAATACTTAACGAAAAAAGATGCCCGTAAGATGGACCTCTTTATTCAATATGGTATGGCGGCTGGCATTCAAGCTATCCAAGACTCAGGTCTGGATATGAGCAAAGAAAACCCAGGTCGTGTCGGTACGGCTATTGGTGCTGGTATGGGCGGTATGTGGTTGATTGAACAAAACCACAGCGCACTGATCAACGGCGGTCCGCGTAAGGTTTCTCCTTTCTTCGTTCCTAGTACCATTATCAATATGATTTCGGGTCACTTGTCGATCATGTTTGGCATGAAAGGGCCCAACTTTGCTGTGACGACTGCTTGTACTACAGGCGTGCACAATATCGGTTTTGCAGCGCGTACCATTGCCTATGGCGATGCCGACGTGATGGTTGCGGGCGGTGCTGAGGATGTTACTTCTCCTTTAGGTGTGGCAGGTTTTGGCGCTGCGAAAGCATTATCGACACGCAATGACGATCCGACTGCGGCAAGTCGTCCATGGGATAAAGACCGTGATGGTTTTGTGATCGGTGATGGCGCAGGTGTGATGGTGATGGAAGAGTATGAACACGCTAAAGCGCGCGGTGCGACCATTTACGGCGAGTTAGTCGGTTTTGGTATGAGCGGTGATGCTTTCCACATGACATCGCCTCCAAGCGACGGTGCTGGCGCTGCTGCGGCTATGGTCAATGCCATTAATGACGCTAAGTTATCACTGGAGCAAATTGGCTATATCAACGCGCACGGTACGTCTACGCCTGCGGGTGATAAAGCGGAAGCGGCAGCGGTGAAGTCTGTATTTGGCGATCACGCCTATAAAGTGCTGGTTAGCTCGACTAAATCGATGACGGGTCACCTCTTAGGTGCTGCAGGTGCAGTTGAAGCGATTTTCACCTTACTAGCACTGCGCGACCAAGCCGTACCGCCAACCATCAACTTGGATAATCCCGATGAAGGTTGTGACCTAGACTTTGTCGCTCATACTGCCCGTGACGTGAAGATGGATTACGCTCTGTGTAATTCCTTCGGTTTTGGTGGGACTAACGGTTCATTACTGTTTAAGAAAGTGTAAAACTTGCATTGATAGTGCAAAAAAACAGTGAAGAAATGCGCCTGAGGGCGCATTTTTTATGGATAAAATCCATTGAGATTGTGAATTGAGTAGCATTATTTCACGCCTTTATTGTGATAAGGATCACTTTCTAACTAACTGATATCCATAACGTTAACCTTTGTTCATCAAGCTTGTTTAATTCTATTGGCCACAGATAATGATAGATATATTTATACCAATCACATTATATATCTAATCAGTTCAGAGCCTCACAGGCATCTCAATCCAAGGCGCATTGACGCAAAAATGGTTATTCCCTTTTAAGTCAATGCAACACCGGAGTGGGATGCCTGTGTGGCTCCCGAAGGGCGGCTGATGTTAACGTCATGGCAACGCGCTTTATAATGCGTTTAAGGCTTTCGACAGAGCACCACTATGCCTTCAAGCCTTCGCCTTGTCTAAAGCGCGTTGAACTCCCGCTGAATGAACAGATATTTAATACGATTGGTATTAATCTTGATGGAGTGTGTCATGTTAAACCCTGCGGTGATCCCGCTTGTCCCCCTCATCGGCGCATTAACGGCCAATCTGACCGAATTGATCCGCGGTGAATTTAAAGTTTGGCATCCTAACATGGACATAGGGATCAAGACTTTTACCTTAGCAATAGCTGCTTACGTGGTCGTCTGGTTTGCCTTATTGGTGACGGC
The DNA here is from genome assembly GCF_020447145.1 of Shewanella sp. SR1. Taxonomy (NCBI): domain Bacteria; kingdom Pseudomonadati; phylum Pseudomonadota; class Gammaproteobacteria; order Alteromonadales; family Shewanellaceae; genus Shewanella; species Shewanella sp. SR1. The sequence goes on along the minus strand of NZ_JAJAEF010000017.1, from coordinate 30,682 downwards.
GATTAATGTCGGTGGCGACAGCAATATGTCCTCGGGTCTTGAAGTGCTGGGTTTCTTCATGCTTGGCTTAGGTGTGTACACTTTTGCGAAGGGCACACGATTTGTTAGCAGCGCGCTACAGCTATGGCTTTACCGCTTAGCCCTGCCGAGTTTACTGCTTTGCTGCGTGCTTATTAGTCACTTTGGTTAAATCGAATTCTTTGGCGAGGCCAATCGTAATTATCTTTACGCTATTGGGGATTTCTATCGTAAACTCAGCTTATTGCACGAAGACATTGAGCCACAGTGGCTGAATAAGTTGAGGTTATATGGCTGGTATCGATAGACAAAGTACCCTGAGATTTTTGTCAGAGCCTGCGGATGTAAATTTTGGTGGTAAGGTCCACGGCGGCGCTGTGATGAAGTGGATCGATCTCGCGGCCTATGCCTGTGCAGCGGGTTGGAGCGGTAAATATTGTATTACAGCCTATGCGGGCGGCATTCGTTTTGTGCAACCCATTTTAGTGGGCAACATAGTCGAAGTCAGCGCTAAGGTGATTTATACGGGGAAAACTTCTATGCATATCGGTATCGATGTGCGGGCGGGCGATCCTAAAGTCTCTGAACGTCATCTTACTACCCACTGTATTGTGATCATGGTAGCTGTTGATGAACATGGCCAGCCTACGCCAGTGCCTGAGTGGATACCGCAAACTGAACATGATATTCATTTGCGCGATTCTGCGCTGCGCTTGATGGAAATGCGTAAAAAGATTGGCGCCGAAATGGAAGCCCATGTGGTGAAATAGCCCCATAAATTACATCAACAAAGGCGCTTATGGCGTCTTTGTTGTCTCTGTCGAAAAGTGCGTTTGCCTGTGGGGCCGATTTCAACCTGACGCTGTGCGGGATGAATGCTAAACTGCCGCCATTATTTTTCACTGCCTAATTCCCCAAATAAACATCCGTAATTGAACCCATAGATTGAAACACTTACTGGCACTTTTTTAGTATTTGTTGTTGAGGGTTTAGCGGTAACATATTGGGCAGACGAAACACAACTCGATTCAGCAATTTCTACTCGATTCACCTTGTTTACCTATTTGAGGATCACTTCATGGCAAAAGTCGCATTTATTGGTTTAGGCGTAATGGGATATCCCATGGCGAGGCATTTACTGAACAAAGGCCATGAGGTCACTGTTTATAATCGCACTTTTGCTAAGGCACAAACTTGGGTCGACACCTATGGCGGACGCTGCTGCCCAACGCCAAAGGAAGCGGCTCAGGGTCAAGATATTGTGTTTACTTGCGTGGGCAATGATAACGACCTGCGTGAAGTGGTATTAGGGAGTGATGGCGTTATTCATGGCATGGAAAAGGGCGCAGTGCTGGTTGACCATACTACGGCTTCGGCCGATGTTGCCCGTGAGCTTCATCAAGTGTTAGCGGAAAAGGGCGTTGATTTCCTCGATGCGCCTGTGTCGGGCGGTCAAGCGGGCGCCGAAAATGGCGCCTTGACTGTGATGGTTGGTGGCGATGAAGCTGTGTTTGCCCGTGTTAAACCTGTGATTGAAGCCTTTGCCCGCTGCGCCGAGCGTTTAGGTGAGGTTGGTGCAGGTCAGTTAACTAAGATGGTGAACCAAATCTGTATCGCGGGTGTGGTACAAGGTTTAGCTGAAGCATTACAGTTTGCGCGCAAGGCTGGACTCGATGGCGAGAAAGTGATTGAAGTGATCAGTAAAGGCGCGGCGCAAAGCTGGCAAATGGAAAATCGCTACAAGACGATGTGGGGCCAAAGCTATGATTTTGGTTTTGCCGTCGATTGGATGCGTAAAGATTTAGGCATCGCCTTAGAAGAAGCTCGCCGCAATGGTTCACACTTGCCATTAACCGCGTTAGTCGATCAATTCTATTCAGAAGTACAGGGCATGGGCGGTAACCGTTGGGATACGTCTAGCCTGTTGGCACGTTTAGAAAAATCGGCGAAATAAGTTTTACCTTAAGTTTCATCGTTATAAAAACTTAGGTCTTGTAGTGATAGAAACTCTGGTTTCGCACTGAGAAAAATGCCCAGTCCCGATAGCGTTGGCAAATCGGACTGGGCATTTTTGTTTGTATCGTTTTTTGACTAGATATTTAGAACTAGGATATTAAATCGTTAGTCTTTCCAGCGAATATGCGTCACTAAACTGTGGCTTTCACCTGGGGAAAGCACGACTTTATCTTCTAAAACATTGGCCGCTTCTAGACAGACCATGGTCAGATAATCTTCTGGATTAAACCGGCCAAGGCGTTGTGACTTTTCAATCCATGGATTCCATAATACCGCTGATTGGCTGTTTTCACGGCTGACTTCGATTATCCCCTGCGGCGTATGCAATAATTGCACTGGGCCGAGATCGGTATAGACACGATCTGTCTCGCGATCAAACAGCACTTCATCCGTGGTTTGCGGATAAGGCCCCTCGGCAAATTCGATGTATTTGGAGCCACTAAAACCGCTGGCTTTGAGTTGGTGGATATCCTCAATCGGGAAATAGCTGTGCAGCGCTTGGGTAAGCGTCACGGTTTCATCGTCTAAGTTGGTATTCACAAGACTGATGCTCAGGGTGTCGCCTAGGGTGAATAACACGCTGACCTGAGTGTTATGCGGCCAATAAATTTTATCTTGCTCACTGATTTTTAAGCTAAAACGTAAATCCACTAACTGATTACGCATTTCTACCGATTCCAGTGCCCAAATGCGGGTACGGGCAAAACCGTGTTGGGGGAAGTTTGCTTCACTACTCATGCCAAACCAAGGCTAGCATACGGGCACACCGCCACGGATCCCATTACCGGGTAGATAATCGTCAGCCGATGAAACCCACAGCAAAGGTGGTTTTCCTACGGGTTGAAAATAGTCTATTTGCGCGCCCTGCAAAAAAATTCTTGCCTGACATAACGCCGTATTCACTTCGACATAATCGAGCCCGTTGGCGTGCTTTTTAGTAGTGACAGAACCCATAGTAGCAATATCCTTAACTCTGCTGGCATATCAGAAAAACAGGCAGTTAGCTTACAAAGTTTTCCGCGATAACATAAGGCTTTGTTGCGATCAATTTACGGTTTCGCTGTTCGTTTGTGTAAACAAAAGTCTTTGCTGGTAGTTGGGGTGCTTTCTTTTTCGGCAAATTTAGCTAAAGTGGTCAGAGCACCAAAGTGGTCAGATCACTTAGTTGAGTTGCAGTCTAACAAGAAAAGGGAAGCGATTATGCCAGTCTATCAAGCGCCGCTGCGCGACTATCAATTTATCCTCAATGAAATGTTACATATTTATCAGCAAGATGCTCTTAAGGGGTTCGATGAAATCGATCCAGATCTTGTTGATGCGATCCTGCAAGGTATGGCTGACTTTAGTACTGAAGTCATGCTGCCGCTCAATAGTGTCGGCGATCTGCAAGGCTGTAAGTTGGTAGATGGCAAGGTGATTACCCCGGAAGGATTTGATAATGCCTATCGGCAGTTTGTTGATAATGGCTGGCCAACGCTGACCTGCGATCCTGAATATGGCGGCCAAGGCCTGCCAGAAGTGGTGGGGATTTTTGCCACTGAGATACAAACGGCAACCAACATGGCCTTTGCCATGTATCCGGGGTTGACCCATGGCGCCTATGCCGCCATCCATGCCCACGGTAGTGATGCGCTTAAGCAAAAATATTTGAGTAAATTAGTCAGCGGTGAATGGACTGGGACAATGAATTTGACCGAGTCCCACGCTGGTACTGACTTAGCCTTATTACGCACCAAAGCCGTGCCTGTATCCGAAGGCGTTTTTGCTATTACTGGTGAGAAGATTTTTATCTCCTCAGGCGATCACCAACTCACCGACAACATAGTGCATCTCGTGTTAGCCCGCTTGCCGGATGCGCCAGAAGGCGTGAAGGGTATATCTCTGTTTGCCGTGCCTAAAGTATTAGTGAATGGCGATGGTAGCCTAGGCGCGCCGAACACTTTATATGCCAGCGGCCTTGAACATAAGATGGGCATTCACGGTAACTCCACCTGCGTGATGGTGTTTGAAGCTGCGCTAGGCGAGCTTGTTGGTGAGCCGCACCAAGGACTGCGCGCCATGTTTACTATGATGAACCAAGCGCGTTTAGGTGTGGGCGTGCAAGGGCTGGGGGTCTCTGAGATTGCCTATCAGAATGCGCTAGCCTATGCCAAAGACAGATTACAGAGCCGCGCCTTAAGCGGTGCCAAAGCACCCGAAAAAGCCGCCGATCCGATTTTGGTTCACGGCGATGTGCGCCGCATGTTGCTGTCGCAAAAAGCCTTTAATGAAGGCGCAAGAGCCTTAGTTGGACAACAAGCTTTGTGGCTCGATGAAGCTGAGCGCCATACCGATCCCGCCAAAGCAAAAGCGGCATCCCAGTTAGCGGCCCTGTTTACGCCCGTTGTGAAAGGTTTTATCACCAACCGTGGTTTTAATGCCTGTGTCGATGCGCAACAAGTATTTGGTGGACATGGTTATATTCATGAGTGGGGTATGGAGCAATTTGTGCGTGATAGCCGTATTGCGCTGATTTATGAAGGCACTAACGGCATTCAGGCGCTGGATTTAGTGGGGCGTAAGTTACTTAGCGACCGCGGCGCGGCGATGCAGCAATGGTCGGCATTAGTGACTGAGTTCATTAAGTCGCATAGCACGAATGCGGCGATGCAACCCTATGTGAGTGGTTTAATGGATTGTGCAGGTGATTTGCAAAAGGCCAGTGGTTATTTAGCGACCCATGCGGCGACTAATCCTGACATTATTGGCGCAGCTTCAATGGCTTATTTGGAGTTATTTGGGGTGACGGCACTGGCGTGGATGTGGGCCAGAAGTGCCGCGGTTGCATTAGCGGCGCTGGAGCAGGGCACTGAAGAAACCGCATTTTACCAAGCTAAATTGAAAACTGCCGATTTTTATATGGCTTACTGGGCGGTGCAAGGTCGCAGTCTGCGTAAGCAAATCGAGCAGGCGAGTGAAATGCTCACGCAATTGGATGAAGCTATCTTTTAAGCATTCACCTTATCGGCTGAGTCAAATCAGCTTTAGAACAGCTCAAGAGCCGCCAAAAACCAGCGCACTGTCGCTGGTTTTTATTTTTGTATGGTTTTTGTTTTCATTCTTCGGTTCCATGCAGGTATTGAGCTCGATACTGTGAGTCTCTTGCTTGTCCCACATTAAAACTTCTATCTAAGGTCCGTGCGACTGACGCTCTTTTCGTTTTAGTCATAACCAAACACAACAAGGATTATGTGAGCTGACGCTAGCTATTTACCTAACAGATTTCACATTTATGTAAATTCAAATGATAATCGTTGTTATTCGTAAATCATTCTTTATAATGACGGCCAATTCGTTTGAATACATTTGTAAACCCTTTGGTTTATGCCATTTTTATGCGCTCGCGCTGGGGACATTCTGTGAAGACTCGTTTCGCCTACTCATTAATTGCACTTGCACTCGCTCAACATCAGTCGGCACTGGCCGCTGAAACCGTACTCGATAAAGAGGCCCCACAGCAGACCTTATCTACAAACTCACCCGTTGCAAGTCCTGCATCGACTGAGCCTGCAGCCTATGAGCAAGTTAAGTTGGCAGCACCTGAGCGAATTGCCGTGCATGGCCGCGCGATGCAAATGTACGTCGATAAAGAAACGACGGTTGGCACTAAGACGGCGATTAATGTGATGGAATTGCCGCAGTCGGTGCAAGTGCTGACCGAGCAGTTAATCGTTGACCAAGCAGCGCGCAATATTACCGATTTATACCGCTCAATCGCTGGCGTAAGTGAGTTCAGTTATTCGGGCGTAACCTTTCGCGGTTTCCGTGACGATGCCAACGTCTTTTATGATGGGGTAAGGGGCGATCCCTATTCGGGATTTTCTGTGCCGCAACTGTTTAATGTGCAGCGGGTTGAAGTGTTAAAAGGCCCGGCATCGGCACTTTATGGAGGTGGTGAACCCGGCGGCATGATCAACTATGTCACTAAAAAACCAACTTTTGTTGAGAGTAAAGAGCTGACATTGAGCACCGGCAGCGAGGATATGATGGGTGGCTCGCTGGATTTGACCGGCGGCTTAACCCAAAATCTCGCCTATCGCTTTGGCGCCTATTATCAGCAGGAAGATAGCTTTCGAAATAATGCCGATAGCCAAAATGCTGAAGTGGCGGGTGGGTTACTCTACGAAATCAGTGATGATACTAAGCTCACCACGACCTTCGATATCATTAAGCAGGATTTAGGCGGCAATCGACTGCGCGGCGTGCCTGTCGATAATGACGGTAATTTCCTTGTTGCGCCATCCTATAATGCCAATGAGAAGAGTGACTTCCAGAAGATGGATGCACTGGTGCTGCAATCGATTCTCGATCATCAATTCACCGATAATTTCTCTGTCAAGACTCAGATCCGTTATCTGAATAATGATTCCACGCAGCAATATCATGAATCGAGAGGTTGGGCGACCTTAGATGCCAATAAAAAGCCCATTATGGGTGATGGCACCATTAAGCGTGAATACCGAGTGCAAGCTCGTGCCAACGATGAAATCAGTTTAACCAATGATTTTGTTTATGCATTCGATGCCTTAGGTTTTGAACATGAGTTCCTGTTTGGTGGCGATTATCACTATGTTGAAACCGAATATAGCTACAAGTTGGCGACGGATAAAACGGGTGTTGGCAACCTGAATATTTTTGACCTTAATTATGGTGAAACCGATCCTAGTAGTTACACGCTGCAAGACAAAAATACCGATGGCACTCGCGCTAACCGCTATGGCGTGTATGTGCAGGAACATTTGCACTTTAATGAACAGTGGTCATTGATTGCTGGTCTGCGTTTCAGCCAGTTTGATGACTATGATAAAAAGACCGGTTTCTCCTTCAGCGATAACGCGATAACGCCAAGGGCAGGGCTTAATTATCGCCCAATCGATTCAATGTCCTTTTATTTGAATTACTCTGAGAGCTTTAATCCAGCATCTTTAACCGATCAAGCACAAGATATTGCTGACGGTTTCCTCGATCCAGAAACGGGTAATCAAATTGAACTTGGGATGAAAAATGAGTGGCTTGATGGCCAGTTTATGACCACGCTCGCCGTATATCGCATTGAAAAACAAAATGTCGCTCAAGCTAACCCTTTAAATACTGGCGATGACGATGGCATTCCCGCTTTACTTAATTTGGGTGAAGTACACAGTCAAGGCCTTGAATGGACGCTGGTGGGGGATTTAACCGATAACCTGACCGTCACAGCAAACTATGCCTATAACGAGACTGAAGTGGTTAAAGGGGTCACGAACGACAGTTTAACCAATACTTTTGATAGTAAGCACTTTGCCAATGCGCCGCGTCATCAAGCGGGGATATGGACCCGTTACGATATCAATGCACTCGATTCGGCGATTGCCTTTGGTATGGACTATGTGGGCGAGCAGTTCAGCCTCGATGGTCAAATAGTGAAGCCCCATACGATTTTTGACATGAGCTGGACGACCCAGTGGGATCAAACTCAAGTTCGCTTAAATCTTAAAAATATCTTCGACAAAGAATATGCCGTCAGTGGGTTTAGCGAACGTAATGGCCATTTCCCCGGTGAGCCGCGTAATATCACGTTAGAACTGAGTCATAAGTTTTAATGCCTTGATGTGAAAATAGCTTGTTCGTTAAGGATGACGAACAAGCTAACCTGCCTAACCTTGCTTATCACTGCCGTTATTTCTGCCAGTATTTGCTGTCGTTATCATCACCGGCTAATGCTTGTACACTATCTTAATAGTATTTTCCTATTAAGATGATAGCTTCTATCCGTTATCTTTTCTCATTCAGCTTGTTTAGACTCACCTTATATGAATTATTCGATAAGGTTTTCCTATGCACGCCGTCAGCCATTTAGCCTCCCAAGACGCTCAATCTAATGCTAGCCCACAGGTGGCCTTGATTGCAGAAGGAGGTGGTCAGCGCGGTATTTTCACCGCTGGCGTGCTCGATGCTTGGCTTGATGACGGCTTCGATCCCTTTGATTTATTTATTGGTACATCTGCAGGCTCACAGAACCTCAGCAGTTTTTTGGCCCGCCAAAAGGGTTATGCCAAACGTTTGATCCGCGGTTTGTCGCGGCATAAACGTTTCTATCGACTCGGTCGCGGGTTAGTCGGCGGTAACGTGGTCGATTTAGATTGGTATTTTGAGCAGACGCGACAAGGGATGTTTAAATTAGATCTTAACGCGGCGACAGCCTCACTCGGTGATCGGCAGTTACTGATCACCACCACCAATGCCAGTGATCGCAAGGGATATTTTTTAAGTCCAAGCAGTAAAAGCCAGTGGCGCGAATTGCTTAAAGCTTCTAGTGCATTACCATTTTTGTATAAACAAGGGGTGAAACTCACGCCTTGGCTAAATGACAAGGCCTGTAATAGTGACAAGGCCTGTAATAACGGCGCGGCTAATCATAGCGGGTCGCATCACAGCGCAGCATTGAGCGAAGCTATCGACAGTGATTTTTATCTCGACGGCGGCTTAGCAGCGCCTTTACCTGTGCGTGAGGCCTATCGTCGTGGTGCCCGCAAAATTGTGGTGATCCGCACTGTGAGTGAGGATTTTCAGGCGCAATCGGCTTGGGTGCATAAACTTAAATCTTGGATTTGTGTTTCTGGTTTTTGCCCGAAAACCATAGATTATTTAGTGCAGCACGAACAAGCCTATCAGGATGAATTGGATTTTATGGCAAATCCGCCAGAGGATGTGGAGATAGTGCAGATTTTTGCCGCTGAAAATTTGCAGAGTAAGTTACTGGGGAGTACCGATGCCGATTTACGCCATGATTACCATGCGGGCATGAGTGCCGGAAAGCAGTTTTTAAGCTTAGATCCGATGGCTTTGACGCAGAGTAATGCTTATTTTCAAACTCAAGTGCAAACCAACGCTCACACTCAAACCCACATTCAAGCTCACTCTCAAATCAAGCCATTCAGTGCGCTGTCGGCCTAGTTGAATTCTAGAGTTAAGGCACAATTTTGTGCACGAGTAAGCAATAAAAGTAAACAGCATCGAAATACAAAAGCCACCCTAGGGTGACTTTTGTGGTTGGCTATCTAAACCAGTTTATCAATCCAGCTGATTCACTTAGCTTTTTAATTTAGCGTATTAACCTAGTTTATCAACTGAGCACTTTAACGTTAGATCATTAATAACTTGAGGTGTGTACAGAGCGCACTGCTCGGCCCGATGGGTCGATAATGCCGCGCAAGCTTTCGTCCCAAGCTAATGCTTCTGGTGTTGAACAGGCGACGGATTTACCGCCTGGAACCGTTTCAGCAGCGCCGCTCAGTGGATAATGTTCCTCAAAGAAGCAGCGATAGAAATAGGCTTCTTTAGTTTCTGGCGTGTTGTATGGGAAACGGAATTTCGCGTTTGCCAATTGTAAATCATCCACCCGCGCTGCAGCTTGTTCTTTCAAACCGTCAATCCAAGAGTAGCCCACGCCGTCACTGAATTGTTCCTTTTGACGCCACGCCACTTCTTTTGGCAATTTATGCTCAAAGGCTTTACGCAGAATGTGTTTCTCGATGCGGCCATCCTTAGACATTTTCGCTTCTGGGTTGATGCGCATCGCCACATCCATAAACTCTTTATCTAGGAAGGGCACACGAGCTTCTAATCCCCAAGCGGCCATAGCTTTGTTGGCACGCAGACAATCGAACAGATGCAGTTTATCGAGTTTGCGGACTAATTCCTCGTGGAATGCCTGTGCGTTTGGCGCTTTATGGAAGTATAAATAGCCGCCAAATAGCTCATCAGCGCCTTCACCCGATAACACCATTTTGATGCCCATGGCTTTGATTTTACGCGCCATTAAATACATAGGTGTCGCGGCACGTATGGTGGTGACATCGTAGGTTTCTAAGTGATAGATCACTTCTTTAATCGCATCTAAGCCTTCTTGGAAGGTGAAATGGATCTCATGGTGAATCGTACCAATGGCATCTGCGACTTTTTTGGCGGCGATTAAATCCGGCGCACCTTCAAGGCCGACAGCAAAAGAATGCAACTGGGGCCACCAAGCGTTGGTTTCGCCATCGTCTTCAATGCGGCGTTTAGCAAAGGTTTGCGTCACGGCGGAAATGATCGATGAATCTAAGCCGCCTGATAGCAACACACCGTAGGGCACGTCTGACATTAATTGGCGTTTAACCGCTGCTTCTAATGCGTCACGCAATTCTTCTTGGCTGGCTGGGTTATCTTTAACCGCATCATAGCTTTGCCAATCGCGGCTATAGTATTTAACGGCTTCACCATCTTTTGAATACAGATACTGGCCCGGTAAAAATTCTTCCACCGTTTTACACACTGGCATCAGCGCTTTCATTTCTGAGGCAACATAGAAGTTGCCCGCAGCGTCACGGCCTGTGTATAGCGGGATGATACCCATGTGATCGCGGCCGATAAGGTATCTATCTTGGGCTTTGTCATATAAAACAAACGCGAAGATACCGTTTAATTTATCAAGGAAGTCAGTGCCATATTCTTGATACAGCGCCAGAATGACTTCGCAGTCAGAGTTGGTTTGATAGCTGTACTTATCGCCTAGCTGGGCTTTCAATTCTTTGTGGTTATAGATTTCGCCGTTGACCGCAAGGATCAAACTGCCATCTTCGGTCAGCAGTGGCTGAGCACCGTGTTCAATGTCAACAATGGCTAAACGTTCGTGGGCAAGAATTGCCTTATCACTGGCATAAATACCTGACCAGTCAGGGCCACGGTGGCGCATTAGCTTAGACATTTCTAGCGCGACTTGGCGCAGTTCTTTGGCATCAGATTGGATATCTAAAATCGAAAAGATTGAACACATAGTACAACTCCCACACTGTCTGTCATTTGAGGATGTCTCAATTGAGGTTTAATGTGCCAGCAATTTAGGTATTTGCCAAACACTATTTTTGATGTTTTATCTGCTTATTGGTGTTTTTGTTGATTTAGGTGTTTATGTTTAATGCTTTTATTTGAGAATAATTCATTTAATTTGCGTTATTTTTGATGATTTGTTTTTATTGTCTGATTTGGCGTGAGGGGTTTTGGGGAATTCACAATGTATTTTAAAAAAGTGTCGATGACAGAAAAACCGTTAAAAAGACCATAAATAATGAGTTGGCTCGTTTAAGTGTTTTATTTTTAATCAATTAATGCGCCGAGTTTGACATCAACCAATGGCATAAGCCTATGCAGAATGGTGTCGCAGGATGGATATTTCGCGATAACGGCATTGTTTGTGAGCTGAAAACAAAAAAAGCACGTGAATGGTTCACGTGCTTTTCAATCTTGTCTGGTGCTTTGGCTTACAGGCAGAGATGGCGCTTTATTTCGCAGGTGCGACTAGCATGCGTCAATAAGAGACGACTAACCAAGTCGCCTCTCACAAGCTGTCACTGATAAAAGCTGCTATTTTGCATCTGTCACAAGCGTCGTTTTGGCTGGGCGCAGGCTATTAAACTCTGTGCCTTGATAGTATCCCGGCCAATCTTTGCTGCTACCCAATGTGCGCGTGACTTGGTAGTAGACTTGCAAGTCTTGCAGCGCGCCGCTTAAATCCCAGTCTTCACGGTATTCATCGCAGACATTGTGATAACAGCCTTTCATTGTCGCTTGCATCTGGGTTTTATAAGCAGCCGTGGCTTCATCAACGGGGTCGCTACCGCCGCCGGCAAATACCGCTGGCACGCCCAGTTTGGCAAAGCTGAAATGATCTGAACGGAAGAAACCGCCCGAAGCGGGATTTTTCTCACCCATGGCGATGCGGTTTTGTTGTTTCGCCGCATCGATAAGGTAGGTTTCTAACTCAGATTTACCTTTGCCAACGATGGTAAAGTCATTGGTTTTACCGTAGATATTCGTGCTGTCGAGGTTTAACACTGCCACGGTTTTGTCGATAGGGTAAAGTGGATTGGCAGCGTAATAGCGCGAACCGAGTAAGCCCTGTTCTTCACCTGTGGTGGCAATAAAGGTGACCGAGCGCGCTAAACCGTGGCCTTGTTTCGCATTATCGGCTAATTGTCTGGCGATTTCGAGAATGCCGGCAGTGCCTGAGGCATTGTCCATGGCGCCGTTGTAAATCTGATCGCCTGCTTTCGTCTCGTCTTTACCTATGTGATCCCAATGGGCGGTGTAGAGGATCTGCTCGTCGGCTTGTGTGCTGCCGGGGAGTGTAGCGACTACGTTGTAGCTATTTGCGTATTCGGCTTTATTTTTAAAGGCGATACTGCCAGTTTGCTCAAGGGGGACATTAATTGGGCTGTCGGCAGCGCGCGCCATCAAGCTCGGCAGTGATAAACCCGCTTTATCAAACAGCTGGGTTGCTGCGTCCAATGTAAGCCAGCCTTCGACTTGGATGCGGCTATCTTGTTCGGCTTTACTCAGCACTAGATCTTGCTGTGGCCCAGTCCAGCTATTTTCTACCACAGACCAAGGATAAGAGGCGGGCTCAGTATCATGGATGATCAGTGCACCAAGGGCGCCTTGACGGCTGGCCTCTTCAAACTTATAGCTCCAGCGGCCGTAATAGGTCATGGCTTTGCCATTGAACTTACCCGAGTCAGGGCGGGCAAAGCCGGGGTCGTTCACTAAGATCACCGCGATTTTGCCTTTCATGTCGAGATCTTGGTAATCATTCCAACCATATTCGGGTGCGTTCACCCCATAGCCAACGAAGACTAATGGCGCGTTTTCAATGTTAATGCCACCGTTATCGTGACGACTGCTGAGCACCAGATCTTTTCGGTATTTAAAGGGTAATCCTGCCAGCGTGACTTGCTGCGCTTCATCTGCGGTATAGCTGACCATAGGCACAGGTTGCAAAAAGCTGCCTTGGTATGCGCCCTTGAGTCCCATCTCTGTAAAGGCTTTAGTCAAATAGTCCAAGGTGAGTTTTTCACCGTGAGTGGTCGGTGCTCGACCTTCAAATTCATCGGATGACAGGGCTTTAATATCATTTCTAAAGCGCGCTTCATTAAACTGCACGGGTTTGAGTTCAGCCAAAGTACTGTTGTCATCGGGTTGGGATGAATTCGGACTACAGGCACTGAGCATAGCCAGCGCACAGAGTGGATACAGACGTCGCATAGGTTAATCCTACTGTTGTTTTAATTAAGGTATTTTAGATTTATGTTAATCAATCAGAAGCGAGACTTATCATGAAGCAAGCCGCAGCGAGCCACAAGGCTGAGCGGCAGGTGAATGTGTTACTTAATGTTGCTTTACCCTATGCAATACGCCTTTTGGCTAGGCGTATTGCATGGGTAATGTTGGAATGGCTAGCTAGCAAGAAGGAGTGGCTACGCAGGGTTAGACAAAGGTTTAGATAATTGTTTAAACAACATCAATATCGCCCGCGCAGGCAAATACATGGTTAGGGCGGAAAGGCTCTTTGTCGATATCTTCAAGTTTACTCACGCCACTGGTGACCAGAATGGTTTCAAGCCCAGCTTGGAAGCCTGCCAAAATATCGGTGCGCATATTGTCGCCGATAATGACAGTGTCTTCAGAGTGCCCATCAATATGATTAAGCGCCGAGCGAATGATCCAAGCGCTCGGTTTACCCACGTAGAAAGGTTTTTTACCGGTAATACGCTCGATTGGCGAACATAGGGCGCCACAGGCAGGGCTGTAAGCTGGGCCATGAGTGTCAGGGTTGGTGGCAATAAAGCGGGCGCCACCTGCCACAAAGGCTGCAGCTTTATGGATCATTTCCCAATTGTAGGAGCGGGTTTCACCGACAATCACAAAGTCAGGGTTGATATCGGTAATGGTAAAGCCTGCTTTGTAGAGTTCGTGGGTGAGGGCGCCTTCACCAATGACATAGGCTTTACTGCCTTCTTGGTGCTGTAAAAAGTCAGCGGTTGCCATCGCGGAGGTATAAAAGCATTCTTCAGGAATATCAATACCGGCAGCGCTTAAACGGTTTTGCAGATCCTTTCCCGTTTGTACGGGATAGTTAGTCAGGACGACTAACGGATTGCCTTGTTCTAAAATACGCTGGATAAATTTGTCGCTGCCGGGGATCAGTTTATTGTCGTGCAGTAGTACACCATCGATATCGCAGATAATATTTTTCATCTAATAGTCTCTTGTCATGCCGAGCAAAAATCACTTTTCGTTAAGTTATCTAATGCCACATTGCCCCAGAAAACAATGCTTTTGTGGAAAATAGTTAAAAAAAAGAGACCCTAAGGTCTCCATTTATGATCTTGCTACCATTGCTTTTAAGCGGAACTAATCAGGCGCGTAACCGCTCGGGCCGATAAGATTGCCATCAAGATAGGCTTGGCCGTTTTGCATGTTAAGACGTTGCTGACTAAACCATTTCACCACGAGTGGATAAATGGCATGTTCTTGCTCATGCACACGGGCGGCGAGCATATCAGCGGTATCTTCTTCATAAACAGGCACTTTGGCCTGTAAAATCACAGGACCTGCATCAAGCTCTGGCGTGACAAAATGCACGCTGGCACCATGTTCGCTGTCGTTAGCGTCAATGGCACGTTGATGGGTGTTTAAGCCAGTGTATTTCGGTAACAGTGACGGATGGATATTGATCATGCGACCTAGGTAATGATTCACGAAATCATCGGTTAAGATCCGCATAAATCCTGCCAACACGATTAAATCGGGTTGGTACTGTTCGATGACTGTCATTAAACGTGCATCGTATTCAGAGCGAGATTCACCTTGGTGAGCTATCACGCAGCTGGTATCAATTTCGCCATGATGGGCGCGCACTAGGCCATAGGCATCGGGTTTATTACTGATGACTCCGACAACTTCGGCCTGCAGATTATCGTCGCAACCGTCGATAATCGCTTGCAGGTTACTGCCATTTCCGGAAATTAATACAACTACACGACAGCTCTGGGGCATTACAGGATCTCCACTTGCTCTTCATTGCCTTCACGATCTGCGATAGCACCGATCAGCCAAGCTTGTTCGCCTTCTGCAGCCAGTAATGCAAGTGCAGCATCCACTTTATCGGCTGGCAGCGCGACTAACATGCCGACGCCACAGTTGAAGGTGCGATACATTTCATATTCTGCAATGTTGCCATTTTCCATTAACCAACTGAAAACAGCAGGCCATTGCCATGAATCGCCTTGGATAACCGCTTTTAAATTATCTGGCAGTACGCGTGGGATGTTTTCCCAGAAGCCGCCGCCAGTAATGTGTGCCATTGCATGTACGTCTGATGCTGCGATCAGTTTTAGCAATGATTTCACGTAAATTTTGGTTGGCTCAAGTAGATGCTCAATTAGCGGTTTGCCATTGAGATCTTGTTGAGGGTCTGCTTGGCTCACTTCTAATACTTTACGTACTAAAGAGTAACCATTTGAATGAGGGCCGCTCGAGGCTAATGCGATAAGCGCATCACCCGCTGCAACTTTGCTACCGTCAATGATGTCGGCTTTTTCAACTACGCCCACGCAGAAACCTGCTAGGTCGTAATCTTCACCTTCGTACATGCCTGGCATTTCAGCGGTTTCACCGCCGATTAACGCACAACCAGATTGGAAACAACCTTCGCCGATACCGTTGACAACAGACGTCGCGGTTTCAACATCAAGCTTGCCTGTTGCATAGTAATCGAGGAAAAACAGTGGCTCAGCACCTTGAACGATTAAATCGTTCACACACATAGCAACTAAGTCTATGCCGACTGTGTCGTGTTTTTTATAGTCGATGGCTAAACGCAATTTAGTTCCAACACCGTCGGTGCCAGACACTAAAACCGGTTGCTTGTATTTAGTGGGGATTTCACACAGGGCGCCAAAACCACCTAAGTTGCCCATAACTTCTGGACGACGGGTACGTTTAACGGCTGCTTTAATGTTACTTACCAGTGCATTACCTGCATCAATATCAACGCCGGCATCTTTATAGCTCAGTGGGGTAGGTGTGCTCACGGAGGGATCCTCTCGGGTACATCGTTATTGGATTTTATGCGGCGGTATTCTACCAGCTTGTGCTAGGGGTCGAAAGTCATGATTTGGATTTATGCCCCTCGGCGGAGTATTTTTGGCCGAGTAAAACTGTATTTCAGTTTCTGAGGTCTTGAGATTGGTCACAAAATAGTAAATTAAGGTACGTATCTTAGTCGATTGGGAATTATTCTTGGGAGATAGCTCACGATTAGGCCTAATGGCAAAACTTTATGTTTTACCTAGTAAACAAATCAACTAGAATCTGAAAAATTTGCCTAAAATAATACGCCGAAAAATAAAGTAGGAGAGAAAAATGAAAGTTGTCGAGGTTAAACATCCTTTAGTGCGTCACAAAATCGGTTTAATGCGCGAAGGTGACATTAGCACTAAACGTTTCCGTGAGCTAGCCGCCGAAGTGGGCAGTTTATTAACCTATGAAGCTACCGCAGATTTCGAAACTGAAACGGTGACGATTGAAGGCTGGAACGGTCCGGTTGAAGTCGACCAAATCAAAGGTAAAAAAGTCACTGTTGTGCCGATTTTACGTGCGGGTTTGGGCATGATGGACGGTGTACTTGAGCATATCCCAAGTGCGCGTATTTCAGTTGTCGGCATTTACCGTGACGAAGAAACCCTTGAGCCTGTGCCATATTTTGAAAAACTCGCCAGCGACATGAACGAGCGTATCGCCTTAGTTGTCGACCCAATGCTCGCGACTGGTGGCTCTATGATTGCGACCGTCGACTTATTGAAGAAACGTGGTTGTACTTCAATCAAAGCCTTAGTGTTAGTGGCTGCACCTGAAGGGATCAAAGCGTTAGAAGCGGCGCATCCTGATATCGAGTTATATACCGCTGCTATCGACAAGTGCCTCAATGAGAAGGGCTATATCCTGCCAGGTCTTGGTGATGCGGGCGATAAAATCTTTGGTACTAAATAATCGTTCCTGTGCCTGTTAACATGCCTATTCATATAGCTTGTTAATATTTGGGCGCTCGATCTAAAAGGCCGAATTGCAATGCAATTCGGCCTTTTTATTGGGAGTATTGTTCGGTGTTACAACACCATGGCCGCAATCCAGCCAAACACTAACAGTGGAATATTGTAGTGGATGAAGGTCGGGATCACGCTGTCACGAATGTGGTCGTGTTGGCCATCGGCATTCAAACCCGCAGTAGGACCTAAGGTGGAATCCGATGCTGGCGAGCCTGCATCACCCAGCGCCGCAGCGGTGCCGACTAACGCGATTGTCGCCGCCACCGAAAAACCAAAACTTAACGCTAAAGGCACATAAATGGTCGCGATAATTGGAATGGTGGAGAAAGACGAGCCGATCCCCATAGTGATCAGTAGACCCACTAGCAGCATCAAAAAGGCGGCGAGGGCTTTATTATCACCAATGATGTCGCTAAGCGAAGCCACAAGCGTGCCCACTTCACCGGTTTCTTTCACTACGGCGGCAAAACCTGCGGCAGAAATCATGATAAAGCCGATGTTGGCCATCATGCGCACGCCTTGATTGAAAATATCTTGGTCGGCGACATGCTTTAAGGCGCCCGAGAAACTGAAAATCATGAAGCCGACTAAGGCGCCAAAAATCATCGAATCGGTTTCAAGTTGCACCACTAAGGTGGCTAATATCGCCACTGCGGCAATGATAATATTGCGTTTGTTGAGGGTTTCTTCTGGCTCTGCAACCAATACTTTGGCCTCATCGTAGATCCGAGGTTTACGGTAACTGATAAACACAGCTGTCAGTAAACCAACTATCATGCCCGCCGCTGGAATTAACATGGCTGGTGGAATTTGCTCACGCACAGCCGCTAAGCCATTGCTGGTTAAGTTGGAAAGCAGAATGTCATTTAAGAAAATGCCACCAAATCCAATCGGTAAAATCATATAGGTTGTGACCAGACCAAAGGTCAAAACACAGGCGACTAAACGACGGTCGATGTTCAGTTTGGTCGTCACATGTAACAGTGGTGGCACTAAAATCGGAATGAAGGCGATATGAATAGGTAAAATATTCTGTGAGGCCATCGACATGACAAGTAGCGATAACAGCAGTAACCAGCGAACCCAGTTAGTATTGGTGGGATTAGGATCTTGTCCAAGGCTACTGATAATGCTTCTTGAGATCAGCGTGGTTAAGCCTGAGTGCGAGAGTGCGACAGCGAAGGCACCTAATAATGCATAACTGAGCGCAATTTGCGCGCCGCCACCTAAGCCAGTATTAAAGGCATCGATGGTTTGGTGCAGATCCATTCCGCCTACAAGTCCCGCCACAAGGGCGCTCACGGTGAGGGCGATAACCACATTCACCCTAGCTAAACTGAGTGCCAACATTAAGCACACTGCAATTACGACTGCATTCATAGTCAATTTTCTTAATTCTTTAAGCCAAAGACGCTATTTTTGACTGCAAAGGCTGTGGATGTCCAGTTTGCCGATAGCTTATCTGAAAAATATCTGAAAATGTGATCATGCTGGGTTTAGTCTGTTAGCTGAATGTGGTGTGCATCGCACGCAATCAGTGCAGATTGCTCTATCCTTAGTCAGGCAAAACGGAAATGCCCTTGAAAAATGTGATATTGGTCTTAAATAGGTTGTAAGGCACAGCACACGACTTATAATGCCTAAAGATTTGATTGGTAAGAACACCTTCTAATCAGTAAGGATTTAACTCAACCTAGGTTGAGGAGAGCATACTGGCGAAAGGGCATCTTGCCTTACACTTAGTTCAACTCATAGATGGAGATATAAAATGAGCGTATTAGTAGGCCGTCAGGCTCCTGATTTTACTGCTGCAGCTGTATTAGGTTCTGGCGAAATCGTTGATAGCTTCAACTTAACTGCTGCCATCAAAGGCAAACCAGCAGTCGTATTCTTCTATCCACTTGACTTCACTTTCGTTTGTCCATCAGAGTTGATCGCATTTGATCACCGCATGGAAGAGTTCACTAAGCGTGGCGTAGAAGTGATTGGTGTGTCTATCGATTCTCAGTTCACTCACAACGCATGGCGCAACACCCCAGTTGAAAAAGGCGGTATTGGCCAAGTTAAGTACACGCTAGTGGCTGACGTTAAACATGAAATCTGTAAAGCATACGATGTTGAGCATCCAGAAGCGGGTGTGGCTTTCCGTGGTTCATTCCTGATCGACAAAGAAGGCATGGTTCGTCACCAAGTTGTTAACGATCTGCCATTAGGCCGTAACGTTGATGAAATGCTACGTATGATCGACGCACTGCAATTCCACGAAGAGCACGGCGATGTATGTCCTGCTGGCTGGGAAAAAGGCGATAAAGGTATGAATGCAAGCACTGAAGGTGTTGCTGCTTACCTGTCTGAAAACGCAAGCTCACTGTAATTAGTATTTGCTAATCACAGTTGCCTGTTAAATGAAAAAAGCTGCCAATGGCAGCTTTTTTGTTTTTAAATGGCTTAAGATCTAGTGTGAACCGCTAAATTTATGCCTCAGTGTCGCTTTGTGCATCCTGCTCATCCACGGCCAGTAACGGCCAGCCGCCTAATGATTTCCAACGATTCACTATGTGACAAAAAAGCTCTGCGGTACGTTCGGTATCATATAGCGCAGAATGGGCTTCTTTATTATCGAAGGGAATGCCCGCCATGATGCATGCTTTGGCAAGTACGGTATGACCAATGGCAAGTCCGGCGAGTGTAGCAGTATCGAAAGTAGCAAAAGGATGAAACGGCGAGCGTTTTAAGTCGCAACGTTCAATAGCCTTACTCACAAAACCATGATCAAAAGCGGCATTATGCGCCACTATGATACTGCGATGGCAGTCAGAGGCTTTTTGGGCTTTTTTCACCGCTTTAAAGATTTCTAAAAAGGCTTCTTTCTCGCTTACAGCTCCGCGTAACGGATTAGTGGGATCAATGCCGTTGAATGCTAACGCTTCGGGTTCTAAATTTGCGCCTTCAAAGGGTTCAATGTGGAAGTGTAGGGTTTTGTCGATTCCTATCACGCCTTCATTGTCCATTTTCAGTAGGGTGACGGCAATTTCTAGCAACGCATCGGTTTGAGAGTTGAAGCCCGCAGTTTCGACATCAATGACTACGGGAAAGTAGCCTCGAAATCGGTATTTCAATTTGTTCGCGTCGCAAATGTCACTCATAAAGTACTCTAGAAAATTCACAGGGCGCTATTATGCTAAATGTGTTGGGGTGTGTCATGCTTGATTGATGGTTTTATGAGCTAAAGGAACTAAATAGTTTGCCGATAAAGCCATGTAACCGATTAAACATGAGTAAAGGCTATGTGGCGAAAACTGATATTAGTATCAATTTTATGCGTTCCAGCAACTGCAATGGCAGAGTTGCGCCATTATGTCGCCTCTTTAAGTGATTCCCAATGGCGAGTGAGTGAGAATTCTCCCATCGTTTGTCGCCTCGAGCATGATATCCCCTCCTACGGTAAAGCAATTTTTACCAGCGAAGCGGGTAAGCAGCAGAATATGAATTTTACCTTAGACATGTGGGTAAAACCGGACCAAGTCACGCAAGCTAAGCTAATTAGTCGCGCGCCGCAGTGGCGTCCGGGAGTGGTCTCAAAAGAGATCACGTCACTGCATTATCAAAAGTACTTTAATGGTGAGGTGCCTAAACGTGCCGCTTGGTCTATGTTGGCTGAGTTGAGTCGCGGGATGGAACCGACGTTTTACTATGCAGATTGGTATAACGAGTCAAATAAAATCGCTGTGGGTTTGTCATCGGTTAATTTTGGTCGTAAATACAGCGAGTTCAAAGCTTGTCTAGCGCACCTGTTGCCCTATAGCTTTGAAGATATCGCATTTACTGTGTTGAATTATGATGAAGGCGGAACCGATTTAACTCGTTTCTCACAGCAGCAACTGTCTCGGGTTCAAGAATACTTAGCCTATGATCCTTTGGTGGAGTTAGTGCTGGTGGATGCGTATACCGACAGTTACGGTGGCCGTTCAGTTAACCAAAAAGTCTCGGATAAACGGGCGGAGTCGGTAAAAGATTTCTTTGTTGCCAGCGGTATTCCGCAAGATCGTATCGTTACTGTGGGGCACGGTGAGCGCCGTCATGTGGCTTCGAACGATGATATGGACGAAAGGGCACGTAACCGCCGCGTTGTGATACGGATCAGTAAGCCTTTGTAGTGTATTTGCGCAGTGTTTAACCTGTGCCACATCAATATAGTTAAGCCCAATCCAATGCCAAGTCACTGACTTGGCATTGTCATTTATAGATGCGGAGGTGGTTATTTTTGGATAGCTTGGCAGTATTTCGCTCAACCTCAACCTCAACCTCAACCTTTGCAGTATCAGCGAGCTTTAAATGGGATTATGAGTTTTTCTTATTTGTGATGTTCGCGAGCAGGTAATCGTTAAGCCGCAAATAAAACTAAAGTGAGGCTAGGGCATAAATAGTGATAGCGGCATAAAGCCTGATATCGTCGTAAGTAGGATGGTGTTTGAAATGGATAAAAAAAAGCCCGCTTAAACTAAGCGGGCCGCAAAAATAATGCATTTGCAATCAACAAATTGAAGGAAGGAAGTCAAGCATAAGAACCAGGGAAGAAACTGAAGTGTTGGGAACACACCAGTTTAAAAGTTCTTTGTTTTCGATATCTGCAAGCAGGTATCTCCTGAAAACAAGCACATTCTATGGTGAACTCGGCGGTAAAACAAACGAGAAAAATTGCCCATAAACATTAGTAATTCTAATGATTGTAAAGGTGATCTATATCACTTAAGTCACTATTTACCTTGATTAATAACTTATAAATCACTATTAGTGCATAATAATACACTTCAATAAGCTTATCCTTGCTGCCATTTTGTTAAATCTGCGATACAACCTAAAAATCTTCTTATTAAGTTACGACATTGCCATGATTTTTTTTGCTTGTATAGTACTTGCTGAAAAGGCCTTAAGCCCGAAACCACAAGAAGGACGATAACAAGATGGCATTAAGATTTCGCCTTGCAAAGCAAGGTTTGTTAGTGGCCACATTGGGAATGGCACTCGGTGCCTGCCAAAGTGGCAATGCACCTGAACAAAATTCGACTGAGCAGGCAAGCGCAAATAAATTGGTTTACCCAGTGACTCAAAAAGATGATCTCGTCGAAACCATTCACGGTGTTGCGGTGGCGGACCCTTACCGCCATTTAGAGGCCAATACGCCAGAAACGGAAGCTTGGGTAAAAGAACAACAAGCCTTCGGTCAAGCCTATTTAGCCAAGATCCCCAATAAACAAGCTGTGGTCGATCGCATCACTGAGCTGTGGAATTACGAAAAAGTCTCCGCCCCATTTGAGAATGGCGACAATCAATTTTACTACCGTAATGATGGCCTGCAGGCGCAATCTGTTTTGTATGTCAAAGGGTTAGATGGCGTTGAAAAGCCAGTTCTCGATCCAAACAAACTGTCAGCGGATGGCACTGTGGCGCTATCAGGTGTTGCAGTGAGTAATGACGGTAAAATTTTAGCCTATGGTGTGTCAAATTCGGGCTCAGATTGGCAGCAATGGCAGTTTGTTGATATCGCAACCGGTAAGAAACTTGCCGATGAATTGAAATGGATTAAATTTTCTAGCGCAGTGTGGGATAAAGAAAACCAAGGTGTGTTTTATGCTCGCTATGATGCCCCAGCGGGTGGAGATGTCTTAGCTGATGTCAATTTCAACCAGAAAGTGTATTACCATAAATTAGGTACAGATCAGCGCCAAGATTTATTGATTTACGAGCGCCCACAGAATAAAGATTGGGGCTTTGGCATCGAGGTATCCGAGAAAGGCGAATACCTATTACTGTCGATTTCTCAAGGTACGGATAAGCGTAATCGTTTCTTCTATAAATCCTTATTTGAGCCTAAATCACAAGTGGTGGAATTGATCCTCAACTTAGAAGCTGAATATGAGTTTCTCGGTAATGATGGTTCAGTGTTTTATTTTAAAACCGACTTAGATGCGCCTAACGGTAAAGTGATTGCGATTGATACCCGCAATAGCGATAAATCCCAATGGCAAACCATTATTCCTGAGTCTACAGATCCGATAAATAACGTCGCCATAATTAATGACCATTTAGCGGTGAGTTATTTACACGACGTATTAGGTCAATTATCGATTTACAGCATGGGTGGGCAGAAGCGCCAAGACGTAGCATTACCTGGCCAAGGCAATGTGGCTGGGCCTTTTGGCAAAGCAAGCAAAGACTATTTCTATTATGTGTTTAATAGTTATATTCAACCTGAGACCACCTATAAATTTGACTTTAAAACCGCTGAATCAAGCGTAATTGCCAAACCTAAAGTATCGTTTAATCCCGATGACTATGTTTCTGAGCAAGTGTTTTATAGCAGCAAAGACGGCACGCGTGTGCCTATGATGCTGTCCTATAAAAAAGGCCTAGTGAAGAACGGTCAAAACCCAACATTACTGTATGCCTATGGTGGTTTTGCCATTTCGATGACACCACGCTTTAGTCCTGCCAACATTGCTTGGTTAGATATGGGCGGTATTTACGCTGTGCCGAGTTTACGTGGCGGCGCTGAATACGGCGAAAGCTGGCATCAAGCGGGGATGTTCGATAAAAAGCAAAATGTGTTTGATGACTATTTTGCCGCCGCTGAATATCTAGTGAGAGAAAAATACACGAATAGCACTAAGTTAGGTGCCTATGGCCGCAGTAACGGTGGTCTGTTGATGGGCGCTGCGGTAACTCAACGCCCTGAACTCTTTGCTGCGGTATTACCTGCTGTGGGCGTTCTGGATATGCTGCGCTTCCATAAGTTCACTATCGGTTGGGCTTGGACGAGTGAATATGGCAGTGCAGATAAAGCAGATCAATTCCCAGCGCTATTGGCTTATTCACCTTATCACAATGTGAAAGCGCAAGCTTACCCAGCGACTATGGTGATGACTGCCGATCATGATGATCGCGTCGTGCCGTTACACAGTTTCAAGTTCGCAGCCATGTTGCAGGATAAGCAGCAGGGCACTGAACCTGTGATTATGCGTATCGAGTCCAATGCGGGTCACGGAGCGGGTAAACCAACGGCGATGAAGATTGACGAATTTGCCGATATCTACAGTTTCTTGTGGCAGAGTTTTGGCTTAACACTGCCACAAACTATCGCAAAATAACTAACTATGTTAATAAAATGGGGTCCTTTGACCCCATTGTCTTTTACAATTGCCCCTATTCATCTGAAACCCGCGCTATTCCTATCTATATCTTCGTCGGGTCATTCACAAGTCTTGTTTCCCTAGGTATAGTAAGCGTCAATTTTTCAACCAAAATTTGCTTATTTTCAAATGATGTTTCATTGGCCTATTTCAGTCTATTACGAAGACACCGACGCTGGCGGCGTTGTCTATCATTCGAACTATCTCAACTTTTTTGAGCGGGCGAGAACCGAGTGGCTAAAAGCCCTTGGCGTGAGTCAGACTGCGCTGTTAGCCGACGATACCGCCTTTGTGGTAAAGCGTGCGGAATTAGATTTTCGCAAAGCGGCACGTTTTGAACAGAACCTTATTGTTGAAACTAAGGTCATAGAGTTGAAAAAGGCCTCGTTGATCTTTCATCAACGCTTGGTCGATAAACAGGGAGACTGTTATTGTGAAGGCACAGTGCTGGTTGTTTGTGTTGCGCTGTCACGAATGCGTCCCCGAGCTATTCCCTTAAATATTGTGCAGGAGTTTGACAGTGCAAGCTGATATGTCGATTGTTGGGTTATTTTTACAAGCCAGTTTATTAGTGAAATTTGTTATGTTCACCTTACTTTGCTTGTCAGTGATGTCTTGGACGGTGATTTTACAACGCCGTAGCTTACTGACATCCGCAAAAAGTAAATCGGCGAAGTTTGAAGACAAATTTTGGTCAGGCGTTGATTTAAACCGTTTATATAAAGAATTATCGACTCGTCCTGATAATAGCGGTTTAGAGTCATTATTTGTGACTGGCTTTAAAGAATATTCACGCCTGAATAAATTAAATAGCAAAGTGCCTGATGCCGTGATGGACGGTACATCACGTGCTATGCGTGTGACACTTTCTCGCGAAATGGAAAAGTTAGAAGCGAATTTACCATTATTAGCGACCATTGGTTCGACTAGCCCTTATATCGGTTTATTTGGTACGGTATGGGGGATTATGAATTCATTTATCGCCATTGGTTCGATGGAAAACGCGACCTTAGCTATGGTTGCCCCCGGTATTGCTGAAGCCTTGATTGCAACGGCTATGGGTCTATTTGCTGCGATCCCTGCGGTTATTGCGTACAACCGTTTCTCGACTCAAGTCGATAAATTGGAAATGGCCTACGCAAACTTTATGGAAGAGTTCTCCAGCATTTTGCATCGCCAAGCATACAGTGAGAAGGAAGGGGCATAATGCAACCAGCTTATCAGCGCAAACGTCGTCGCCCCGTTGCCGAAATCAACGTGGTGCCCTATATCGACGTGATGCTCGTGCTGTTAATTATTTTTATGGTAACAGCGCCCATAGTCACCCAAGGGGTAAAAGTGGAGCTGCCTCAAGGGGCTGCGGAAGTTTTACCTGCTGACAGTAAGCCACCTGTGGTGGCTTCGATTGACGGTGAAGGTGATTATTATCTGAATAAAGGTGGTTCGACCAACGTACCGATGGACTTGGAAGAACTGGCGACGGAAGTTGCTGCGCTTATGGTGACAGAGCCTGAGCGTCCAGTGGTGGTTAAGGCCGATAGAAATATTCCTTACGATAAAGTGATTCAGTTGATGGTGACCTTGCAAGGTGCTGGCGTGCCATCAGTCGGTTTGATGACGGATTCACCCAAGGAGAAATAGGTGGCAGATAAGTCAGATGTAACATTACCTCTGTCAATTTCAGCGGGTATTCATATTGGCGTGATAATTATTCTGGCGTTGGGGATCGATTTCTCTCACAAACCTGAGCCTATGCAACAAGTTAGTGCGCCAGCGGTTAAAGCCGTGATGGTTGATCAGCAAAAAGTCGCTAATCAAGTTGAGAAACTTAAGCAAGAAAAGCGTGATGCAGAGCGCCGTGAGCAAGAACGTCAAGCTGAGCTTGAACGCAAAGCGCAAGAAGCGAAGCAAGCGCGCGAACGTGAACAAGCTCAGATTAAACAGTTAGAGCAAGAACGTAAGCAGCAAGAAATTGAAACCCAAAAGGCCAATGAAGCGACCAAGCTTGCCCAAGTGAAACAGCAGCAGGAAAAGGAAAAGGCAGTTAAAGCCGAAGCCGACCGTAAGCTGAAAGAGCAGGAGCGTAAAGTCGCCGAAGATGCCGCGCAAAAAGCAGCAGAAAAACGCAAAGTGGAAGAAGCCGCTGCAGCAAAAGTTGAGACCGATCGTAAGCAGAAGGAGGCGGAAGCTAAGGCCAAAGCTGAAAAAGCCAAGGCTGATGCAGAAGCGAAAGCCGAAGCTAAGGCCAAAGCAGATGCTAAAGCCAAAGCGGACGCTAAGGCGAAAGCGGATGCTGAAGCGAAGGCGCGTGCACAGCAAGAGCAAGAAATGGCTGATGCATTAGCGGCGGAGCAGGCGGCGTTGTCGCAAACCATGAATAAGCAGATGCAGAGTGAAGTGGGTAAATATACCAATATGATCAAGTCGACAATCCAGCGTAACCTCGTTGTTGACGAGTCTATGCGTGGTAAGACTTGCACTGTCTCTGTACGATTAGCAAATGATGGTTTTGTGATCAGCAGTCAAACTCAGGGCGGTGATCCTAATGTTTGTCGTGCAGCAAAAGCGGCGATTTTGAAGGCGGGTAAATTGCCAGTGTCTCCGGACCCTGCAGTTTATAACTTGATGAAAGAAATTAACTTAATCGTTGAACCAACGTTTTAATTAAAGGAGTCCCATGAGAATATTGGCAAAATGGTTAGCATTGGCAGTTCTGCTGTGCACCACCCCCGCAAAAGCGGCATTGGATATTGTGATCACAGAAGGTGTTGACGCTGCGCGTCCCATTGCTGTGATGCCTTTTGTTTGGCAAGGTCCTGGCGCCGCACCGCAAGCGATTGCGGATGTAGTGATGTCGGACTTAGTGCGTAGCGGTACGTTTAAACCTTTAGACGAACTTGGACTACCTCAGCGCAATATTGGCACTGTGGCACAGTTTCAAGCTAACTCTTGGTCAAGTGTTGGCGCCGAAGCGTTAGTGCTAGGTACCGTTAAACCTTATGGTACTGATCAATATCTGGTGAGCTTTGATTTAATCGATTTAGTCAAAGCCCAAAACCAAGCGTTGAAAGGCCCAGTTAGTGCAACAGAATTTTTGATGGACAGCCGTCAAACTGTGATTTCAGCGGCGCAATTTCGCCAATATGGACACAGGATCAGCGATATCGTCTATGAAAAGTTAACCGGTATTCGCGGTGCATTCTTAACGCGGATCTCCTATGTTGTGGTCAATCATACTCAAAAAGCCCCTTATCAATTGATGGTTGCTGATTATGATGGCGTCAATGAACAAATGTTACTGCGCTCGCCAGAGCCGTTGATGTCACCGACTTGGTCACCCGATGGTCGTCGTTTAGCGTATGTTAGCTTTGAAAACAAAAAAGCTGAGATCTTCGTGCAAGACCTGTATACCCAAGTGCGCACTAAAGTGAGCTCTTTCCCTGGTATTAACGGTGCGCCGGCGTTCTCACCCGATGGAAAATCTTTGGCGATCACTTTATCTAAAGACGGTCAGCCTGAAATTTACATCATAGATATTGCGACCAAAGCCATTAAGCGTATTACCAATCACTATGCTATCGATACTGAGCCATCATGGTATCCTGATGGAAAGTCGTTGATTTTTACATCAGAGCGCGGTGGTAGACCACAGATTTATCGCGTAGAGTTGAGCTCAGGTAAAGTGAGTCGCGAAACATTTGAAGGTGAATGGAACCTCGGTGGTTCAATTACCCCTGATGGTCGCAGTATGATTTTTGTTAATCGCACGAACGGTAAATTTAATATTGCGCGTATGGATTTGAGTACGCGTTTTATGCAGGTGCTGACATCGACACGTTTGGATGAATCTCCAAGTGTGGCCCCTAATGGTACTATGGTCATCTATGGCACTACATACCAAGGCAAGCAAGTATTAGCAGCTGTTTCTACGGATGGACGTTTTAAAGCAAGATTACCGGCAGGTCAAGGTGAGGTGAAATCACCTTCTTGGTCACCGTTTCTCTAATGTTATACCTTGATTTAATCACATTTAATTTTATAAGGAACACGTAATGGATCTGAATAAGTTGTTAAAAGCTATGTTGGTAGCACTTCCAATTATGGCTCTTAGTGCATGTAGCTCAACTTCAGAATCAGAAACTGATGCAATGGGCTCAACAAACGGTTCAGGTAGTGAACTGAATGGTGGTGGCATTCAAACTGGTGGTGTAGGCGCAATGTTGTCTGCTGAAGAGCAACAACGCCAGCAGTTAGAAGACTTGAGAAAGCAACACATCATTTACTTCGACTTTGACCGCAGTGAAGTTCAAACTGATTTCGCCGCAATATTAGAAGCCCATGGCACTTACTTAGTTGAGCACCCAAGCGTGCGCGTACTGATTGAAGGTCATGCGGATGAGCGTGGCACGCCTGAGTACAACATCGCACTGGGCGAACGTCGTGCTAAAGCCGTTGCTAAATACCTACAAGGTATGGGCGTACAGCCAAGCCAAATGAGCGTAGTCAGCTATGGCGAAGAAAAACCACTTGATTTTTCTCGCACTGATGAAGGTTTTGGCAAAAACCGTCGTGCAGTTTTAGTTTACTAAGATTGAATCTCGGAGAGTAACACAATGAAACGTGCCGTCTTAATTACGGCAATGTTCCTTGGAGCAGGTGCTGCAGTTGCAGCACCTGCTCCTGTGGAAGATATTGCTGGTGGTTCGGGTGATGACAGACTTTCTCGCATAGAACGTATTGTAAAATCAAGACAACAAAGCGAGCTCGATATGCAGCGCCGTCTTGATACACTGCAGCAGGAAGTGCTCGATTTACGTGGTTTAACCGAACAACAGAATTATCAGATTGAGCAGATGCAACAGCGTCAGCGTCAGTTATATGATGAACTTGCTAATTTATCCTCAAAGGCATCTGCCGCTCCTGCAGCCGCAGCCGCGACATCCACACCTTCTATAGCCTCAACGAATGCGGCTTCAAGTAGTTTAAGTGAAACTGCAAGCTATGAGAGTGCCGTTAACTTAGTCTTGAAAGAGCGTAAGTATGACGACGCTATTCCTGCCTTCCGTGCTTTTATCAAACAATACCCAGATTCTGTGTATGCCGCGAATGCTAACTATTGGTTAGGGCAGCTATTATTTAATAAGAGCGAATTTGCAGAAGCCAAACAAGCCTTCAAAACTGTGGTTGACCGTTTTAGTGATTCCAATAAACGGGGTGACAGTTTAGTGAAGCTTGGCATGATCGCCGAAAAAACCGGTGACAAGGCTGGGGCGACGCAATACTACCAACAAGTCGTCAAAGATTACGCAAACAGCGCAGCAGCGCGCATTGCACAGCAGCAACTGGCTGCAATTAAAGCGTAATTAACTAAAAAACATACTCTTAGTCTGTTTTTCATGCAAACGACAAAAAATTGGGAATTTGCGCTTGCATGAGAAGATGAAAAAGGTATTATAGGCGCCCTCAGAGCGGCGAGGTCGTTCGGGGCGTAAAATACCAGTAAATGGGTCGTTAGCTCAGTCGGTAGAGCAGTTGGCTTTTAACCAATTGGTCGAAGGTTCGAATCCTTCACGACCCACCACTTACTCTAATAAATAGAATAGGTTAGTGGTATTTAACGAGATAGTCAGTAGTAGAATGGGTCGTTAGCTCAGTCGCTTTTTTATAAAGCTAGGGCAGTTGGCTTTTAACCAATCAGTTGAATGGTTCTAATCCTTAATGGCACAACACTTTACTGAAAGTGCATAAATCAGTGCAACACCAGATGGGTCGTTAGCTCAGTCGGTAGAGCAGTTGGCTTTTAACCAATTGGTCGAAGGTTCGAATCCTTCACGACCCACCACTTTACTGAAAGTGCATAAATTAGCGCAAAACCTAGATGGGTCGTTAGCTCAGTCGCTTTTTTATAAAGCTAGGGCAGTTGGCTTTTAACCAATCAGTCGAATGGTTCTAATCCTCCACGACACTCCACTTTACTGAAAGTGCATAAATCAGCGCAACACCAGATGGGTCGTTAGCTCAGTCGGTAGAGCAGTTGGCTTTTAACCAATTGGTCGAAGGTTCGAATCCTTCACGACCCACCACTTATTGTTGGCATTGTGAATGCTTAAAATAAGTGAATAGTTTTATCGCAATACCTAGATGGGTCGTTAGCTCAGTCGGTAGAGCAGTTGGCTTTTAACCAATTGGTCGAAGGTTCGAATCCTTCACGACCCACCACTTATTATCAGCATGATAAATGCCAAAAATAAGTGAACCGTATTATCGCAATATCTAGATGGATCGTTAGCTCAGTCGCTTTTTTATAAAGCTAGGGCAGTTGGCTTTTAACCAATCAGTCGAATGGTTCTAATCCTTAACAAGACACCACTTTACTGAAAGTGCATAATTCAGCGCAACACCAGATGGGTCGTTAGCTCAGTCGGTAGAGCAGTTGGCTTTTAACCAATTGGTCGAAGGTTCGAATCCTTCACGACCCACCACTTTACTGAAAGTGCATAAATCAGCGCAATA